>CBDAFF010000063.1:0-18683 GCA_965195195.1 uncultured Anaerolineales bacterium | reverse complement strand
TTTTGAAGCCAAAATGGTTCGCTTTTCAATTGCTCCTAACAGGCACATGTATTTAAACATAGGGAATTATCGATTAAGATTTAGACTCGGCGGGATGAAAACCGCCTTTTTAGTAGCCCTCTTCACGGTTGGGTGGCGAGTTTTATGGCGGAGAGGAAAAGGGGCGTGAGCCCGATGAAAATCCAGCCCCATATCCAATCCAACCGCCCCGCTGCCAGAAACAGTATCGCCGCGTATCCTACCAGGCCGACAGCCGATTGGATTGACCATTTGAGTATCGTCTTTCGATCTTCCGTGGATATTTTCTGCACCTCTATTTTCCCCTCTCCTGATTGAACTCTCGATTCGCCGGCTTCTGCCCAACATACAGTCCATAACCCATGTAGTCATACATCGCTCTTGGCTCAGAGAGTGCGAGACACATAAGTTTCCGTGTGTTCGCATCGAAAAGGAATGTAGATAGGAATCGGCCGAGAATCCGCATGTAATCCCAAAAACTAAGGAATCCAAGTTGAGAACGAGCTTCTTTTTTCATCTCAACCGCATAGACACGATCGACGAGATTTACCAATCCTGCCCTGTCGAGCATCGCTATCCACTCCTCCGAATTGCGAAGCTTCTGACCGGTTAATGCCGTCATAACCCCAGAGCCCGCTTCAGGTGGAGTATCGACCCAAACCGCTTCGTTCAATCCCACATAGCCGCCGGGTTTTACCACCCGCACATACTCCTGCGCTGCTATATCTAGGTCTGGCACGAAAGTATTTACCGATTCGCAGATCAGGACGTCAAACCGATCATCCTCGAAGGGAAGGTCCTGGGCATCGGCGACCCGGAATTCCGTCCACTCCGCGACGCCTCGCCGAACCGCCCATTCGCGTGCGCTCTCGACCATGGCCTCAAGCAGGTCTACTCCGACTAGGCGACATTTATATTCCATCGCAATTGTGGTGGCGGCGGTGCCCGCCCCACAACCGACGTATAGAATCTCCTGCCCTTCCTGCAAGTGGCAAAGCTGCGCTAACTCCTGGGTAGCAGTCCAGCCACCCACATGTTTGGTCTGACCCATCGCCGCCTGCATGTCGAAATAATCGGGTAAATCGAAGTCTCGCGCTCTCATGATTTTTTGCTTAGGATCAACCATGGTTTCTCCTCGTTGCCCATGGTAGATACAGCCATAGAATGATGCCAATGATCATGCCTACTTCATAGCATATCGCGGATGTTATTTCCTGACGACTGTCGGGCGGGGTTTCTTCCATGGACCTGACGTTTTCAACCAAAGGAACATTGATCTGCTATTCACGGGCAGTATCGAGAGCGCAGAGAAATCCGTAGATCGAGAAGGATTCATCCCCTATGTTATTCCGAGTGAACTGGGAAATAGCGACCAGAAAATCCTTAGAGTGCAGTCAGAAGATCTTACATTTTCATAATATTACAACCATACTATGGTCGGGCATACCGATTCACCATATTTCGGTTAAGGACGATTGAGATAGCATTCAGATGATGCCACAAGAAATACTTGATTTGGGGTAAAAAGAAACGGTCCAGGAGAATTCCATATGAGAAAGCGGCTTTCGCTGCCTGCGCTCGTACTGTTCATTACAGCATGCGCACCAGCACTTCCTATAACCACCGAACCGTCCAAGACACAGGATGTGGGACTCCCGACGCAGATCGTTGCGAGCCTAACGCCAGAGATGGAAGAACACTTTGATCCTATCCCCCCCAAACCCACAGAAACGATTACCCCGAGTCGGCTGTCCCCATCGTCAGAACTGCAATCGTACTGCTTACCCTGGTTAGATGAGAACCCTTCCCCATCAAATAGCATCCGACTCGAGAATGGCATTAAGGAAGGTGATTCGGCGGTCGATTTTTCCTTGAAGGATGTTCAGGGTGAGACACACCGTCTATCCGACTTACTTGAAATTAAGCCTGTTTTGCTAATCCTCGGCGGCTTCACTTGACCGCCGTATCGGAGAAGCGTGACTTCTCTTAACGCACTCGCTGCCCAGTCTTTCGATGATGATTCGACCTTCGCCGATGTTGTCCATTTTGTCCATATCAACGTGATCGAGCCACATCCTATGGGTCCGGATGTGAGCCCTTACGGTGGGCGGGTGAGCGAGAGTCGCTACAGCACCGTCCTACAACCCACAACATACGCTGAACGGGCAGAAGTTGCGCGTGGAATAAATGAGCTCCTCGAGGATGAGCAGCTTTTACTGGTTGATGAGCTTTCGCCTGGATCTTCCGTCGACGTGATTTGGTGTACCTATGGCACAGCGCCCAACAGCGCCTTCCTCATCCGTCAGGACGGGATCGTCGAGGTCGTCCAGCTCTGGTTGAATACCGGCACAATGGAGCAAGCGATCCGCGAACTGATTGAGTGAGTCCTGATCAGTCCAAGAGTAAGATCTCATTTCGCACGATTCTCAGATGGTCAATGACAGGAAAAGCTCTTGTCCACCTAGGGTCATTTCGAGCGAGCCACGAAGCGGCGACCGAGAAATCCCAATGTTTTCGCATGACGACTTCTTCCTTGCAGCGGATGCTCCACCCTTAATGTCATGCTGAACGAAGTGAAGCATCTCGTTCATTGAACTGAGGGCTGGTTCCTGAAAAGAACGAGATTCTTCGCTCCCTACGGTCTCTCAGAATGACATTGGCCAGAAACCCGTCATGCAGAGCATCGCCGATGCTGTCGCTTCCTCCCTAATAGGATTAACAGACAAATTTGACATCACCTTCGACCTGCAATAAAGTCACCCCCTAACGAATGATGTCAACGTATTGGTCAAAGGAGGGCAGCGAGATGGAAAATCAAACGCGGCGAGCATTCCTGCAATGGATGGCGATACAAATGAGCGCTGTCTTCGGCGGATCGTTGCTGGCATCCTGCGGAAGGCAAGAACCCCACTCCCTGCAGACCACCGCGCTGCCTATAGCGAAGCCCATCCAAGCCACTGAGGTAGACCCAACAGACGCTCCAACTCAGACCGAGCAGACCGCCGCTGAGCCATCTGCAACGCCGAACGGCCACCCGCACATGGCTGTCGCTCGCGGCGGTGAGCCTGCGGCGCTCGTACATCACGCTGTCGCCGCCCTGGGTGGCATGCAACGCTTCGTCGGTACAGGCGACGACGTGATTATCAAGCCCAATGCCTGCGTCGACTACCGCTCGTACGAGTACGCGGCCACGACCAACCCGTGGGTCGTCGGCGAGATCGTCCGCCTGTGCCTTGAAGCCGGCGCCGGCCGCGTGCGGGTGATGGATTACCCCTTCGGTGGGTCTTCTGACACCGCCTATGTGCGCAGCGGCATTCAGGAGCAGGTCCTCGCCGCCGGCGGGGAAATGGAGCCCATCCGCTTTTTGAAATTTGTTGAAACCGAAATCCCTGATGCCCTCGATCTGAAGAAATGCCAGATCTATGAAGATGTGCTCCTGGCCGATGTCGTCATCAACGTACCCATCGCCAAGCACCACAGCCTGGCCCGCCTGACGCTTGGCATGAAGAACCTGATGGGCGTCATCCGCGACCGACCGTACATGCACGGCAATCTCGGGCAGCGGTTGGCGGACCTGGCGAGCCGTGTTCGCCCTGCCCTCACGATCATCGACGCGGTGAGAATCCTACAGCGCAGTGGACCGACGGGTGGGCGTCTAAGCGACGTCCAAAAATTGGATACCGTCATCGCCAGTCCTGATATCGTAGCTGCGGACAGCTACGCGGCGACCTTGTTCGGGCTCCAGCCGATCGATCTGAGTTACATCGTTTCCGGCTTGAACATGGGGCTCGGACGAGCGGATCTCGAGACCATGAAAATTGAGGAAATCGCAGTTGGCGCCTGACTCAAAAATGAGGCGCCGGTTGCTCTCCCGCCCCTGGACTTCACTGCGCAAGCTCATCCAAGCGCTCGCCCTGCTGGCTTTCCTGGTGCTCTTCGTGGCAGCCCGGGGCGAAACCCCCGGTTCAACGACGAACCTCTTCCTGCGCCTTGATCCACTCCTCGCGCTGGTAAACTTGCTCGCCACGAAAGCCCTCGTCGCCGGCACGGCCGTGGCGCTGATCACGGTTGCGCTGACGTTCGTAACGGGCAGATCCTGGTGCGGTTGGCTGTGTCCCCTGGGTACGATCCTCGATTGGATCCCGCTGCATCGCTGGAAAAAGGGAAAGTGGACTCCAGGCGAAGGCTGGCGCGGTGTTAAGTACGTTCTGCTGCTGCTGACGCTGTTCGCCGCTCTCCTGGGCGGGTTGACGCTTCTCATTTTTGACCCGCTCACCATCCTCACCCGCGGTCTCGCGGTTGGTGTGTGGCCAGCGCTGGATAAACTTGTCACCGCAGCAGAAACTGCCCTTTACCAACTGCCCGCGCTACGAGCGCCTGTACTCGAAGTCGACGCGCTGCTCCGACCGTTCATCCTGCCTCCAGTTCCGGTCACAACTCGAGCCAGTGCGCTCTTCGCCGGCGTATTGATCGCCGTCGTGCTGCTCAATCTCTTCGCCGAACGTTTCTGGTGCCGCTATCTGTGCCCGCTGGGCGCGCTGCTCGGCCTGATGAGCAAGGTCGCCATACTGCGCCGGCGGATTGAACCAGGCTGTGTAGGCTGCACGGTGTGCACCGACGCCTGTCCGACAGGGACGATTAATCCCGCCGAGGATTATGCCAGCGACCCTGGTGAGTGCACGATGTGCCTGGAATGTTTGGATGATTGCCCTCTGGGGGCGACGACGTTTACACCCGTATTTGGAGTCGACGCATCGCGATCATACGATCCCGGGCGGCGGCAGGTTCTGATTACGCTCGGCGCCACGCTCGGCGGAATGGCCTTAATCAGAAGTGTTGACCCAGAGCTCGAACATCCCTTCGGTCTTCGCCCTCCTGGAGCAGACTCTGAGGAATTTTATTCCCAGTGCGTTCGCTGCGGCCAATGCATGCGTGCCTGCCCTACTTCCGCCCTCCAGCCCGCACTCACGGAGGCGGGTGTCGAGGGGTTTTGGACTCCGGTTCTGATCCCCCGACTTGGATACTGCGACTACGGCTGCAATGCCTGCGGCCAAAGCTGTCCGGTCGAAGCCATCCCCCCGCTGCCGTTGGCGTCCAAGCAGGAGCAGGTCATCGGTCGGGCGGAGATCGACCAGGATCGCTGTCTACCATGGATCGAGGAGCAGGAATGCATCGTTTGCGAGGAGGTGTGTCCCCTCCCCGAGAAAGCGATCGAGCTTGAACTGGCAGAAGCGCGTCTTCCAACGGGTGAGACCATCATCCTCCAGCGCCCGGTCGTCATCCACGACCTGTGCATCGGCTGTGGAATGTGCGAGTACAAATGCCCGGCCGTTGGAGAAGCGGCCATTCGCGTGCATTCAAGCTGCTCGGGTGGAGGCGGCCAAGGTGGCGGCCAAGGCGGCGGGCAGGGACGGCGCCGTGGTGGCTAGCGCTTGTAAGAAGCTCAAGATCGAAATCGTATCCTCGCCATAGAAACAACGTCCAATTCATGCGGCACGGACTCCCTCAACACATACATTTCTATTAGCCTGTTAATGAACTATTAAGGCTATTTGGATATATTTAGGTATATATAATTCTTTTTGGGGAGGAAGTTGTGTCAACCGTATCAAAGTATATGAAGCAAGGACGTTATGTGAAAAGGCTCGAGGATCCGAAGATCGCGCGGATGCTTTTAGGAGAGGTGAAGTGGGCTTGGATTTGGATCCCGCTGCGTCTCTATGCCGGCTGGCAGTGGCTCATCGCCGGCTGGAATAAGCTCGGCAATCCTGTATGGACTGGCGAAAGCGCAGGTGTGGCCGTAACCGGGTTCGTGCAGGGTGCGCTGGAGAAAACCAGTGGTGCCCACCCCGATGTCCAGGGCTGGTATGCATGGTTTTTGAGGAACATGGTTCTGCCCAATGCCGCGCTCTGGAGTCAGTTAGTCGCCTACGGAGAGCTGCTTGTGGGGATCGCCTTGATTTTGGGCGTGTTCACCGGCATGGCCGCCTTCTTTGGTGGTTTCATGAACATGAATTACTTGTTAGCGGGAACAGTGAGCACCAACCCGCTCCTGCTCGCCATCGCCATTTTTCTCATCCTGGCCTGGAAAACAGCCGGATGGTGGGGGATCGATCGCTGGCTGCTTCCCTTGTTAGGAACTCCCTGGAGACCGGGGTTCATATTCGTGGAAGAGGAGCGCGATTCGTCGCTGGAGATGGATAAAGACCCAGCCTAGGGTTTCCTTGGTGGCAAAATGCCCATCAAGTGTTGTAAAGTGATGTTAAAAACATCTCATAACCGAAGAGGGGGTTTTTTATATCACCCCCTTAGTGAATGGGTATTAGCAGGATCATCGGATGAACGCTTTGGAAAGGCTATGCGGAATCTGTCGAGTATAAGTGCCCGGTCGCTGGTGAGGCAGCTATTCGGGTGCATTTGTACCACTCTGACCGAGGAGAGTCGCACAGGCGGGGGCGGCGCCGAGGATAGTATTCCAGAAGATGAATAAAAAAATCGATTCTCAAGACCAGGCCACAGTTGAGAGGGGCCGGCACTTGTATCTTGAATCTACGAAGTATAGAATCCAGAAAACAACCGAGGAGATCTATCATGGAATTTTCTGAACTGATCAGGAACAGGTACAGCGTTCGAGCCTACAAGCCGGATCCGGTTGAGGAGGAGAAGCTGACAGCTGTCCTCGAAGCCGCTCGCCTGGCACCGACAGCCTCAAATCGTCAGCCTTTCCAATTAATCGTGATCCCCACAGAAGGTCGGCAAGAAGAGCTACAGCGCATATACCACAAAGAGTGGTTTGTTCAGGCTCCCCTGATCATCTGCGCGTGTGGATTGCCAGGAGAAGTATGGAAAGGTGAGCACGGCAGGGATTACCTCGGGGTTGATGTTGCCATCGTTATGGACCATCTCATCCTTGCCGCCACGGATCTCGGGTTGGGCACATGTTGGATAGGCGCATTCGACGCTGAGGCAGCGCGCGAATTCCTCGATCTCCCCGAAGGAGCCGAACCCCTCATCTTTACACCCCTTGGCTACCCGGCGGATACACCTAAGCCTAAAGAACGAAAAACTTTGGGCGAATTAGTCCGCTATTTCTGAACCACGGAGGACCAAATTACATCGAGGCACGCCTTCGCGGAAGGCGTGCCTCTGTGTATAATCACAGCTTCTCTCTGTCTACAGTTTTTATTTATCAATCCAATTAGGAGCAGCCAAGCGTGGATCGACGTTTCATCCCCTTGTTCATGATTGTGTTCGTTGATCTGATCGGCTTCGGGATCGTGATCCCGGTTCTGCTTCTGCACGCCGAGGAGAGCTTCGGCGCAACGGATCTCCAGGCGACAGGTCTTCTCACGGCCTTTTCCATAGGCATGGTCATAGCCAGTCCGATCCTGGGACGCCTATGGACGGCGTCCGGTGCTTATCATAAGTCAGATCGGCACATTTATCGGATTCATCGTCCTGGGGTTGGCGAATTCATTATTTCTGCTGTATCTGGGGCGCATCATCGACGGCATCTCAGGCGGAAATATCACCACCGCTCGAGCCTACATCAATGACATCACAACCGAGGAGAACCGCGCCCGCGGCTTTGGGTTGATAAGCGCCGCGTTCGGCGCGGGTTTCATTGTGGGTCCGGCGTTGGGAGGCCTGGCGGTCACGGTCACCGCCGGGATCCCATCAATGGCTGCCTACAGCCAGAATGCACCTTTCTTTGTCGCTGCGTTCTTCTCTCTGGCTTCCATTCTGGGAACGTACTTTATCCTGCCGGAGAGCCTCGATCCCGAGGCGCGCCAACCCCTGGGTGATCGTTCAGAAGATAGGGATGGCGATCTCAGTCTGATGGACATTCTAAAATTAGAGAATATGCGCACCATACTCAGTTTTACCTTCGTGACCTTCTTAGCCTTCTCACTCTTCCAATCCAGCTTTCCGATCTTCGCTCGCCGCCGTCTTTTCAGTGACCTTTCACTAGAGATGGCTCAGCGTAATATCGGCTTGGTGCTCACCTTGTTTGGATTGACCAACGTTCTCATGCAGAGCTTCTTCGTCGGCCCGCTGGTTCGCCGATTCGGCGAACGGCGTCTTATCGTGTACGCGACTTTCGGACGCATTATCGCTTTTCTTGGTGCCGCCCTCACCCTGAATGCCTATATTTTCGCGGCGTTCGCCCTGCCTTTGGCGATTGGCAACGCCTTAAGCCAACCTTCGCTACAGTCGATCATCAGCCGTTTTGCAGCTCCGAAAATGCGCGGCCGGGTCCTGGGTCTATTCCAATCGACCAACAGCCTCACGCTTGTTTTCGGTCCCATCCTGGCCGGTATCCTGCTCGGCGCGGAATTCCCCTCACTATCACCCGAGACCACAGCAGCTCTGCCAATGTTCGCCGCCGCTGTCCTGGTGACGGTCGCCTTCTTCATGAGCTTCAGAATCCTACATTTGGAACTCCCTACTCAAGAAATAGCTCTCGAAGAAACTTGATCCTTCATAATCCGGTTAGCATCCACATCCCCCTTCGTAGACCGGATGAGCACGAAAGCGGGATCCCCCCCATGGCAATTCGTTTTCACGGGCCTAGTGCTGAGCGGCTGCAACCTGCCGCAGCTTTCGCAAGAAGCGTGAATGGATGTCCATGAGGATGTCGTCGCCTGCAGCTTCGAATCCATAACCACATCATCAGGAAAACAACAAAGAAACATCCATCCTGGGTGGCATTCGTCAGCTTGTTCACAGCTGAGAAACGGGGTTGATGGATCGTCCTTTATGCCCGCCTCAAACGCAGAAACAAAGGCGGCGCATGCGCCGCCTTTGTTTGATATTCTCAGCACCAGGCGGGTTCACGCCCCATGCACCAACCACATGTCCTCATCCGTGAAGCACTTTTCCTCCTGCGCCTCGTAACCGGCTGCGTCCAACTCGACATCGCGCTGGTTCCGGCTTCCTTCCAGGACCTCCTTATAAAATTCGTGCTGGATCATCAGATTCATGATCTCATTGGTTCCGGTCCAAATTTGAGGTAGTCGGAAGTCCCTGACCATTCTTTCGATCGGATAAATTTCGGTATATCCAATCCCACCCATGATCTGCATGGCTTTGTTCGAGACCTCCCAGGCTGTATCCGTGGCAAATTTCTTGGCCTGACTCACGAGCCGTCTGCGATTCGGTGATCCCATATCCACAGCGCGTGCAGCCATATACACCATCGCCCGGGCAGCATCCAGTTGTGTGATCGCCTCGGCAACCATGAAGCTAACCCCCTGAAAACGCCGAATCTTTTCACCAAAAGCCCTGCGTTTGTCGCTATAGCGGGCAGCGACATCAAGAGCCGCTCGTACACCCAGACTGGCCGCCGCAGAAGTTAAGCGCTCGGGGATCATCATCTGGTTAAAAACCTCCGCCCCTCCATGCAGTTCGCCGATGAGATTCTCTCTGGGAACTTCGACGTTCCTGAAGGACAACCGCCCCGTACCGCCACCACGGGTGCCCATCAGCCCATATTGATATTCACTTTTAACACCCGGACCGCGTTCCACCATGATGGCGCTAATGCGCTGGTGCTTGTGGGCATCTTCCTCGAAGTTGGTGCGGCAGTAGACCAGAAAGAGGTCGGCTTCCGTGGCTCCCACTACGAAGCGCTTCTGGCCGTTGATAACAAAGGTATCACCCTTCAATTCGGCGCGCGACGTGGCACCGAAGAAATCCGAGCCGCCGCGCGGCTCGGTGAGCGCCTCGGCACATATGAGCTCCCCCTTCAGAATCGGCTTCAGATAGCGTTCCTTCTGCTCTTCCGTGCCGAACACATGCAGCGCTTCCCCGACGATAGACGGCATCACATAAGCACATCCTAATGTCGTTCCCAGCACACCGATTTCTTCCTCAGCCACGACCTCAGCCGTCCAAGGCAGACCACGCCCACCCCAGAGGGGATCAAAGCGCAGCCCGAGCAGGTTGTGGGCGGCCAGTTTTTCGACAAACTCGCGCGGGTATTGGATCTCATCATGATCCAGGGCTCGCACCAGATCATGCGGGACTTCCTCACGAACGAACTGCCTGACCTCCTGCTGAAGGTTTTTTTCTTCTTCGGTCATCAAACTTTCGTAAAACATTTCCTCACCCCTCCATGGCGTTTAGTGCATTTTCATGATCGTAGCATTATCTTCCCAAAAGGAGTACCTAGACAGGCCGCTCCCACACACAACACTCCAGCTCAGAGTGCGGTATTTCATACGGATAAAAACGTGATCAATCGGACAGTTGATCCCACGGTCTCCAAAGATTTCAAGGTAGAGGTAAGGCATCATGCGTAAAATTCATCCTTCAGAGATCACACCCGAGAGCATCTACCACTCCTGACGGCAGTTCTTGAAGAACGCCGGTATTCTGACGGGTGGAGCGCTTTTACTAGCAGCGTGCGGTGGTGAAACATCCTCGATTACCACCGCACCTACGGCGACACTACTCAAGCCAAGTCCGACCCTCACGGGCAGCATGGACGAGTTGGGTGACCCACTTACACCGTATGCTGATGTTACTGGTTTCAACAACTTCTATGAGTTCTCGCTCAGTAAAACTGCGGTCGCGGATCTGGCGCATAATTTCGAGACCTCGCCCTGGGCGGTGCAGGTCGGCGGCTTGGTGAATAAACCCCGAACATTCGACTTCGACGACCTCATGCGCTTCACGCAGGAGGAGCGAATCTACCGCCTACGTTGTGTTGTGACCTGGTCGATGGTTGTCCCCTGGACCGGATTCCCCCTGGCTGCCCTGCTTTAAGAAGTGGAGCCCACATCCAATGCCGCTTATGTGCGTTTCGAGACGTTGAACGACAGCGAACGTATGCCGGGTTTGAGCACGGGAAGCTTCCCCTGGCCCTACGTGGAGGGGTTGCGCCTCGACGAGGCTATGAACGGTCTGAGCATTCTGGCAACAGGTGTGTACGGTAAACCGCTGCCCCCACAGAACGGCGCGCCGGTGGAGAATAATCTCTGCCTACTTAAGGAAAAAACTTAGTCCGACCGAGAAGAGCAAGAGGAGGGCGCCCACCACAATGAAGAGAAGCGCATCGTAAACGAGTCCCAACAAGACCATGAGCGCACCGAGCATGCGAATACTGGGGCCACGGAAAAAGTATAAAATTCGATCTAATGGCATTTGATGCTCTAATTCATACCCTAACGCTTTCAGATGGTCTAGCACAACCTTCGGGGAAGGTTCCGTCAGCGTTGATCCATCTTCAAAAACTAGGGTCGGGACGCTCTCGTTGCCAGCATTTATCTCTGTAACGCGCAAGCGCCCGGCTTCATTCTGGTGAATATCCACATAGTCATAGGCAACGGCGCTTCGTTCAAGCGCAGACCTAATCGGCCTAACTTGTGGACAAAAACGATGACCGTAAAGCACAACCTTCTTCGTCATTGATCACCCCTCTTCTTCCAACACATCTCAGATGAATATGGACCCGGTGCTTTCGGTCCATGCAAGTCCGAAGTCCCTGATTGCTACTTTGCCCTTCCAGATGATGACCAACGAATTGGAATAAATTGGATATGACCTCGCGGGCTCACCTTGTGAAATCATACCCAAACACGGAGCCGGAGATGACATCCAGAACACTCGCAGTGCCTGGTAGATCCACTTTCCCAAATCGATGGGTTGAGGTCAACTGATCGAGGTACAGAAACGTATCTGCATCGACCCATTGAAGGCTGCTTCCAAATCCCAATCCTGCGGCAGGGCCCCCTACGCTCCCATGCAATAAATTGCGGGGCGCGTCGGTGTAAACAAAATGGGTTGAATCGGGATTCCACCCTTGCCAGGATAAGTTGCCTGAAGCATAGATGCTCTCAGCCGAACCATCGAGGGGGGCCACAACAAGATCTACGCTCGTCGTTGTAATCTCACGTAAAAAGGCAACCTTCAAAAGATCTGGAGCGATGGTAGGCGTTTTACCTGAGTTAAGGAAGAAGCGAAAACCCGTGATATCCAACAGAGGCGTGGGTGCTCCCGCGACGGGCACGCTCCAGATAAGGGCCGAATCGTCGACAAATGGATCCTCCGCCGGAATGAGAACAGCTACAGCGCTCTCGTCTGGTGCCCAGACCGGTATCGGATAATAGGCATACTCGCTATAGGTCATAACGAAGGGGAAAGTGAGATGATCCGGGCTCCTATCGCTGCCGTCCGGGCGAACGAATCCCACGCTTGTCGGCAGTACCAGGGCCAGCATATCGCCGCTTGGCGAGAAATAGAAATCGCCTCCCTGACCGGGATCGAGCAGCCGGGTTCGAGTGCTGGTGTCGGCGTCGATGGACCAAAGATCATTGTTCTGCACCAGACCCGGCCCCTCATAAATCTCACGCGTGTTCACCAAGACTGTATGTGTGCCGGGAACGAAGTCGAACTGATAGGGCACGTGGTGGATGGCCCCATCCAGCGGATAGATCGCGTCGAGGTCTGGCTGAGAGAAGAGCACCCATTCCGTACCTGCCACCGAGTTGACAACCCGCAGCTCATGGAGATCCAAGGATAGATCGTGCCACATCAAGGCCGCGAGCTGACCATCCGTAGATAGAGCGACACGCTCGACATTCCCACTGGTGGTCAGTTGGATCGGCGCGGTACCGTCCTCAACGAACCAGACATCTGCGCCGCTGATGTACGCCACCTGCAGAACCCCTGGTCCGGACGTTTCGGGGGCGTCAGTGGGATCCTCACCGGCCTCCTCCGTATTATCCGGAGATTTCGGGTCTAAAGGCTCACCCGCCTCATCCACGCCCATGGCTTCTAACGTGGCTGCCACAACGGTGCCCATGGTGTCTTCATCGTTGGACCCATCGCAGCCGGCGAGAGAAAGCATCATTACGAGAAGCAGAAAGATGACCGAACGTGTTTTCACGGATTATCTCCTCTCATGCATCCGAAATATTATCTGTCAACACAGCTCGCTCGAGTTCCAAACCAAGCTGGGAAATACGTGGAAATACCACCATATCCTCAATGAATATTACTAGGTTCTAGCTTACTGTGAAACCAGCATTACTATAATGGATAAGCTGAGACTCGGTAATAACCCGATTTTCTTATGTTCATACCAGATCAAGGTACAGGCGAAGCAATTAGCCGATATCAGGGTACTAGTCGTTTTCCCCACAGGCGCTCCTATGGAGACCGTTGGCAAGGTCGCGGAGAACCTCGAGCATCGCCAGTTTCTCACGCCACTCGATGGGGATGCCTTCCTCGCAATAATAAGCGCCTGCGATTTGGCCATAGACCGCTCCGGTAGTATCAGCGTCGTTACCGAGATTGACGGCCAACAATGCGCCTGAACGGAAGTCCTGGCCCTTGTTGAATGCCCAAAGCGCGGCTTCCAGACAGTGCACCACATATCCCCCGCCGCGGATCTCAGGAGGCTCTTTCTCTTTGAAAGAACCCGATGCGATATCGGCGATTGCGGGTGCAAGCGGTTCTGTTCGCCAGAGAAGTGGGACGGGTGAGAAGTTCTCTGAGAGCAGCTCATCTTTCGGACGACCCTGCAGCGCTCCAATGATCAGCCCGGCGAAGTAACGGCAGGCGTCCACTGCCTCCGCGGTGCCGTGGGTTGTCCGTGAGCTGTCCGCTGCTAAAGAAATTGCCTTCCCAGCGTCAGCCGCGTAGAACATCGGCACTGGCGCCAAGCGCATGAGTGAACCATTGCCGGCTGATTGTGGATCGGTCGGGCCACTGAAGGGATCACCTGTAAGCTCGAATGCCGTCAAGGCTGTGCCTACCGTGCCGCCGATGTCAAAACAGCTACCGGTGCTGCTCATGTACCCTTCGCGCCACCAGCGCACGTAGCGCTCCATCTGATCCCTGGGATCAAACCCTCCTGATTTCACAAGGCTCGCCGCCAGGCATAATGCCATGGATGTATCATCGGTCCATTGACCCGGCTCGAGCGTGAACGGACCACCGCCGACCATGTCCTTAATGGGTTCGAAGGTGCCCGGTCGATTGAACTCAAGTGTGGTTCCGAGCGCGTCACCAGCGGCGAGGCCAAGCAACGCGCCGTGGAAGCGGGACGGATCGAATGCATTTATATGTTTTCCGCGATTTCCCATGGAGTTACCCCTCAACGAGCACAACCTTCACTTCCCCCATCGCGTCCATGAAGCACAGCGAGGCCTGCGGAATCTCGCCCAATAACTGCTGAACCGCGGCAGCATAGCGTCCGACCTGTGGGCGATGCTCTTCGAGAGCGTTTGCCAGGTCATCCTCATCCCGAATCTCATCTGTCTTGAAATCGATCAGGCGCCAGGAACCATTCACACGGTACAGCAGATCGATGCGGCCGGAATCAGAACCCCAGGTTGGATGTGGGCGGGTGTAGGGAATCTCATGCATACGCTCTGATGCCGCATCAATCTCGAGAAAGACATCATGCTCCCGCAAGCGCCCGAGCAGTTTCTCTGCCTCGCGGATCGCTCGCTCGCGCTGCCCCGGGTCGATCAGGCCATGCGCAAGCGCCGAAATTTCGAGCAGAGGCTTTAGCTCCGAGTCGTCCGGGAACATCCATGAACGTATGGCTTCGTGAACCAGCGCACCCACAACCACAGCCGGGGGGTGCAGCCGTTTCCCTGTCGCCCGCCAATCACGTTCGAGCTCACCTGTCTTTTCATCGTCCGTGCGCTCGTCACTTACAACCGCAAGCGGTGCGTAGATGTCCTGCGCCTCAGACTCTGGCCAGGCGGTTGGAGCTGCCGACTCAGCATCCCCGGGCTCGAGTGTATCTGCGACCCAGACCCCGACATCGCTGCCGTTGGGCAAGCTCACTTGCGTCCATCCCCCTGCCCCATCCCCCATGCCCTCCGGATCCAGCCCAAGCACCTCCAGGAAGGATTTCATCCAACCTTCGGCGTTCAGCTTCCCCCAACGCAGGGAGAGATGGCCATTCAAGATGAGCCGTTCCCGGGCACGTGTCGCCGCGACGTAGAGAATCCGGTTCTCCTCCTCTTGAGATTGCTGCTGGTCGATGTATTTTGCCAGATTGTAAATTAGCGGTGATCCTTCAAGGCGGTCGAACCTGAAAGCAGGTCCCGTCTCGGGGAGCAAATAAGCCAACTCGGCTCTTGCCAGCGGCTTGCGGGAGATATCGGCCAGTACGACAACATCAAACTCCAACCCCTTCGCTTTATGGATGGTCATCAAACGTACAGCACCAAGCGCTTCGGCCGGCGCTTCCCCCTCCCTCGCTCCCACATCCCGCAGCGTGCGCAGATATTCGAAGAATCCTCGCACCCTGACCAGATCGCTGACGTGAGCGTCCTGCAGAAGTTTATCCAGATTGCGCCAGAGGCGGATATGAGAGGTAGCGAGGATGGCGCGGTAGTCGGTTGCATCTACGATCTTCTTCAGCAACTCGGCGACAGGCATACGGTCTACAAGCGGGCGGAACCTAACGAGAAAATTCCGAACCCGCGTGGCGGCCTCCTGATCAGCTTCTACAAGGTAATCGAGATTACCCTCCAAAGCTGTAAGCAGTGGCTGCGGTTCACCGGAGTGCAATCGCAAAAGGTATATGCCGGGATCGGAGATACCAAAAGCAGGTGAGCGTAAAAGCCCGGTCAGTGCGGCGTCATTCGACGGCTCACTCAGCGCCCGCAAAATATTAAGCACATCCCGAATTTCCGGCCGGTTATAGAATCCACTCCCCGCTACAGTGACAAAGGGGATGCCCGCATCTTCGAGCGCTCCCTCGTACTCCCCGAATCCGGTCGAGGCGCGGAAGAGCAGGGCCACATCGTCGTAGGCATTTATCTCGCCAAGGTCCTTCAATTCAACCAAACGCCTGGCAAGGGCACGAGCAGCTTGCGGCCGCGCTTCCCCGGCCCCTTCCCCATTTCCTATGATCAATTCGGAGAATGGCGGAGCGATGGCCAAATCAGGCTTCTTTCTATCGGCATCGAGCGCTGTGTAGGGCACGCGGTACAGACGTTCAGGATCATCATTCTCGCCGAGGATGGGCGCGAGGAGACCATCCATCCCCTGTAGCAATCCGTCGTGGGTGCGGAAGGTGCGCTTGAGTTCGAAGTGCTTCCCATGGCGAGCCTGTAAATCGCGCTGGACCCGACGGAAGACGCTCACATCCGCCCCACGGAAGCGATAGATGCTCTGCCGCGCGTCGCCGACGATAAAAAGTTTTCCATGAACCCCACCACACAGAGCATCGACGATCTCACGCTGGCGCTCGTTCGTGTCCTGGAATTCGTCCACCAGGACCGCTTCGACCTCACTTGCCCAGCGGTCGGCGACAGCCGGAATGCGCAGAAGATCTAACGCGCCCGATTCGAGATCGTCGAAATCCAACGCGTGGAGCCGGTCGAGCGCCAGCGCGTACTGATGGCAAACCCGCCGAAAAAGCGTTCGGATCTTCGGCAGGGCTGAAGACCATGTCTGCTCGAGCTCTACGAGTGGCGCGGGGTCGGTGCTCTTCGCTCCGCCGAGCCAGGGTGTAAGACGTTCGTCATAAAACAGTTGAAGATCCGCTTGGACTGCTTTCGCCACCGAGTTTTTCGTGCCCGCACCACGCTTGAGCCCTTCGCGGCGCATGAGGAACAATGCCGCCGCTGCCCCGAAGAGATCATCCTTTTCAAGACTGGTCTCGGCTTGCTCCCACAGTTCGAGCAGGTGTTCTATCCGCCCAGCAAGTGTTGCCCCGGCATCCGCCGTTAACCCTCCGGATTCGTGAAGCTCCTTCAAGGCTCTAATGCCAAAGGCGACGTCCTTGTATTCAACGAAAGCATTGATCGCCTCACGAAGCGCGGCTTTTGCTCTCATCTCCAAGTCATCATTATTGAAGAGCATCGCCGCGTCGAGCCTTCGTTTCAACAAGTGTGCGAGCAGCCTTCGCAGCGCATGCGCGCTTAAAACCGCATACAAGTGGACCTTGTCCGGCTCATCGAGCGCCGAGAGCAACACGTCCTCAACCGCCTGCGCTTTCAGAGCTGCGGCAGTTCCTTCTTCGATGACACCGAAGCGCGGATCGATCCCGGCTTCGGCGGGATGCGCGCGCAGGATCTCAGAGCATAGGCTGTGGATTGTGCCAATGCGGGCTGCGTCCATCCCGGCTTCGAGGTCCGCCCAGTATCTTTTCTCGCTGGCATCCCCGGCGGATTCAGCCCGGTCGCTCACTGCTTTGCGCACGCGATTGCGCATCTCGCGCGCTGCTTTCTCTGTGAAGGTAATCGCCACAACCCTGCGGGGCGACTTTCCCTCTTCCAACAGCCGCACATAACGCGCCACGAGTGTACGCGTCTTCCCCGTCCCCGCCCCTGCGGTGACGATGACATCCTTATGCAGGCACTCCACAGCATCGCGCTGCTCGCCCGTCAGGTTGAATTCAAGATTATTTGAGCCGTTCTCGATCATTGAATATGATCCCAATTTCAGTAGTGCTTATGCAGTTGGTGCTCTGTCGAGCGTGACAAAGTCACATCCAGGGGGTACGGGGGAGTGGAGTCCCCCGGAGTCCCCCCGGTGGGGGGACAATAGGGGGGTAAAAAGAATCACCCCCACCCCTCCCGATACCGCCAACACCAACCCACAACCGGGCAATAGGGAGGACAGCCTCCCTCGGGAGCAACGGGCGCATAATCGCCCGCGCGCACACCTTCGACAAATCTGTCCACATGTCTCCTCGCCAACTCCATCGCCCCTTCAGGTCCCTCAAAAACCCCTTCATCTGTGAAGGCTTTGAATGAGCCCAGTTTCAACGACCCGGCTTTCGCCCCGCGGATCGTCCAATAAATCCCCTCCACAGGCTCACCAAGACCCAGCGCATCGCGTGCACCCATGGCGTAAATCGCTAGCTGCAGCCTGCGTCCGTTGATGAGATCGTTTTTAGAAAGATGACTGCCGCCGGTCTTATAGTCGATAATGCGCACCTGACCCTCGGCGTTGCGATCGACGCGGTCGATCACCCCCCGCACGAGCACATCCCCACCATTAAGTTCGATCCGCAATTCAGGCTTCCCGTGCAGACCAAATACCTGCTCATACGCATACGGCCGCCACCCTGCCGAAGCTTCCCCCAGCGCCTCGATCGTGACCTCGAGAATTTCTAGCAACTCCTGCTGCTCCAACGCCCACAAAGCCGTTGGCCGGAAGCCGTACTTCTCCGGCGCTTCGGCGAAAGCAGCTTCCGCTACCTCAGGCAGAGCACGCAGCACCGCCCCGGTATCCGTAGGATCCTCAACCGCCGGATAAACATCTTCCAGTACGGCATGTAGCACCAAACCCAACTGCGCCGCATCGTAACCCGGCTCAGGCGGATCGCGCGGATCCAGCTTTAAGGCGGACGCGGAGAGGAAGAAGAAGGGGCAGGTACCGTAGCTCTCCAAGCGACTGGAACTCCAGATGTGGTTCGGTCCATAGGTTGTACGTATGCGTTCTAGTATGGAGGAAAGATCCCCTTCGTGATCCCCATCAGCTTTACGCGCTTGGCGCGCAGCGAGCACATCACAAGCTGACCGCAATCTCTCCCAACGTGGTTGCAGCGCCTTATACTGCGGCGGAAGCGCACCCCTGCGTACACCCCAGAAGAGCAGCTCCTCTGGAGAACCTGCCTCCGTCAGCGATCGCGACTCTTCGGGACGAACCCTTTGCGGGTCATCCGCCAGTACAGATTTCGCCGC
>CBDAFF010000062.1:0-7258 GCA_965195195.1 uncultured Anaerolineales bacterium | reverse complement strand
ACAGTATCCTGACCTGGTGTATGGCACCGACTATGACTTCTTCGGTGTGCCAGGTGCGCAGGGTCTGCAGGGCGGCTCAGACTGGATGATGTCCTTCAGTGATAAACCGGCCGTGAAAGCCCTGGTGGCTTACCTGAGCAGTGTGCGCGGTGGCAAGATGTGGGCCGAAGTTGGCTTCGATCTCACCCCCAACACCTCAGGTGCAGCGGCGTATACCGACGTTTCGCTCCTGAAGAAGGCAGCGATCCTTGCTGGTGCGGAAGGCTTCACACCCGACATCGGCGATACGATCCCTGGCGGCTTCGGAAGCGCAGAGTGGAAAGCGCTCGTTGACTATGTCAATGGCGCTGACCTCGATGCGGCGCTTGCGGAAGCGGCGAACGTAGCAGCTGAAGCATTGCACTAAGCCTTAGTAAAACTTGGGGGCGCCTCCATCTTGGAGCGCCCCCAGTTGCATTCTTGCTTTTCCTGAAATTCTTATGTAATTTAATGTGTGTTGTTCCTAAATCCAGGCAGTCAAGGTGTGTAGGAATATTCCAACGGCCATATAATTAACCTATGTGAACCAGTATCTTAAGATCTTTTAGCAGGAAGGAGAGCGGTCATGCCTCGAAGAGTCCCTGAAATTATGAAGCAAGGCCGAATGATACCGTGGTTCTACCTAGCGCCAGCGTTGCTTTTAATGTCTTTTTTCATCGTTTATCCGATGTTCAATACTTTTAGCCTGAGCCTGCAGAATAAGGATGGGACGGACACCGCCGCAGCCGCGTGTAAAGACGGCGAGCCTTGCTGGGGGATTTTTGAGAATTACCGGTATGCGTTAACGGCCGAGTTAGATCTAAGCTCACCAGAAGCTGCTTGGACATCGTTTTGGGCATCATCCTATGGGAACAACATTAAATGGGTTGTGCTTATGGTTTCAGGCACAGTTATCCTGGGCATGTTAGTGGCTGTTCTCGCCGACCGCGTTCGCTATGAGTCTATCGCCAAGGCGATCATCTTCATGCCCATGGCGATCTCGTTTGTGGGCGCGGGTGTGATCTGGAAGTTTATCTATTCATTCGGCACGTCCCAGGTTCAAATCGGCCTGCTCAATGCGATTGTAACCAGTCTGGGATTTGATCCGATTGCGTGGCTCGTTATACCAAAGCTAAACACACTAGCGTTGATCGTCGTCGGGGTTTGGATCTGGACGGGTTTCAGTATGACAATCCTTGCCGCAGCGTTGGCAGGAGTGCCCGACGAATTGCTCGAAGCGGCGCGCATCGATGGCGCCAACGAATTTAGAGTCTTCAGGCAGATCACCATACCTTTGATCATGCCGACCATCATCGTCGTGGTCACGACCATGGTCATCAATGTACTTAAGCTCTTTGACCTGGTCTATGTGATGACAGGCGGGAACTTTGGCACGGACGTGATCGCCAACCGCATGTACACCGAGATGTACGTTAACTTCAACCCCGGGCGTGGCACCGCAGTGTCAGTTGTGCTCATCGTGTTGATCATTCCCTTCATCTATCTGAACATACGCCGCTTCCTCGAACAGGAGGCGATACGATGAATAAGGATAAAGTCCGCAATATTCTGGGTAAAATCCCGTTGCACCTGGTCATCCTCGGATTATGTCTTGTTTGGCTGGTCCCCACCATGGGGCTTCTAGTCACATCGTTTCGGCCATTCCAGGACGTAAATTCTACTGGCTGGTGGACCGTGCTCTCAGCACCGAAGGGCACCGACGCTTATGAACAATACTGTGCCTCTTGCCATGGCTCGGATGGAACAGTGATTGCCGATGCCGATCTCACCGACCCGGCGGTGGTCGATAAATATCCACGCTCGCTTCAACTGCTGGCGATGCTGCGCAAGGACATCGACGGTGAACCACACATGAAAGATGTTCCCGTTCCTGAAGCGCAAGCCGCCGCCGATATCGCCGTTTACATGAAGCGCATCTCCGGGATCAGCGCACCACCGCGTTTCACCGTTGATAACTATATCGATGCATTTGTGGGGTATCGTGGAACAGGGACATACCGAGAAGCATGTGCCGCCGGAGAGCAGGCTTTGGATCTTAACTGCAATTTCACCGACCTGCTGAACCCACGCGGCATGGGTCGCGCGCTTGTAAACAGCTTGATCGTGACATTACCGGCGACGATCCTGCCCATTTTGGTCGCCGCGTTCGCCGGCTATGCATTCTCATGGCTCGATTTCAAAGGCCGTCAGGTGATGTTCGCCATCCTGGTAGGGCTGCAGGTTGTGCCGCTGCAGATGACTTTAATCCCCATCTCGCGGATTTACGCGCAGCTGGGTTTAAACGGTCAGTTCTTGGGCGTGTGGCTCTTCCATACTGGCTTTGGATTGCCCTATGCGATCTATTTAATGCGCAACTTCCTGGGAGGGCTGCCGAGCGAACTCTTTGAAGCGGCCTATCTGGACGGCGCGAATCATTGGACAGCCTTTCGCCGTCTGGCGCTGCCGCTAGCGATGCCGGCAATCGCTGCGCTGGCAATATTCCAGTTCCTATGGGTGTGGAATGACCTGCTGGTGGCTTTGGTTTTCCTTGGAGGGACCAACCCGGTGCTGACCTATCAGATTAGCAACATGGTCACATCGCTTGGTTCAGGCTGGCAGTTGCTCACCGCTGCAGCTTTCATCTCCATGGCGCTGCCGATCATCGTCTTCTTCACCTTCCAGCGCTACTTCGTGCGGGGGCTGTTGGCGGGCGCCGTCAAAGGTTAGAACAATCCGTATATTTGCTGATCGGGTTCCGTCCAATCCGCACTATCCTCTGGTAAGACGGGACCCTTTTCCTTGTCCCATGCAATGCCGATGAGACCAACGGGATATTTCATCGTGCTGGATTCAACCGCATCCGATCATAAGCTCGACGATCATGCAGATGGAGCAGATGGTTTTGGGCCATATTCCTGATTCACCTTATATCCAGCTATTACGCAATAAGATTGACATCACGCAGACACCCTTCAGCGCTCGGGGCTCGAGGCTGTTGTTATACCGCTACCCCAAGCAAGATGCGCTCTACTTGAAATTCGCCGAGCGGCTGACGAAGATCGCACCGGGATTGGAGGCTCACCGCCTCCACCCACCCTTTTTGCAGGATCTGGTGCTGATCAACGAGCGGGGAGAACCGCTTTCCTTTAATGTAGTTTCCTACCCGCATGCCCTCTTCCTCGAGACGTCCTTGGGTATTTTTAAGATCGCCGTTCACGAGCACGACAGCCTGGTGATTGGTTTGCCGCCGGCGAGCGGAGCAGGTGTCCGTTTGCAAGTGAATAGCTTGTATGCATCGCTCAAGACCTTACAGGTCCGAACAAACAGCGAGTTCATAAAGCAGGAGAGGACTCCAGTCGAGGGTGGAACCCAGCTTGAATGCATCATCATAGGTGGTGATGATGTAGCTTTGACACTTACCTGTGAACGTCCGGGAGGCAACTACGGCCCGGCCTGCGCTTTTTCCGAAGTCCTTGCCTTAGCCGAGCGAAGGTGGCACGAGTGGTTCTCGCAAGCGCCGGCTATGGGTGGACCTTATCGAGATCAGTATTACTACGCATGGTGGGTGCTGGCCAACAACCTGGTTGCGCCATTTGGTCAGCTGCGGCATGAAGCCTTGGTGCCCTCCAAGAAGCAGTATATCGGTGTGTGGAACTGGGATGCCGGATTTCACGCCATCGCCTTACGGCAGATCGAGCCCGGATTAGCTCGCGATCAATTGCGTATTCTGCTAGAGAACCAACTGGATGATGGCATGCTCCCGGATGTAGTCCATGATGAAGGGATTGTGGCTTCAATCGATCATCCAACCGCGGGCATGGTCACCAAGCCTCCGATTCTAGCCTGGACGGCGTTGAAGATCCATGCGCTTGATCAGAATTTGGAATTTCTGCGCGAAATCTATCCCCGCCTGAAACGTTGGAACCGGTGGTGGCTCACCAACAGGGCTAGCGAGCTGGATGGTTTGGTGCAGTACCAGCATCCCTACTCATCCGGTCTGGATGACAGCCCACTCTGGGATCAAGGCACGCCGGTCATCTCACCCGACCTGAATACCTACCTTTCCATCCAGATGGATTCCCTGGCTGTCATTGCTGATCTCATTGGCCTCACCGAGGAAGCTTCAACTTGGAGGCAGAGCGCCGCTGCCATCACAGAAAGCATGATCGAGCAATTGTACGATCCGCACAGCGGGATATTCCAGGCGCTTTATCAAGGCGAAGTCCTTCAAGCATTCACGCCGATTAATCTCTACCCACTTTGGACCGGCCGGATGAACGCCGAAATGGAAACGCGCTTGGTGGAACATCTGACCAACCCGGCGACATTTTGGAGCCCCTATCCTCTGCGAACCGTTGCCGGCAATTCCACAAGCTACTCTGCCTCCACCATGTGGCGTGGTCCAGTCTGGATCAACATTAACTACATCTTCATCGAAGCGCTCAGACGCGTGGGGCGGATGGCGTTGGCTGAAGAATTGCGCTCGCACACGCTAAACCTTATTGCCCGGAATGAAGGGATTTATGAGTTCTACGATCCTGAGCGAGGGACACCGCCTGAAAAGGCGGTACCGATGTTCGGATGGTCGGCGGCGTTATTTATCGATCTATGCCTACAAACTGGCGCCCAGGCGCACCGGCCTGGGGATACGACCCCATAATTTAGATCAGCAACACGGCTGTCTATCGCCAAAGTATCCCGGACACCAGAGGTATCCGGGATACTCTATTACACCTGAGTTGGGAGCCTCAATACTTAAGGCGCCGGGATGACCGGGACCAGGCTATCTGTCCCTGTTTTGGTAGTCTCTACCAGACTCGCATCTACCCAGCCGCGCCCGCTTGGTGCGATGGATGTGGGCAGGCTGATCACCCAATACTTGGAATCCGAACTTCGTCCGACGATGCCCATGATCGTGCCGGCATCCACCTTGCCGTAGCTGCGGTAGCTGCTGCCCGGGCCGCTCAGTACGCTGAGCGTCTCAAGCGCTCTAGCCGCGGCGGCGTCAGAGCCCGGAGCGGTCGGACGTGCGTCCGGCGGGATGGGTGGGTAGTCCTTCTCTTCGTACACACGTACGCCTTCTACATCCTGGGTCTTAAGATAGACCTTATGGATCCAGCCCATGCCCTCTGGAGCGAAGTTTGTGGGGAGTCGAATCGCGTACCATTCCCCATCGCTGGTTACGCCCACTACCTCTACCATCGCGCCTGTGGATGTCAGGCCATAGCTCGGGTATACGATTCCCGGACCATTGCGCACCGCGCCGCGTTCGAGCACAATTGCGGCCGGATCTCCCTCTTGCGGCGGGACCACATACACGGTAAACGGCAGGAGCGGTGGTGATATCACCGGCAGCTCCGCATCCTGCGGATCGAGCGTTGTATACGTCTTCGAAACCCAGCCGGTCTCGTAGTGCGGGTTATCCTCCGGCATCGGAACCACCCACCAGAAGCCATCCGGACTCGTACCGATCGCATCCCCTGAATCACCCTGCATAGCGATGGCGATCACCCGGAATTGAGTGCCCGGGCCTGAGCGGACGTTGACATTCACGTTCGCCGTCAGGTTCGCTCCATCAGCTTCATCGGGGATGTCGGTGATCGGATAATCCGGCAGGTCTGCTTGAGGTGGATAGAACGTGTCCTCAAGAGACCAGAGTAGAAGGTCATCGAAACGGACGGTGAAGCCTTCGTCTTCCGTTGATGCTCTAACAAAATAACCGACCTTTCCCTCACCGACTAAGGTGTAATCCTCTGCCTGGTCCACGTATTCGCCATTTATATAGAGGTAGAATTTGCCTTCCGTTGAAGCGATGCCAAGGCGGTTCGTTACACCAGGATCTGTTTCGATATGTTCGCTGCCGGTTGGAGGGATAAGAACCGTCGTCTGGGTGCCATCCCACAATGTTAGGCTGTAGCGACCGCCACAGTCGATCCCATACAGGTAGCCATGAGTTTTGTCGGGCGCGCGCACGATCACACCGAACCGATCATCGGTGTTGCAGGATTGCGGCATCTCGACCGTCGTCTGCAGGTAGAAATCATCAATCTCCGGCCAGGAGACCTCCCAGCATGAGCCGGTGACGCCATGCGCCGTCATCACATACTGACCACCCGTGATCTCGGAGGTGAAACACTCCGCATCGAAAAGGGTCCAGTTATTCGCATTGGTGAAATTCTCGACGCCGGCTGGTTCACCAAGAAAGGTGGCTGGATCGCCCTCTACCGGCACAGCCATCTCTACCGGTCCTGCGTTGCGGAACTGCATACGGGTGTTGTTGTCCTCAGAGACGAGATAGAGATCATTGTCCTTCATCCCAAAGGATCCTGTCTGACCCAACATCAGCAAATACATATCGTAGAGGGACTGCTCACCACATTCTGCCAGTGTCATCGGGCCTGGGGAAAAGGACATGCTTGAGCCACTCACTGTATAGCCAGCGCCAGCCATATTGCAGTCTGCCTTCATCTGGGCTGTACCATCCAGAGAGAACACGATGTTGTAGTTCTCCGGATCGGGCACGACTCCCTGGAACGCGGGCGTCACTTCAGTGTGAGCCACCCACTGCCAGGTGATTTCCGTAATCTGCTCGACCGAGGCTTCGGTGAGATCGCTCCCCGGTTCCGGCGGCACAGCGGTAGGTATCCCTACAGGTTCCTCCGTTGGGGGAGCGGGTTCGGAAGTACCGCATGCAGCAATCAAGAGGACTACGAGCAGTAAAACGAACACGCTGAGATATTTTCTATTCATGACTTTTTCTCCTCTCTGACGAAAGTAATCAGGGAGCTGCCAACGATGAGAGCAGTGACATTAATCGTGGCGAAGCTCATAAACTGGCGACTAGTATACCAACAATCAAGACCTCGAGTGCTCTCTTCTACAGTTCAGGTTTCCACCGTTATCAACTGGCAACATCTCATCCGCTGTTTCAAATCCACCCATGGGTGATGGTGCCCCTGCAGATCACCACGCCAGGTCTCAAGATTTCGACTGGCTCGGTAGAGAAACCCCTTCAGACCTGCGTAATCCCTGCAGTTCCATTATACAGGGATGTTCTTTGTGTCAGCAGTGAAATTAAGTTATAGAGGGGTTATATCTTTGGGTTCTCCTCCAAATTATGTGGAAAGATGACATAACATAGATTAATCAGACACCTGCCAGTGATGTTATCTTTGGGACACGGAAGTTCCCATCAACCGATATCCCAAAGGATCCGACAGGTGTCCAACAACATTGTAAC
>CBDAFF010000061.1:0-28773 GCA_965195195.1 uncultured Anaerolineales bacterium | reverse complement strand
GAGCGAGCTGTCGGCGATCACGATCTGATCGATTTGATCGCGCAGCCGTTCGGCAATGCGGCCCGTTCCTCCGCCGGCGTCGAGCAGCCGGCCGCGCGCGGGCAGCCCGGTGACTTCGTTCAAGCGGCTATCCGCAGGTGGGCGGATCAAGCGGTCATATAAGGGAGCAAGCAGGTCGAAGTGGTCCAAGGTTGTGTGTCTCCTGAATGGCATTGAGTCTACCGCAAAATGGTGTGGCTGACGGATCTGTTGACTATCTGCAGGTAGGGGCACGGCAGCGCCATGCCCCTACCGGGATTCGCTGGTGATGGGCTCCTGGTTTTATGTGGAGTGCGGAAGCTCTGCTTCCGGTCGCAGGCGGAGCCTGCGGTTTGAGGTTTGCGCGGACGTAGGAACGAAAAGTTTGACACCTGCAGATGTGACGGATCGATTTTTCTCTTTTATCCCCCCTCTTAATCCTCCCTTGGAAAGGGGGGATGCTGGGGGCGGCAGCCCGCCCCCAGACCCCCAGGCAACGATCGATTTGCCTTTGCGTTTCAAAGGACCGTATCTAAGCGAATTATGCATGTGTTCATAAGGTATGGACTACGATTCGATATGTCTTTTCTGAGTGTGTAGGGGCACGGCATCGCCGTGCCCCTGGTGTATTGGTTTTTAAGGATTTCTTATTAGGGTCGAACCATGGGGTTGCCCCGGCGCATTCGCCGCGTGTCAGTCGTCCGTCAGCCAGAAAACGGTTCATTCAGGACCGTTCTTGATAGGATAGGAGCAGGTTAAGAGAAGGCTTTTCGTAAACGGATGGAGGGTAGGTTGGAACAATGGCTGAGCAAACGAAAACACCCTGGCTGTTATGGCCCTTCGTCGCGCTGTGGCGGCTGGTGACCTGGATTCTGGCGATGACCGGGCGACTGGTAGCGATTCTGCTCGGGATCGTATGCATGGTCGTCGGTGTCATTGCGACATTGACGGTCATTGGCGCAATCATCGGCGTGCCGATGTTCCTGTTCGGTGTGCTCCTGGTCTTTCGGGGGTTGTTCTAGCAGGAGAGCTTTCACCTGCGCGGTTTGTAAGGTGGACGCGGAAACCTTATTTCACTGCAACTTCTCGCCTGTTAATCCGTAGATAAGTACAGAGCACGAAATTTCAAGAGGAGGTTGGAATGACGGAGGAAGTAAGGAGATTGTTTCGATCGCGTGAAGACAGAATGGTAGCGGGCGTCTGCGCCGGGCTGGCGGAGTACACGAATCTTGACCCCACGATGGTTCGGCTTTTATTTGCCGCCATCGCTATCTTGGGAGCTGCACCGGGTGTGGTGGTGGCCTACCTGGCGATGATGATCATTGTGCCGGAAGAGACTATGATCGAAGTGTCGTCGGAATCCGAGTAAACATTATCCGCAAGCATGAGGCCTCAGGCGTCATGCGCGGCGACGGATGCCGGCATCCAAGGCACTTCGTTTTGAGGGGCCGGTCATGGATCTGCCCCTCTTGTTTATTTAAATCTACGCCAAATATTGCCGCAGGCAGCGCGCGGAAACCTCATAGTTAACAAAAAAGCCAGGAGCCTCGAGATGAGCGCTCCTGACTGTGGTTACGGTTGTCTATTAAGAATTCAGGACTTGGTCGCCTCGAGGTAAGCTTGTCCATATAGGTGACCCTGGACGGCGTAGGCGTAAACGATCGTGAAAATTACCCCGACGAGACAGAGGATGATCCCCAATCCTGCAAGGAAGCCGGCGACGATTGTACCCAAAAAGGCGAGCAGGTAAGCGCTCGGTGCGGCGCGGACGTGAGCGATGATGTTCGTTGGGTTGATCGCTTCACCCAGGTTATCGGTTACGGCAAGTTCGCCCACCGCTGCTGGGAAGAAGTAAGCCAAAGCCAGCCCATAGATCACGGCGAAGCAACTGAAGCACATCATGACGAAGGTGTATAGGGCGACGGCAGAATCGCTATCGATTAACGAACTGATAACCCCCATCGGCAAGGCGAAGATTATTAACGGCAGCGAGTATACAAATCCGATTACGAACATCTTCAGGCCGAGCACGAGAATGCCGCCGAAATCCGCCCAGTCTGGCAGGGGTTCAGCGTCGCCGCGGATGACGCGTCGGGTGAGCTCTACCATCCATCCCATAAGCGCGAACTGGCCGATGAGTGGAATGAATGAGATCACGGCAGTCAGGACGATTTTCTTAATCCAATCTTCATCCTGGAAGGGAAATGAAAACGATAAACCGAAGTCCATATTTGTATCCTCCTCGTTCAACTAGTTACCTATTTTATCATTATTATTACTGCAGCGAACTCGAGCATGTTCATATCATGCGTAACTGCCGATGAGGGTTCAATCGATCGCTTTTTCGTACCTGTTATTCTAATTCGCGCCATGACCCCTCTACGACGTCCTCATCCTCGGTCGCTTCTGGCACAAATATGCGTGAAATGATCCAGAAGATGGACATTGTTGGCAGCAGCTGCGTTCCCGGGATCAGGCTTTCGACCACCGTCACGCCGCGCAAGGGAGAGAGGCCGAGGTAGCCGAGTAGAGTCCACGCTATGGGAGCGGATAGGAAATCCAGGCTCATGTCGAGCAAATCCAGCAGGATGACCACAATCAGCGGTGTCGCCCGAAGGGCTGTGAAGAAACCCGCTTCTTCCGGGAGCTGAATACGCCGGACACGCCAGATCACCCAACCCAGGACAAGCAGCGTCAGTCCCAGACCGATTGCGGAGAAGGTCAGAAGCGTGTACAGGAGAGGGCGCCAGTCGATTTCAGCCATAGTGCCTCCAGGTTATGTTCATTCCGTCAACTCCTGACGTTGGAAAATGACAAGGGCTAGGCCGATCAGGCTGCTAATCCAGATGGCTAGCACCAACAGTGAAACCCAGAAGCTGGGCGCCAAAGTGAGCGGTGAGATGCCGGCAATGGTGGCGACCTCGCCATCGCCGCGCAGCAGCCAGGAATACATGTTACTCATGTTATAGGTGGGCGTGTACTGGTAGAGGTTGATAAGGGACGGCCGGTTGAAGAGCGTGGCGAGAAGGCTCAACATACCCAGTGAAACAGCGTCGAGCACCGAGAAACCGAAGCTGACCAACAAGCCGCCCAATATCGAGCGGGTTGTGATTGCAGCGATGGCGGCGTAACCGGCTAGCACTGCAAGCGAAAGTAGCACGATGAAGACCGTTTTCGATGTATCGAGTAGGAACGCTCCCAGGATACGCAGGTTAAGGTCGGGACCATAGGGCAGGCGGTGGATGCGATGCCCGATGGAAGGCCCCAACGCCGAGATCAGCGCCATCAGTGCAAGCGAGATCAGCACCAGGCTGACGAGCGCGGCCATCTTGGCCAGGATCAGCTTCCAGCGCTGCGTCCGCGGGGCGATGTTCTTCCATGTACGCCATTGGTACTCACCGGCGAAAACCACGGCCATGAAGGCCAGTGGCAGCATGCGCCCGAAGAGGTTGGCGGGGAAGGTAATCATCATGTTCCAGGCGTTCAGGCTGTCCGTCGTCCAGAAACCCGAGCCGAAGTATTCCACGCCGGCCGTCATTGTTGGTGATACCAGGCTGAGCAGAATCATAACGGTGTGGAAGGCGACCAAACCGATGGGGAAGATCCACACAAGAAAGGCGGTTAATCTGAAGTTGGCGAAGACCTTGCGCCACTCGGCGCGGTAGAGATTAATCATCCGCGCCCTCCACTGTTTGGTTGGTGACGGCGATAAAGAATTCCTCTAACGATTGCCGCTTGTGGATCACCTGGAAAACCTGCACATCCGCCTGGACAAGTTCAGCTACAACGACTGGCGCTTGCTCCGGATTGAGCGAGAGCGTGAGCCAATCGCCGTCCTTGCCTTCGGAGGGACCGAGCGCATCGTTCCAGCGGGCGGTGATCACTTGGCGTGCTTGGTCGATGGGTTTTACTTGCAGGCGCATCTGACTGACTTCGCCTTCCAATAGTGTTTCCACAGGGCCTTCCCTCAACAGCAGACCCTCGTTGATGATCGCCACGCGGTCACAGACCTGCTCGACTTCGTTCAACATGTGGCTGGAGAGGAAGACAGTCTTGCCATGCGTATGGGCTTGCTCGCGGATAAAGCCGCGCATCTCCTGGATGCCGGCCGGATCGAGGCCGTTGGTGGGTTCGTCAAGGATGAGCAGCTCTGGATCGTTGAGTAGTGCCGCCGCAAGCCCCAGGCGCTGCTTCATGCCGGTGGAGAAACCGCCGACCGGCTGCCTGGCGCGTTCGCTCAGGCCCACCGAAGCGATCAACTCGGTAATGCGTTCCGGCTGGTAGGTGCCTGCGGTGCGATCCAGGACCATCAGGTTATCCCAGGCGCTCATGAAGGGGTAGAAGTCGGCGCCCTCGACGAGCGCCCCGACACGTTTTCGAGATTCTAAAGAGCCGGTCGGTTTGCCAAAGAGGAAGGCTTCGCCGGCGCTGGGGCGGATCAGGTCCATCAGCATGCGGATGGTGGTGCTCTTCCCGGCGCCGTTGGGACCTAGGAAGCCGAAAACCTGACCTGCTTGCACTTCTAAGTCGAGATCGATGACGGCTTCGACAGCTTTATTACCTTTGCCGAAGGTTTTACTCAGGCATTTGATTTGGATGGCGAACTCATTCATGTGTGATGCAGATTATCCCTTTTGCGGTACTACTTCTGAATTATCGAATGATCCAATCACTCGGCGAAACTGGGTGGCCGCTTGTCGAACCAGGGTTGAGCGCGTTCGAGCTGCCCCGCCAGCTGGAATAAAGTTGCTTCATCAGCATAGCGACCGACGAATTGCATGCCAATGGGAAGTCCGTCCTCATTCCAGTGCAGCGGGACCGACATCGCTGGCTGCCCCGTGAGATTGAACAGGGCTGTGAAAGGCGTAAAGCTGAACAAGTCCTCGGCGGCAGCATCGAGGCCGCCAAGCAATTCGATCAGTGCCCCTGCGTTAAGGCGGCAGAGCATTGCTAGTATTTGTGCCTGTGCTCCCCGCATTTGGAGGGATCCGGTCTTGAATGGCGGCTCTGCGAGTGTAGGTGTGAGCAGAATGTCGTAACGTTCGAAGAATTGACCCACTACCCTGCCGGTGAGCTGTTTCTTGCGCATGGCGTGCTCCAGGTCTATAGCCTTTGTACGTCTGGCGAGTAGAGCCATGGACCATGTGGCTGTTTCAAAATCAGAGGAGGTTGCCTTACGATTGAGTATTTCCTCATAGCCCTCGATATCTGCGAGAACATCGAGCGTATTCAAGACCAGGTAGACCATTGCAAGTCCTTTCCCGTCCACGCTGGGTGTATCCTCGATCAGCTCGTGCCCCAGTTCCTCAAGAAGTGTTACGGTCGAGTTCAACCCCTCAATACAGTCCGGGTGAACAGACTTTCCCATGATTGGTTCATGTGTAAAGGCGATTCGCAGCTTTTTGGGATCTTGACTGACTTCTTGTAGAAAAGGACGATCCGGGGAGGGGGGGGAAGTACGGCGCGCCCACGTCGAGACCGGAGGTAGCATCCAGCATCGCTGCGCTATCGCGCACGCTGCGGGTGAGGACGTGCTCGACGGCGAGACCGTGCCAGATTTCACCGAGGCGTGGTCCGGTCGGAGTTCTTGACCTGGTGGGTTTGAGTCCGAATAAGCCGCAGCAGGACGATGGGATGCGGATAGACCCGCCGCCGTCACCCCCACTGGCGAGCGGGACCATTCCGGAGGCCACCGCGGCGGCAGAACCGCCGCTCGACCCACCCGGCGTGCGGCTCATATCCCAGGGATTATTAGTTGGTCCAAAAAGCTCAGGCTCTGTAAAAGACACGATTCCGAGCTCGGGTGTATTGGTCTTGCCAAGTGTGATCAAACCTGCGGCTTTATTTCGCCGGACCATCTCGCTGTCGTAATCCGGCACATAATCTTTCAAGAACCGCGAGCCATTGCGCATCGGCTCGCCAGCGTAAACAGAGAGCAGATCTTTAAGCAAGAAGGGAACACCACGGAAGGGACCGTCCGGCAGGTCCCCGACGGCAGCCGCGCGGGCGGGGTCGTACATCTTATGGATTACAGCGTTGAGTTGTGGGTTGAGCCCTTCGATGCGGGATATGGCCTCTTCGACGAGCTCGAGTGGAGAGACTTCCCCGTTGCGGACCAATTCAGCCAACCCCAGACCGTCATAGTCACCGTACTCCTGGAAACCAGCCATGACTTGCACCTCGTTAGAAGCGGGTTGCGTAATCATGCCCCAGATTGGTTAAAATCTCAAATGCCGCGCTTGGTGCGAACCTAACACGTATCGATATTGGGAATCCGGCGATGGAAAGAACCCACCGCGAGGCGGGTTCTAAAAAGAGGATTTATGAAAGTAGGAGCGAATCTCAGGTCAGAGATGAAGTAAGCAGGGGTCTCTGACTCTATGGCTCAAAAGGATAGCCTACCGGTATGAGCGTCCAGGATTTATCAAATTCAAACTGCCCAGTAATGTCTTGATCGCTGTCAAAATCGCTTGACCCTATATCCTCGATGCCAAAACTCATGACAGAGAAGGAAGGAGGATAGAAGCCGAGATAGGCGTCGGAGAAGCCCGGGCAGGTAAACGTACCACTTACGTCTGCTTCCGGGTTCCCGGTTTCTATGATGGTCAAGTAAATTTCGGCGACGCCGGCAGTCTCAAGGGCGTTTGGGACTCCGGGCGCGCACTCACCTTCGATGCTGATGAGCGCTGTGCTTTCACCCTGGATATCGCACTTTCCATCCGAGCCTTGAATGAAGCCATTGTATTTATAGCCGACGAGACAATCGTCGGCTTTGATCACCGTTCCGTGGAGGGTTACGAGGCACCACGCATCCGGGGTTGTGTGCCCCTTGACGAGCATTTTTGCCGTATCTCGTCCGGGGCTGAAGTCGAAGGTGTGTTTGAGCTGGAGCTTGAAGACGACCGGCTCTTCGGGGCAGTTCGGGAAGACGATGCCGACGTCTTCTGGCACGCCTCCTTGGACCGTCTCATCTCCGCCGGACTCCACCGGGCCACCCCCGCCCTCCGGGGTTTCAATCGGTGCGGATTGTATACCGCATGAGGCGATAAGCGGAACTACCAGAAGTATGATAACCATGAGCGTTACGAGCGGTTTCGATGATTTCATGAACGTGTCCTCCACTCCCCGAAGTAGTTTAAGGTTGGGAAGCAACTTTATGGGATTATCTCAGGAAGTGCAACTGGGGATCGGGATACCGAGATATAAAATAGGGGTGCCTGCCGCCGACATCATTAATCCGAAGTCGTTGATGCGGCAGGCACGATCCGTCCCCATTGAATAGCCGTTTCTAATTAGCTAGTTCATTAGAAGAATCGGAAATAGCCAAATCCCAGGAAAAGCAAGAGGTAAACAGCAGTGGGCAGCCATCCAACAGCATTCATTTGACCTGAAAGCGTTGCCTGGATAGATAACACGAATCCGACCAGGCTGGAGAGGAATAAGCTTAGCGTTATACCGTCTTTCAATGGAGGGTGGGCTACATCCCTGACGTACCACGCGACTAATCCCAACCCGATAAGAGCTACGCCGAAGTATCGAGCCATTAACGCTTGAGCTGCCCCCTCAGGTATCCCGTGCAGCGCCATAACCGTATTTGGAACGATTACAAAACCGATAGCGTAAACAAGGGCAACGAGTGCATTGAAACTGAATACGTGGCTGAGCTTCATTCTAATTCTCCCTTCGACGATTGGGGCTCCAGTGAACGAGATGAGATGAACCTATCCCCATTTCGGGTCGGATTTCAAGCATGCATATATTTCTCCTCCCCTTGAGTCGGTTTTCGGGACATTAAAAAACCCACATTCCAAATGGCTGCGGGTTAAGTGATCAATTGAGTGAGTCTGCTGGTAAAAAAGACAGCAGATCTCCGCCTGCGATGATAGAAGTGATGGTTTATTTTGAGGTTGCGATTTATTGTATATCAAATATAAGTGGAGCGGAAATTAACAGGAATTCTCCGGGCATACTCGTCGATAGGAAAGCCCGACTCAGAGAAAAAGGAGCACGCCCATCAGGACAAGTGATGCATAGATGATGCGGTTGAAGCGCCCGCCCGATACCATCTTGTTCGCCCGCCCCCCGAGGAAAATCGCCAGCATGATGATCGGCAGCGCGTACGCGTAGAGCCGGAGCACGGTGGGCGTCCACAGCCCTGCCAAACCGTGACTGATCAGGATCATCCCTCCTGTCGGCAGGAAATAGGCTTGCAGCGTCGAGCGAAAGCTCGCCGGCGACCAGCCGCGCAGCGTGCCGTACACCACCACCGGCGGACCATTCGTGTTGTACGCGCCTCCCAGGATTCCGGCGATCAGACCGAAGGCATAGGCCAGTTTCTCGTTGCGAAAGGTTGGCAGCTTCGGCGCGATCAAATTGTAAAGGCCAAAGGCGATCAGCAAGGCGCCCAGGGCGCCTTTGATCACCGGTTCGGGAGCGGTCTTGAGGAAGTACAACCCAATTGGAATCCCCACTAGAGATGAAACGATCAACCGCCAGGCAGCCTTGAGGTCTACTTTGCGCCAGCCCCCCGTTAGGAGGATGGTCAGGGCAATCGTCGAGGCGCCAAACGCGGTCAGGGGTGTCGCCACCTGTATGCCGACGACCAGCGCAAGAAGCGGCATGGCGATTAGGGCGTCTCCAAACCCGAGTGCAGAGCGTGTGAACGTCGATATAAAAAGGATGGAGAGAACAAGGATGATGATCGTTGTGGGGTCCATTGATAGCCCTTCAACCTCTCGTTTCACCAGGTCGCTTCCCTGGTTTTTATCGGATGCAGGTTTCTCAGCTAATATCTGAGCGCTTCCAGAGTTTCCTGCGCTTCTTCGATCTCCTGCCTCGTGATATTCCCTCGTTCAAGCTCTTCATCCGCTCTGCCGAGTAAATCTGACAGAAACGCAGTCCCTTCGTCGATCCCTTCGCTCTTTCCACCATCTGTTTCAGCAAAGGCGATGATCAGGTCTTTCGCCAGACCATAATTGCCGGCTTGGCGATAGAGCGCGTATAAAGCGGCGAGGCGTTCGAGGGATGTCTGGTTCTGAATGCTGAAGCGGACGACAGGCTCGAATGGGTCTAATATCTTATCCGCAGCCGTTTGGTTTGAAACTCCAACGCTGGCGATGAGGAGTTCGAGTGAGAGATCGAATCTCCATTGAGCTTCCTCCACATTGCCTTCTTTTTGGTAGATCTCGCCGTCCATTTTCAGCAATTCCGCCAGGGAGAGGATTCTTTCTGCGTCATCGCCCTCGTTCGTGGAGAGTAAATCGACGATGTCACTGACCGGGCTTAAGCTCAGAAGTGAAAGCGGTATTCCAAAGACACGGGAATAAGCATCGGTGATCTCTTCCCTGGCCACATCGGCGTCGCCTTCGAGAGCAACGCCGCGCAGCCTTGCCAGGGTGGCCTGAATGAAACTGAAAGAGCGTTTTATGTAGTCTTTTTGAAACATGAGAGGTCTATTATAAAGTCAGCAGTCGAAAGTGGGTTGGCGATTCGAATCTGTTCCACTTAATCGCTGATCGTCGTTGGAGGTCGGCATGACTATGAATCGTGTACAGGGAACGAGCCTGTGACCTTAGGATCATAGGCACTTGTGTCAGGAAACGCTACATACCATACTAAATAGATGTTCGGGCAATATTATGTGCCGCAATAAGGATGGTCATCGTTAAATCAAAGTTGGACGGAAAACCAGAATCAACAATGAGGGCAATGAAATGTCAAGCAAAATTGGTAAAAGGAGTTTGCTTCTATTCATTCTGGTGATTGTGGCTGGATTGGCCTTCGGGTGGTTCACTACGGCAGAACATATTAGAGCACGTGGGCTGTCCTATTTCCAGGATGGCAATCAAGTTCAACGGCATGAAGCTGTCCTAGATGGTAACGCTGGAAATCCATGGCAGTATCGAGTGCTTTCAGTTTATGTTGTCGAAGGCCTTATCCATAGCTTCGAGGAGTATGGTGCTCCATACCACACGGCTATTAGTTTCATTTTGTTTCGGGCTTTCGTGGATATTGCTATTTTTCTTGTTTCATTTGTTTATTTTCGAAAATTGGGGCTTTCAACTATTCATGCGCTGATCGGGATGAGTCTATTAGCATGGGGAATGAGCTATGCACATTACGACAGTGATTTGCAATTGAGTACGTACCTTGATGTCTTATTTTACTTGCTTGCAGGAGTATGTATTCTTTACGGGCGACCTATCTGGATTATCCCCATCACATTTTTTGCAGCGCTAAATCGAGAAACGAGCGGATTAATTCCTCTCCTGTTTCTCTTTTCTTTCATCAATAAGGAGACAATTTCAAAAGGATTTAAAAATCATAGGAGGGACATCGCCATATTTGGAGCAGCTTTCATGCTATATGTTTCTACTTTTTTCCTTCTCAGGAATTATTATGGTCCGCAAACTCTCTTCATTCCGTATGAGCAACATCCTGGTTTCGAACTACTACACTATAATTTGACCCGTTATATTACCTGGGACAGATTATTTGCAACGCTGGGCATCATTCCTTTATTGGCAGTCATAGGCTATCAGAAGTGGACTGAGCAATTGAAGATATTCTTCTGGGTCATTGTCCCTCTCTGGTTCATAATCCATCTATTCGGTTCTGTCATCGCTGAGTCAAGACTTTTCTTAGTTCCCTATGTGATGGTGTTTATTCCAGGGGCACTGCTATTTGCCCAACAAAGCGTTGCGCCTGACCGCAATTCCGCTAACGCTTCATAGCGACAGGTGAGAGGGGCCCATTTGTCGGCGGGTCATGAAACCGACGGAGGATATCCAAAGCAAAACTCCCGCAGGAATGCGGGAGTTTGATGTTTGTGAGTGGTGAGCTGTACAGGGAACGAACCTGTGACCTTGGGCTTCAAAGCCCTTGTGTCAATCACCGACGACTAACGGCTGCGAGATATGCACCCAGAGCTTAGACTTGTTAACTTAGAATCCATCAGTATATAGATGGAGATTCCGGTAAAAGTTGTTTTTGAGTCAGTAAGGTGTTAAAGAAAATGGACCTGCTCTGCGAGCACAACCGACGTAAACTGTACTGTCATACGCATAGTCCAATTATTTCTCATACATGACTTATAACGAATCCAAAAACTCGTCAATTTCTACTCCGGCTAATCGCAATATGTTCTTAAACGTTCCACGAGGTATCTCCCGCTTACCTATTGGGACTGTGGTTACGTCAGTTCCTCCTTCAGAACGCGGTCTCTTCAGAGCTTGATGGCTACCCTTAGATTTTCTAGCAATTTCAAAACCACATCTTATTAAAGCATTAATTATCTCGTCGCTCGAATAGAGGGGTAGTTTGTTCATGCGTGAGAATGATGCAACGATAATACAGTGGGGCGAATCTTGCTCCCAGCTGGAAACTTTGCTCGGCGTACTTCTAGATCAGCGGGTTCGTACTCAAATACTTTTACACCTTTCGCATCTAACACTTGATGAGACTCGCCTAAATCCTCTAAAGTGTTCAGATATACCGATGTTGCATCCATAAGATTATCAAAAGCCTCATCATCGGTAGAACCAAAACTAGAAGTGCCCAATTCCAGGCATTCAGAAACAAGATAATCACCTTCTTGTTGAACCATGAAAGTAAGTATTATGTACTCCATAATGAAAATTTCTCCTTTGGCTCACAGTGTACTACCATCGGGGAATAACTAACATTAGAGAGTACAACACAATGTAACACAACATAAGAAAACAACTTGACATCATGCTGTGTTATATTATACTTAGGAAGTGAGGTTAATATGGAATCAAAAAATGCAGTTAACTACCTTCAAGAGAAGATTCGTTCATATGAGATGTCTATAAGCAAGATTATGGCTCAAACAGATGCTTTAGAGGTTGAAGCAAATAATATTGAGATCTTGTTAAACTCAGCACGAGTACTGTTGATGGATGAGCTAGGAAAAACGGGAGTATCTGGCAGTCTATCCGTAACGGCAGATAAGGAATTAGAAAGAATTTACGTTTTGTCCTTCTCGGATGCAATCATCGAAATAGTTAACAACAGCCGAGGCCCAATACATGCAGACCAAATACTTAAGAGGTTAAGAGAAGCTGGAAAAATATCGAGGGCAAAGAATCCTAAAAACTCAGTTGTTAGCCTGCTTCACCGCGGTGTGAAATCGGGATTGATTAAGAAGGTTGGTCCGAATCTATTTGCTCCGCTCGAAGATCGGGAGGGATCATAAATAGATCAAAATTTATGATATTGATAATTAGAGGGGGATGAATTCAAATCTGATGCTTTGGTGGGGAACGAGGTGGGTTGATAATTGGCTTTTGTCACGTAGTCCTCCTTAGATTCCAAATGGTAAAGGCATTCCTAACTTCTTAATGGACAGGCGGACCTCTCGAGGTCCGCCTGTCATGACCGAACGTTTCTACTGCCGCGCCATGATCTGGCGTATCTCTGCCTCCGTATCCCTGATCAATTCACCGCTGACGTCCACCGTTACGCTGTCTATCGTGCCGGTGAACTCGAACGGAGGCTTATATTCGGGTGTAACGGGCGAACCGCTGTCCATGCCACACTCCAACGCCCCACCCGCCACGCCAAACGTCAACGGCGTAGTAAAGGGGAAATCGGTCTGCCCAACCAGTTCGCCATCAAAGTAGAGCTGGGCACGACCGGACGCACCCTTCCCTGCGGGAATGTCCGGCTGGCCGGTAACTTCAAACTCGAAGCGTAGCTGATGGCGCCCGCTGGGAACTTTCTTCTTTGACTCGACATGAAAATACTCTCTGGCCACATAGTTGTGCACATAGTGCAGCAGTCCATCTTTCATATAGAGCGAATAGCCCCCATCACTGCCACCGTGTGAGAAGATAACGCCTTCAGCACCCGCTTCCGGGATTTCCACATCGGCGGTGATGCTGTGTGGACGGTTCATCACATTGGCGCCAGCCGATGCCGAAACCGGTTGTGTGTGGGGATAGTACGTATAGCTATTGCGACCCACAGAGATCGACGGACGCTCATCCGCGATGCGCTGGGCGCCACGACCATCGATCGGTAAAACGTTGTACTTACCCGCCTCGACGTACCACTGGGCGATCATCTCGATCAGCTTGGCACGGTTCTCGGCGGAGACCTCATGGTTCTCGGCAAAATCTTCAGCCACGTGGTACAGCTCCCAGTTGTTGGCATCCAGCTCGGTCAGTTTCTCCGCCGAGATGGGATTACCAAATCCTGTTCCTGCCTCGGCAAACGAGGGACCGGGCCAGGGGCAAACGGCCTTCCAGCCATCGCGGTAGATCGAACGGTGACCCAGCATCTCAAAGTACTGGATGTTGTGCTTGCTGGGTGCTTCGCCGTCCTCGAGGGTGTGGGCAAAACTGAAGCCTTCGATGGGTGCCTGGGTAACACCTTTGAGGCTGGTGGGTGGCTCAAGATCCAGCAGGTCGAGCACCGTCGGCACCATGTCGATGGCGTGAGCGTACTGCATGCGCACCTCACCCTTAACTTTGATGCCGTCGGGGTAGTGAACAATGAAGGGATCGCTGATGCCGCCGCGATAGGTCTCACGCTTCCAGCGTCGGAAAGGTGTGTTACCCGCCCAGGTCCAACCCCAGGCGAAGTGATTGAAATAATCCGGTCCTCCCAGGTCATCGAGCGCTTTCAGATTTTCTTCCAGCGACTCGGGAACGAAGTTGAAGAAATTGCTCTCATTGAGAGATCCGGTAGGGCCGCCCTCCGCACTTGAACCATTGTCAGAGATGACCATGATGAGTGTGTTTTCGAACTCGTCGATTTTCTTCAGGAAGTCGAATAGACGGCCGAGATGGAAATCGGTGTGCTCGAGGAAACCGGCAAAGACCTCCATCATGCGGGCGTACAGCCGACGTTCCTCTTCGGGCAATGAGTCCCAATCTTGCACATCGGGATCGTGACGAGAAAGTTCAGCGTCTGTCGGGGCAATCCCAAGTTCTTTTTGCTTGGCGAAGACCTTTTCGCGGTAGGCATCCCAGCCATCGTCGAACATGCCATCGTACTTCTCTACCCACTCTTTGGTGACATGATGCGGGGCATGCATCGCTCCCGGCGCAAAATACATAAAGAAAGGTTTGTTAGGGGCTACCTGCTTGGTATCGGCAATGAAACCGATGGCTTTGTCCACTAGGTCTTCCGTCAGGTGATAGCCTTCTTCCGGTGTTTTTTCCTGCTCGACGATGTGGTTGTCGTAAACCAGTTCAGGGTAGTATTGATGCGCATCGCCACCCAAAAAGCCGTAGTAACGCTCGAAACCACGCCCCAGCGGCCAACGGTCATAGGGACCAGCTGGCGAAACCTGGTCGACGGGGGTCAGGTGCCACTTGCCCACGGCATAGGTGTTGTAGCCATTTTGCAATAGCATTTCTGAGAGGAAGGCATTCTCGAAGGGGATGTTGGCATTGTAACCATGATAGCCGGTCGAGCCTTCGGTGATGCAGGCCATATTATTGGAGTGATGGTTGCGCCCGGTCAGGATGCAGGAGCGTGTAGGCGAACACAACGCTGTGGTATGCATATTGCTGTATCGCACCCCACCATCAGCCAGGCTGTCCAGATTGGGCGTTGAGATGGGGCTGCCGTAGGAGCCAAGATGCCCAAAGCCTGTATCGTCCAGAACGATGAATAAAACATTGGGCGCACCCTCTTTGGCCCGGGGCGGCTCCGGCCAGGCCGGCTCGGATTGGTCAAATGTACGGTTGACCACGCCGGTAAACGCAGTCCCGGTCTTATATTCTTTTAAAGGCATTATTTCCTCCTAAGGTTGTGGATTAGATTGGACCGTGAGTAGATTTTCTTCCAGCTCAAGGGGTTACAAAATTTTGTCAATTGATAACAATTTTATAATGGCTACCTATGGAAATTATACTACCAAGAAGTGATCAAACACGTTCACAAAAAAAGCAATAATCCTTGGGTTCATGAAGGATCCTGGTATTTATTAGAGGTGCGCCGTACAGGGATCGAACCTGTGACCTTGGGCTTAAAAGGCCCCTGCTCTGCCAATTGAGCTAACGGCGCATCGGCTCCGATTGTATCACTCGGCGACGGGAAGCGTCAACGAATTTTTCAGGTTCAAGACAGGTGAAACAGCGATGGAGGGGGACCATCTAGAGCATTTTTCATGCCGCAGATTCGACACGACGGGTCGGATCCGTAACCGCCGCCTGCCTCGAGAGCACACTCGATTGGCGCATCCTCATGCTATGCCGATCCACGACTGTAAGGGATCTTTTCAAGCCCCGAAGCACAGTTTTTTGTTGTAAATCAGCCGAATCCCTATTTATGTAAAGTGATTTGCCTAACATAATCCAATAAAAATAGGGATATAATCTCAAATATGACCGCTCACCTGTATCTTTCGCCGCATCTGGACGATGCCGTCTTCTCCTGCGGCGGCTTAATGGCGATGCAGGACGCACGCGGTGAACCGGTCTCGGTGCTCACCATCTTCGCCGGAGATCCACCAGATTGGCACATCTCACCGCTGGCGGCGGACCTGCATGCCCGTTGGGGGAAGGCGGGTCCCCCGATCGCCGTACGCCGAGCCGAGGACCGATTGGCCTGTGGTCGCTTAGGTTCGACCGTCGTCCACTTGAACTTCAGTGATGCCATTTACCGCGCTGACCCGGAAGGTTTGCCGATGTACCCGACCGAGGAGACGCTCTTCGGGGAGGTCCACGCGCAAGACATGGACCTCGTAGAGCAAATCAGGGATGCGTTCATGGAAGCGGACATCTCTAAGGCGAAAGTGTATTGTCCGCTGGCAATGGGTGGGCACGTGGACCATCGCATCATTCGCATGGCTGCTGAGAGATTCATGCGTCCATTGACGTACTATTTTGACTTCCCATACGCTGCTCGCAGCGGGGAAGTACCCCCGGATCTGGGTCGTCCAAGTGGTGAGCGCGTGTTTGTGCCCTTGACTGAAGATGCGATCGAAACCTGGGCTCACGCTGTCATCGAATACCAGACCCAACTTTCCACCTTCTGGGAGGATGAATCTCAGTTATTTGCCGAACTACGTGACTACCACGATTCGCAAGGTGGAATTCCACTGCTCATGCAAGCGCTGGGTGCTCGTACCGAATCAAACTGGGTGTCGTGAAGCAGGCACTCGATCTGCCGATAGCTTGAAGCAGCACCGAATTTTCAGGCAATAGGTGATCGGAATAATCCCTGCATTGTGGTGTTATAGGAAGAAATTCCCTGTATTTGGATTCTGGACAGTTTGGATAAATTGTGCTATCATCGCCGCAACCAATTGGAAAGGCGCGCTGAGAGATCTCTCTCAGTTTTTTATTAGCTAAAATCTCACTTGGGGTTGTGAACAATCTAGAAACAGGATGAATAATGAGTAAAAATGAAGTCTACATCACCGCTGAAGGGCTGAAGAAGCTGGAAGAGGAACTGGAGCACCTACGTGTTGTGCGCCGTCAGGAAGTTGCCCTGCGGTTGCGCGAGGCCATCCAGGGCGGTGATGAATTAATTGATAACGCTGAGTATGAAGCCGCCAAAAATGAACAAGCCTTTGTTGAAGGGCGCATCATTGAGCTTGAGCGTATTTTGGCTAAAGCGCAGATCATCGAACACAATAAACAGTCGGACACTGTTGAGATTGGCGCTACTGTGACGGTCAAGGAAGGCAAGAAGAAGGCGGAGACCTTCACGATTGTGGGCGCCGCGGAAGCGGACCCGAAGGATGGCTTGATTTCAAACGAGTCGCCGCTCGGATCAGCCCTGCTCAGCAAGCAGGTCGGAGATACCGTGGAGGTTGAAGCGCCGGATGGTGTGATCCGCTTCAAGGTTGTGAAGATCAAGTAATCGAGTATTCGTCTTTGGAGTGCCCCGCCTGTGCGATGCCGAGCGGGGCACTTTTCGTGTAAACTACCTTCAAGGGAATACAGCTCCATCTGTTGAGCGATCTTGTCAATATAGAAACGGGAAGGACAACAGGCACATGACGGGTTTGAGCGAACTCGAGAAAGTCCGGTTGGAAAAAAGCGAACGGTTGCGAAATGCGGGTCAGGAGCCTTATCCGCATCAAGCCCTGCGCACACACACGACTCAAGAAGCGACCCAGGCTTACGAAAGTGCTGAGGAGACGGCAACGATCGAGGCCACTGTGGTTGGCCGCCTGCGATCGATACGAAAGATGGGCAAGGTCACCTTTGCACACGTCGAAGACGGCGCCGGAAAGCTGCAGCTATTCCTGCGTGAAAATGAACTGGGTTCTGAACGAATGGATCAATTCGCTGACAATTATGACCTCGGCGATTTCATCGAGGCGCAGGGCGTGATGTTTCGCACGCGCACCGGTGAGGTCACTTTACAGGTAGCCGCGTTCCGCATGCTTGCGAAGTCACTAACCCCGCTGCCTGCAGCGAAGGAAGAGATCGTTGATGGGGAGAGCGTGGTGCACAGCGCATTTTCCGACCCTGAGGCGAGATATCGGCAGCGATATGCAGACCTCGCCGTGAATCACGAAGTGCGGGAGATCTTCCGCAAACGGGCGGCGATCATCCGCGCATTGCGCGAGTTTTTAGATCAGCGCGGTTTCCTGGAGGTAGAAACTCCCATCCTCCAGCCGATCTATGGCGGCGCAGCGGCAAAGCCCTTCACGACACATCACAATCAACTCCACCAGGACCTTTTCCTGCGCATCTCCTTTGAGCTTTATCTGAAGCGCCTTCTTGTGGGTGGATTTGAAGGCGTCTATGAAATCGGGCGTGATTTCAGGAATGAGGGAGTTTCTTTCAAGCATAATCCCGAATTTACCCAGCTTGAGTTTTATCAAGCATACACGGACTACGAGGGTGTGATGACACTCACGGAGGAGATGGTCGCCTTCGCGGCGGAGCAGGTGCTGGGAACGACGACCGTCAACTACCGCGGGGAGGAGATCGATCTCTCGCCGCCCTGGAAGAGAATTGAACTCGCGCAGGCGCTGAAGGATGCAGTAGGCATTGATATCCGCGATCACGCGGATGCCGGGTCTCTGCGGAAGGCAATGGCGGCGAAAGGGCAGGAGGCTTCGGCGCAGGCCAGCCGCGGGAAATTAATCGACATGTTACTCGGCAGCGCGCTTGAGCCCACCCTCATTCAGCCGACGATCCTGTACGATTATCCGCGCGAAATCTCGCCCCTCGCCAAGAGTAAGCCGGAGGATCCAAATACGGTCGAACGCTTCGAAGGTTTTATCGGCGGCATGGAACTTTGCAATGCATTTTCAGAGTTGAATGACCCGCTGGAGCAAGAAGCCCGCTTCCGGGAGATGGGGCGAGAGTTTGACGTTGACGATGAAGAGCTTCACCCGATGGATGAGGATTATCTTCGGGCGATGCGCTATGGGATGCCGCCAAGCGGCGGTTTTGGCATGGGCGTCGATCGTTTAACGATGCTCTTCACTGATAAGACCAGCATCCGTGAAGTGATCCTCTTCCCGCACTTGCGCAGCAAGGATGCAGAAGCTGGTGAGGAAGAAGCATCAGGCGCAAAGGATTCCTGACATGGATGGTCGACCCATATATTCGGATTTTCATGGTGGTTTGAGCTGAGAGCTTGATGTTTTATCCGGGGGGTGTGCTCCACGCTGCGCTTCGCGCAGCACTCCGTAGGAGCCAAGAGTGCTTCGCGAGTGGTCCCTCGACAAGCTCGGGAAGATAAGAAAATTATCACCTCGTCATTGGTCTATCCATCCGTTCATATGCTCAGACCTCAATACGCAGGCGGCACCCATTTCCGGAAGCAGAGCTTCCTGACTCCAGAAAAACCAGTACTGATCACCAGAGTGGATTTAGCGCACGGGCTGTGTCCATCCAAGCCGCTTGCGCCAGGTCGCATAACGCGAATATAGGTGCACCAAGGGGACCGAACGCCGGCCCATGATACGCGCATGCGCCAGCGCTTCCTTAAACGAATCGGCATCGGAGAAGGCTGGCAAGCTCAAGTAGGCGCGTCCGACTTCGGCTGGTGCGTGGGCATCGGAACCGGCGGTGCCGTGAAGCCCGGCGTTGCGAACAATATCCGCTGCTTTTTCGTTGGGTTGGTCATTCCAGCAACGGGCGTTAAGGACTTCAAGCGCGTCTATGTGAGGAAAGAGGGTTTCCAAGGTCTCCATCGACCAGCGGCAGCCGCGCGTGGGGTCGAAGGGATGAGCTATGCTGATCACGGCGCCTTGCGCTTTGAGCCGCTCTACCACCTCCATCGGCGGGAGACCCTTGGGGATCTCCTCTTGAACGAAGTAACCCAGGATCTCACCTTCGGTGGTGAGGATTTCCTCGCTGATGATCACCCGCTCAGGGTCTAACGCGGCGGTCTCACGCGCGCCGGCGATCGAGTTGTGGTCGGTGATAGCTACAAGATCAATACCGCGTCGATCACAGGCTTGAAGGATTTGTTTGGGCAGCATCAGACTATCGCTGGAATGATATGTGTGGCAATGGAGTTCAACGTTGACGTCGGTCATAGAAGTCGGGACCTCGATGGTTTCATTTTAGCGCAGCTCGGAATCGTTAATCTACCTTCGCTGGTTCCGGTTGGTTGCTCTCGAGTAAAAGTAGATCCTTTGAAAAAAGCCATGTGACGAGCCCCAGGGCGACACCGAACCACAACGTCGCGAAACGGATGATCAGCGTCGCCGCCGTAGCTGTGCTGGCAGACAGGTTCAGCAGCAGGATGAGCATGCCGGTCATGCTCACTTCCACAGCTCCCAATCCACCAGGGAGGGTGGACACTGCGCCGATCACGGTTGAAAACGAGAGGGTGAAGACCGCGATCGAGAACGTATGCCAACCTGCGGGAACACTTAGCCCCAGCAGGACCAGGTACATTGCGATGCCCTCTCCAAGCCAGGCAATAGTTCCTAGCCCAACGGCGATGAGCGTTGAACGAGGCCGGAAGAGCGTATAGGTACCCTCGTAGAACTCCCGCAAATGAGGGCTGACGCGCTTGAGCAATGGCAGACGCTCCGCCATATCCAATGCCCAGAGTGCAATCGGGCGAATCTGCGAGAGAATAACCCCGGCAATAAGTAATGTGACAACGATCGCGAAAGCGGGCCAGTAACGCCGGTATGCGACAACCCCCAGGGTTGAAAGTAACAGGACCGCCAGCCCATCACTGATACGTTCTGCAAGAACGACGGTGACGCCGCGGGCAACCGGTATGCCGGTCTCTCGATTGAGCCAGACACCCTTCATAGCTTCGCCCACTTTCCCCGGCGTGACGGCTAAAGGAAAACCGGCGACAAACAACTGAGCGCTTTTCCACACGGATAGATTATGCGCTCCGATCTGGCCCAGATAGAAATGCCACTTGATAAATCGCAGGCTGTAGTTGAAGAGCGTCCCGGCGAGGATTAATGGGATTAAGGTCCATGAAAAAGCCGCCAGATGGGAGCCCACCTGGCGGATGTCGCTGAAGAGCGCCAACCCAAGAGCGACAACGAAGCCCAGGACGAGACCGGCCAGCAGCCGTCGACGGAGGGAGTCCATTATCGCCCGCGAAGCAGACTCAAACCCCCAATCGCCGCCGCGGCCAACACTGTTAGACCAACGATGGCCTGGATCACCGTCTTCGGCTCCATGCCGGGCAGGACGACTTCTCCATCCCCGTAGTTTTCAAATAGCTGCCCCCATGGGTTTTCCAGAGCAGCCTCGACCCGCTTGCGGCCGACGAAAGGGTACCAATAGACATTGTGGTAGAAGTTGCTGGCGAAGTAGGACCAGGGAACAAGGGGGCTTTGCAGCAGCAACTTTTCGAGTGGTTTCAAGGGACCATGGTAGATCATCTTTTGACCACGGCTGGCGAATGTATCGGTCTGGACGAACTCCCAGGGGGGTTCCTGCTCGATGTCGTAGCCGACGATCTCAATATCATCAGGGTTTCCGATGCCCAAATTGAGTTCATGGGCACGGCGGATGAAGCGGATCTGCATAGGGTCGAAGCCCTGGAGCTTGGCCGAGACTGCATCGATCGCGACCTGGTCGGCCGAGGCCAGCAGGATGTCCTTCTGGTGCCAGTGCATTGCCCGCGGACCTGGGCCATCGCCGGCGAACGTGCCGTCCATCACCGCGAACAGACCCGGGTGAATTTCGCGCTGGATCATGAGCAAGTCAACGAGCGTATCGTGGATCACCGCGTGGGTCCAGTGGCGGTCCCGATGGAGTAATCCGCCGAAGGCGTTCTTCATTGCCCCCGTAATCGTCGTGAAAACGTGTGTTTTTACCGTTGGCAGCTGGATCATGCTCATCCCAACGAGTGCTCGAGGAATGAATAAACCCTGGGGGTAGACCTTATCGAGGACCAGCAATTTATGGTTCTTGGGAACGTATTCAAACCATTCGAAGTCTTCTTCGTAAAGGTAGATGCAGGGGATGTCGTATTTATCGGTCACAAAGCGGTGTTTGTTATTGAACTCGCCGACACTCGTGTCAACCACAACGGTGTCGTTATGAACACCGACGATGTCTTGATAGCCAGCGCCCTGGAGCGCCTGTATCACGCCTTCGATCTGCCAGGGTGTCGAGGAGCAGCCTGGATACCAGGTCTGCCATGAGATATTGATTTTTAGACCGGTCCGGATTTCCTTTGGGAGGGCGGCTTCAAAATTTGCTAGCCGCATAACTTCCTGAACATCATCTAGTACTGTCTCCGGAGAGGTTTTCAGAACAGCGACCTTCCCAAATTCCGGTTGTTTTGACATCCGATCCTCCTGTGGTGTGCCTCCATTCTAACCTACACTATAGAAGCCGTGTAGTCACCTGTACGAACGAAAAGATGATCAATGGCTCATCGAGTGGATTGTTTTTCTGACAAATTGGTCAGGTCGTTTCCATGGAGACGGTTCAACGTGCTACAATAGCTCTAATGCAGAATAAAACATCAAGTTCGCTCAGAACCTTCGAAGATTTATACCCTGAGGATGTCTCCCGACCCGCAGAGAAGCGTGACTATTGGGTTTGGATCTATCTCCCATTCTTGATCGGGATTCTGGTGTTTGTGGGCATCGGCTTCTTGGTTGTTCGCGCAGGATTTGGTACGGTGAGCGCATGGGCGGATACATCGCTTATCTTCATGCTTTTACCGACGATCATTTTGGGGCTGGTTATCGTTGTCCTCGTAGGGTCAATGGTGTACGGGATTATTAAACTTATCGCCATAATCCCGGTGTGGTTTACAAGCATCAGGAGAGTTTTCTGGCAAGCCGAGAACGCCGTACAACAAGCTAGCGCCATTGCCGTTCGCCCGTTTACCGTGATGAAGTCATCTTGGGCTGCGCTGCGAGCGAGCTGCGGTTGGCTGGTTTCCATCGCGAGAATATTCAAGGGAGAGACACATGACTGAGGAACCAAACTGGAAGGCTCGCACAATCATCGTCGGGGTTATCGCCGGCGCGCTCACAGGCCTCGGTGCCGCCCTCGTCCTGATTCAACGTGCTGAGCAAGAAGGTGAAGCGGTACAAATGGGCACATCCGATGGGCTCAAGGTGGGCATCGGCGTCCTGGGTTTGCTGCGCCAGATTGGCCAGATCGGCCCTCGAGGTGACTAATAATTAATCGCTAGTCATCACCTGCTTCGATAAGCCGGGTGGGTGGTTATAGATTGAAGCGAGAATATTTCGAGTCTGTCGCTTGACAGGCTCTTTTCTTTTCGTTCTTAGTAGGATGATGAGATGGAGCGCGGCACTATAAGCAAGGGTGAACTCACACGAGCATCGATCTTGGAAGGGGCCTATCAACGCTTCCTTATATGGACGAAGCGGAATACTGCACCCGCGTAGGCTTCATGCGCCGCGGCCAGCTTATGGCGGTGGGCACACCCACAGAACTGAAAGAAAGAGAGGTTGCGGGTGCCGTCTGGCGCGTACACTGTACTCCACTGCTGGCAAGTTTGGATTTACTCGAGACACTTCCGATTGTGAGGAACGTGAGTTTATCTGGCAACCACCTTCGTGCAATCACAGACGAAAAGAGCAGCGTCCAAAACCTGGAACAGGCATTGGACGCTGCAGGACTACGCGATGTCCGCGTTCAAGAAACCGCCCCTACGCTCGAGGATGTTTTCCTCTCCCTTGCAAGAAGATGAGTCTAATCATCAAACGGAACTTCAACGACGAGACCCCGAATCTCATTGTAGAGATCGGCGATGAGCGTCTGCACGCGTTGGACTGTCTCGGCTGTGGGGATTAGCTCAGCCTGCTCGCTGTCTCGGCGTTTCGCCTCAACCGAGTTTTCCTTTAAGGAGCGGTTGCTCACAGTGAGCCGCAGTGGGAGCCCGATTAAATCGGCATCGGCGAATTTCACACCGGGGCTCTCCTGGCGATCGTCGTAGAGGACTTCTACACCCGCGTCCATAAGTTCTTCATACACGCCCTGAGCAGCTTCCTCAGCGCCCTTCAGCGAAAGCAGATGAACTTCATAAGGGGCGATAGTGATGGGCAGAATTAACCCGTTCTCATCGTTAAATTCCTCGGCAGCAGAGGCGAGCAGTCTGCCGCTGCCGATGCCGTAAGACCCCATGATTACGTATTGTGTTTCGCCGTCTTTATCGAGGAATGTGCTCTCTGTGTCTTTACTGTAGCGGGTCCCCAGTTTGAAAATATTCCCGACTTCGATGCCCCGCGAGGTGTGTATTTTTGCACCACATTGCGGACAGGCGAAGCCATCTTCAGCGAGGGCGATGTCGGCGATTACATCCGCCTCGAAATCGCGTTCGATATTGACATTCTTCAGGTGATATCCTTCTTCATTCGCGCCGGCGACGAGATTGGGTGAATCGGGAATTAAGTCATCGACGACGACCAAAGTATCCTTCACCGCGATGGGAGATGCGTAACCAGGCACCGCGCCGACAGCGCGGATTTCTTCGTCGGTTGCCGGACGCAGTTCTTTCGCTTTCACAGTATTGGCGAGCTTTATTTCGTTCAAGTTCATATCACCGCGGACGATGGCGAACACAAATTTCTCGTGTTCTTCGGTCCCTTCTGGGATCGTGGCGATCATGAAAACGGCTTTTGCGGTGCGTGATTTGGGAACGCCGAGGAAGTTAGCGAGCTCTTCAATGGTTGTCATCTCGGGAGTTTCAATTTTCTCTAGCGGCAGCAGATCTTCTTGGTCAGGTTTAGGTTTTTGAAAACGGGCGATGTGCCGGTTGGCGGCATAGCCGCAATCAGCGCAGATCAGGAGCGTATCTTCACCGACGGGGGTGAGATACATAAACTCGTGGGCCAGACTCCCGCCCATCATGCCCACATCAGACTTCACCGCGAGTACAGGAACGCCGCAGCGAAGGAAAATGTTGAAATAAGCCTGGTAGTGGGCACGGTACTGACGATCGAGCCCTTCCATATCAGCGTCTAGGCTGTAACTGTCTTTCATCGTGAATTCACGTACGCGGATTAACCCGGCTCGCGGCCGAGGATCGTCCCGCCATTTCGTTTGGATGTGATATATCAGCATCGGCAGCTGTCTGTAAGAATGGATTTCCTTAGAGACGAGATCGGCGACAACCTCCTCGTGCGTCATCGCCAGTACCATGTCGCGCCCCGCTTTGTCCTTAAAACGGCCCATCTCAGAACCAATCTGATACCAGCGATTAGTTTTCTTCCAAATGTCGGCAGGGTGAATGACCGGCATGGAAATCTCTTGTCCACCGATGGCGTTCATCTCCTCGCGCATGATATTTTCGATCTTGGTCAGCGAACGCTTCGCGAAGGGCATATAGGTGAATATCCCAGCTGCAAGTTGGCGTATGAACCCCGCCCGCAGTAGAAGCTCATGGCTCGCGATCTCAGCCTCGGAAGGCCGGTCGCGCAAGGTTTGGCTGAAGAGTTTACTCATTCTCATGTTTTTACCTCCCAATATCTCCAACTCTTTCAAGACGTAGAGTGTCTGGAGTGCGTTGGTGAAAAGAAAAAGCCCCGGCGCTGCGGGGCAAAGGTTCGCCGACTACGGCTGTCCATTGGTTTTAGGTTCAACAACTCTAGTGAACGCAAACCATTGCCCGGGCTGTTTTGCAGCTAGGGACGGGCGGGAAACTTGGGGCAGCGATTAAACGACGAAACATCATCGATGTAAGTTACCATCTTGACCTGTTTCCGTCAAGCTATCCACAGGGCCCTTTTCGGTTTCATCTGGCATACATCAAATGTGCGTGGCATAATGCCACCTGCTGTGAATGCTTATTCGCTCCGTCGCTGTCTAATAGTGCTTTTTAGCTTCGCTCTCCTCGGGGCATTGTTTTTGGGCGCGTGCCAGCAGGGTGGGGAAGGTCCGACGCACTCAGGAACATCGCCTTCGACTGGAGGGGACGCATCGTTGACCGTTGTTCCGCCGACGCCCTTCCAATCGATCGACCAAACCCCAACCGCAAGTGTTGTCAATCTCTGGCTCTCACCGGGGCTGCCGGACAAATTACGGACGCGAATGGTAGATTTTATTGACCATGGAGTGGGAGGTTTTCAGCTTGCCGGTGAGCCGTCCACGGCGCAGGTGAAGGTTGAACCGGGCGGAGAGGTGAGGGTCGCGGAGTGGGTTTATATGCTTGTGGCGCCGTTCCCAACGGTTGAGGATGGAATGAGCTACGAATCCCTGCGTGCACTCTGGTCAGGCGATGCGCAGGAAGGTAAGCGGATATTTCTTACAAACGATGTTTACGAAGTGATGTCTGCTGTGATGGGAATACCGTCAAGATCAAGGGTGCATATCACTGCGCCGGAGGATCTCCTGGAACGTGCATGGGAGGAGAGACCAGCCTATGCAATCCTCCCGTTCGAGGATCTGGAGCCGGGCTGGAAGGTGCTGGAGTTGGATGGGCAGTCGCCAATTCGAAAGAATTTCGATCGCGATGCGTATCCACTGGTCACATCCTTCGGTATAAGCGGCGACATTGAAAAAGCAGAACAGCTGCGCGCAGCGTTTGATACTCCCTATAGCAATTACGACCCGAATAAGCTGACGACTCTGATCATGACCGGTGTTACGGCGCTCACCCGGGCTACAGCCTGGAGGATGGAGTCTCACGGCATCGGCTATCCAGGGGAGTTGATCGGTGACTGGCTAAGTGAGGCAGATTTTGCTCACGTCAGCAACGAGGTTCCATTTGTCTCCGATTGCCCAGACCCGGATCCTGTGCAGGAGAAATTGAAGTTTTGCAGTGACCCGAGCTACATACAATTGTTCGTCGACCTTGGCATTGACTTGGTCGAATTGACGGGAAATCATGTTTCGGATTATGGATCAGACGGGCTGGCTTTCACTCTCGATTTATACCGGCAGTACGGGATGGAATATTTTGGCGGCGGCGAAGATCTAGAAGATTCATTCCAGACTGTGCGTGTAGAGCACAATGGAAATCGGCTGGCCTTTCTCGGGTGTAATTGGATTGGCCCGAAGTACGCCTGGGCTGGCGAAGAAAAACCGGGCGCGACCCCCTGCGATTGGGAGCGTCTCCGTGAAGAACTACGGACATTAAAGGAGGAAGGTTATCTGCCGATTTTCACGTTCCAATGGGCGGAATTGCCTGCGCCCAGCCCTGCCCAGGAAGACGCATTTCGTGATGCAGTTGATGCGGGGGCTATCATTGTCAGTGGAAGCCAGGCCCATCAACCTTTGGGATTTGCCTTTCACCAAGGAGGGTTCATCCACTTCGGACTTGGAAACCTATTCTTTGATCAGATGCAGACGTATGAACTACGGCAGGAATTCATGGACCGGCATGTGTTCTACGATGGCCGACATATCAGTACGGAACTGCTGACCGCTTTGCTTGAAAACTACGCCCAACCGCGGCCGATGTCACCCTCTGAACGCAGCGAATTACTTGAACGGATCTTCGCAGACAGCGGCTGGTAGGGAAACCCGGGAATAGCCCCAGAAATGATCCGCACCCTCGAGGACTGATAATGAGCCCTGAGGGTGCGATTTTGTTTTGAAAGAACTTGATGATCAAACACTAAGCTTAATATTTGTTTTAGCCCAACGCTGCGCTGAGCGCCTTCCCAGCTTGAGCGGCTTGGGTCTCCAGATGCGCCAGTTCATCGAGCCAGCTTTGAGCGGCTTCGCGATCCGAGACGCTGCTGGCGTTGATCTTGACGTTGAGCCCTGCGGCTTGCAGGCAGGCCTTTGCCATCGCGCCGGCAGAACCCGCGTCGCTAAGGGCGTTTTGGTTCCCTTTCTCTGCGACTTCTGCTGCGAGGGAGAGCACTTCAACGGCATCACGACATGCCTGCAGCGGTACTTCCGCGGCGACATGCGTGGCACGTTCGATCTCTTCGGCTCGAGCGGTTTTCTCCTGCGCAGATTTCTTCGGCATCCGGAAGGCAGCCATGACGGAATCGAAGGCTTGAGCGTCGAGTGTCACTGCCTTTTGGAGTGCATCACGCTGAATGTCAGCACGCGACGTGATTTCCTGCATTCGTTCCTCAACATCAGCGTACTTCTTCTTACCGACCGTAAGACGGGCGACCATGGCAACTAGAGCGGCGCCCATTGCACCTGCGAAAGCGGCGGCGGAACCACCGCCGGGTGTCGCCGATCCTGATGAGATGTTATGCAGGAATGCGCTTTCATCGCGCTCCTCGCTATCCATTGCTGCGAAGATGCGGTTCTCGAGGATCTGGTCGGGTGAGAATTGGTCGAGCTGAAGATACCACTGTGCAGCATCAACGAGCGCGGCTTGGGGGATCAAGCCCACCAACTCGGAATTCACAATCGAGACGCCGTAGCGATTCGCTTCACGACGGATGAGTTCCACAACTCGGGCGACTGGCGTGCGGGTGAAATCAGTGAGGTTCATGGACACCTGCGCCCGTCCTTCGACAAGCATTCCCAGGGCCTTTACATAGCGTAACCCGCCAGAAGAGTGCCTCACCGCACGCCCGATGTTTTGTGCAATGGCGACATCGTCTGTTGAAAGATAAACATTGAAAGCAACCAGTGGGGCTCGAGCGCCGATGACGGTCGCGCCGGCTGGTCCTAACTTCTGGGGACCGAAGTCAGGTTTCTTTGCGGGGTCGCTTTCGATCGTCTCCTTTAATCCCTCATATTCACCGCGGCGGATATTCTCTAAATTCTTTCGCTCGGGACGGGTTGCGGCTTGCTCATACAAATATGTAGGGATGCTAAGCTCATCTCCGACGCGCTGGGCAAGCGTTCGTGCAAGCTCAACGCACTCATCCATTGTGACCCCGGAGATGGGCACGAAGGGGATGACATCGGTTGCGCCGATACGCGGGTGTTCGCCCTTCTGTTGATCCAGGTCAATTTTACCTGCAGCCGTCTTTACCGCTTCGAAAGCGGCGTCAGCTACTTCGGCAGGGGAACCAGCGAATGTAATCACAGAACGGTTGTGATCTGGGTCGATATGGCGATCAAGGATGTAAACCCCGCGCACACTGCGGATGGCGTTCTCGATCTCCTCAACGACCTCGACGCGTCGTCCTTCGGAAAAGTTTGGAATACACTCAACGATTGGCTGCTTCATGGCACCTCGCATGCTTGTGGTACGAAGATTATAGCCCAGTTATCTTTCGGGAATGTTTACCTAATCATAGCTGTGAATTCTTAATTCGAAAGGTCGACGATCCTTGAAACTTTGTACAGTCGCGGGACATGGTTGACACTTTAATATCACAACATCGCTTACACTCGCGTCGGATGGTCCGCCCACATCCTTGTCATCGGCACCTTAGACACAATATCGTGGATCTTGTTCGTGCGCAACTCATATCGACCG
>CBDAFF010000060.1:0-82173 GCA_965195195.1 uncultured Anaerolineales bacterium | reverse complement strand
CGCTTGCAGGCGCACGAGTGCGCAAGCTCTGCTTCCGGTCGCAGGCGCTGCCTGCGCGTTGAGGCGATCATATAAGCCCTCTTGCAGGTTTTGAACCTATGGGAGGGTGGCTTGCTGACACGTAGGTCGGCCCCTGCGATTTATTTATATGGTGGAGCTGAGCAGCGCAAATCCGGTTGGTCACCCACACAACTTGTAGGAGAACCTTAAAATGAAAATCGCCCGGTTACAGCGTATAACTATCGGCTTGGTGTCTGCGCGTTGCTCATACTTTGGGGAGAGTCCGCCTCAAGCGATCCAGCATTCCTAACCCTCGGTACGCTCCCCGGGCTATGCATGCTACAGGTTCTTCCGCCCGATACGCGGGGACGCCCGTTTCTCGGGTGAGCCACTTATCAATCCCCCGCAGGAGTGAACCCCCACCACAAATCACCATTCCGCGATCGATGATATCGGAAGCAAGCTCAGGCGGGGTTTTCTCAAGAACCTCTCGAATAGACATCACCATTAACTGGAGCGTTTCCTGTAGTGCCTCAACGATTTCACTTGTTGAGATCGTAACAGGACGGGGCAGGCCCGTGACTTGATCCTGACCCTGGATCTCAATTGTGCGGTCCTCATCCTGAGGAAGCGCAGCTCCGATCCGGATTTTCGCCTCTTCGGCAGTCCTCGGGCCGATAATCAAACCGTATTTCTTGCGGACGTAAGTGCTGATCGCTTCATCGAGTTTTAACCCCCCGAGCCTGGTTGCGCCTTGGGCTACAATGCCGCTCATGGCGATCATAACCGCTTGAGTCACCCCTCCTCCAAGATCGACGACCATATTCCCCGAGGGCGTAGTAATCGGCAATCCAACACCAATCGCGGCTGCGAGCGGCTCTTGTATGAGGTGAACATCGCGGCTTCCAGCCTGAAGAGTAGCCTCATGGACCGCGCGCATCTCAACGCTCGTAACCCCTAAGGGAACCGTGATCATCACACGCGGTTTGAAGAGCCGCGCGGGACCAGAAACCCGTTCAATGAAATACCCCAACATGCGGTGAGTCACTTCAAAGTCGGCAATAACTCCGTCCCGCAGTGGGCGTGAAACCTCGATGCTCTCCGGGACGCGACCATCCATCTCGCGCGCCGAATGGCCGACATCAACGATTTTCAATTCATCAATATCGATCGCTACAACCGTCGGCTCGTGGAGAATGATCTCGTCGTTCTCACAAATTAATGTATTGACTGTGCCGAGATCAATCCCTAAATCCTTTCCAAATATGGACATGGATTAGGTTCCTTCATCATCACGCGACCCCGTCGGGGAAAGCTGGGGGCGCTTCTTAAATCGTTTCACGGCATCAATACGCACGCTGGAGCGCCGCAGGGCTGCCTGGATGCGGAGATACTCATCAGTGTCGGGCGGAGGTCCTTCCTGCAAATACTTTTGTGCACGCTCTCTGGCTGCCTCCGCACGGCTTAGATCGATCTCATCTACACGTTCTCCAACATCGGCGAGAACTGTGATCACATCCGGTCGAACCTCGAGAATCCCACCGGCGATGGCAAAGGCTTCTTCCTGACCTTGATGGCGAACGATTAGAACTCCAAATTCAAGCGTCGTGAGAAGTGGAGCGTGGTTAGGAAGAATACCCAGCTCACCCTCCGAGCCGGGAGCGATGACGATATCCGCTTCACCTTCGTAGAGGGAACGATCCTGAGTGACAATCTCGCATCGAATCGACATAAGGAGACGTTTCTTTTCCTGTTAGCTAGAACCGAGTTGTTCAGCTTTCTTCACAGCATCTTCGATGTTTCCAACCATGTGGAATGCCTGCTCTGGCAAGGCATCATATTTACCATCGAGTATTTCGCGGAAGCCGTCGACAGTTTCACGCAAGGGGACATAGCGGCCATCCTGCCCTGTAAATTGCTCGGCGACATGCATCGGCTGGGAGAAAAAGCGTTCTATCTTGCGGGCGCGAAAGACGACAATCTTATCCTCTTCACTCAACTCTTCGATACCCAGGATGGCGATGATGTCCTGCAGATCCTTGTAGCGTTGTAGGATTCGCTGCACTTCGCGAGCGACCGCGTAATGCTCCTCGCCGACAATTTGCGGATCGAGAATCCGTGAGGTGGACGCCAGCGGGTCAACCGCCGGATAGATCCCTTTCTCAACAATGGAGCGTTCGAGAGCGATAGTTGCGTCAAGGTGGGTAAACGTCGCTACCGGAGCGGGATCGGAGTAGTCATCTGCCGGGACGTATACGGCCTGCATTGAGGTAATCGATCCGGTATGCGTAGAGGTGATCCGCTCCTGGAGTTCGCCCATCTCTGTCGCCAGAGTAGGTTGATAACCAACAGCCGAGGGCATCCGCCCTAAGAGTGCGGATACCTCTGAGCCCGACATGCTGAAGCGGAAAATATTATCGATAAATAGAAGAACATCTTTTCCCTGATCGCGGAAATACTCGGCCATCGTTAGCGCGGTCAATCCTACTCGGAGTCTCACTCCAGGCGGTTCGTTCATCTGACCATATACCATGACTGTATCCGGGAGAACACCGGATTCGATCATCTCGCGATACATCTGCGTTCCTTCTCGCGTCCGTTCACCAACGCCAGCGAATACCGAGTTGCCCTGATGAACTGTCGCGATTGAACGGATTAACTCCTGGATGATGATCGTCTTTCCTACTCCAGCACCGCCAAATATGCCTGTTTTTCCGCCACGGGTGAACGGGGCGATTAAGTCAATCACTTTCAAGCCTGTTTCGAATACTTCCACCCGTGTGGATTGCTCTTCAAAGGAGGGCGCCGGCCGGTGAATAGGATAAGTATCTTCCGCATTGACCTGGCCACGATCATCAATAGGTTTACCGAGGACATTGAACATCCGACCGAGCGTCGCTTCTCCAACTGGCACCATTATCGGAGCGCCTGTAGCGACCGCCGTCCGGCCGCGCTGCAAACCATCGGTCGAGTCCATGGCTACTGTGCGTACATTGTGATCACCCAAGTGTCGCTGAACCTCAAGGATTAACGGTTCAGATCCTTCACGAGGCACTTCGATCGCATCATAAATACCAGGCATTTCTCCTGCGGGAAATTCACAATCAACAACTCCCCCCTGGATTTCAACAACTCGCCCTTTCGCACCTGCCATCCTATCCTCCGTCTTCCTGTGCTACTCGTCAGTTAACCACTTGTGAGCGCTTCAGCACCGCCGACAATGTCGAGCATATCACTCGTGATCGCCTTCTGCCGCGCTTTGTTATATTCCAATCCCAGTGCACCCGCGAGTTCAAAGGCATTGTCCGTCGCATTATGCATGGCGACCATCCGTGCTGCATGCTCGCTGGCAAGCGACTCCGTGATCGCCTGGTAGACTTGAAGCTCTGTAAGCCTGGGTACGATCATGTTAATCAACGCTTCTTGGCTGGGTTCGTAGATGTATGTGGCTTCGGGCCCCTCTTTTAAAGTGTGCTCGGTTTGAACAACTTCTTCGTTTCTGCCGATCCGAATCTCTTTGAAACTAACTGGAAGCAGCAGCTTCCTACTCGGGATCTGACGCAGCAGGTTGACGAAGTCCGTATACACGAGATAAACCTGCTGAGCTTTACCACTCACAAATTCATCCATCGCCAAGCGACCAATAGCTGAAACATCGGCGAATGTGGGTTCGGCAGGGAGATCACTGAATTCCGCCATGACATCAAGACGCCTGCGAATCAATAAGTCCCGGCCCTTTCGACCTACAGCAATATAGCTCACCGGAACTTCTGCTTCCCTGAAGGTCTCGAGCGTATATCGAACTACATTCGTATTGTATGCACCTGCCAGACCGCGGTCTCCACTGATGAGAATTACCAGAATCTTCTTAACTTCAGGTGGAATAGCGAGGAATGGGTGAACCTGATCACTGACCGGTTGATTCGAAAGATGGCGCAGAACTTGCCACGCTTTTTCGGCATACGGGCGTGTTTCCCGAACCCTTGCCTCCGCTTTCCTCAATCGGCTTGCGCTGACGGCTTGCAGAGCCCGCGTGACCTGGGCGATATTATCAACGCTCCGAATGCGGAGCCGCATCTCTCGGGCTGAAGCCATTTCAGAACTCCCGCGATCTCAATCTAATCCAACCAGCTGCGGTTGAAAGTTTCGACCGCCTGATGCAGCTTTCCCTCTGTCTTGTCAGTGATGATTTTAGCCTTGGCGATATCTTTTAGGATTTCAGAATGGGACGTCTCGATATTTCGCAATAATGCAGCCTCCCATTTGCTGATCTGGTCGACAGGCACATCGTCAGCGTAGCCATTCGTGGCGGCAAATAGGACGACAATCTGTCCTTCCAATTCCATCGGCTTATACTGCGGTTGCTTTAAAATCTCCTGCAGCCGCTGCCCGCGGCTGAGCTGAGCTTGAGTCGCAGAATCGAGATCTGACCCAAACTGTGCAAAGGCAGCTACTTCACGATAAGCTGCCATATCGAGGCGCAAACGCCCGGCAACCTGTTTCATCGCCTTCGTCTGCGCATCACCGCCCACGCGTGAAACGGAAAGCCCCGCGTTGATCGCTGGTCTGATGCCGGCATTGAAGAGGTCGCTTTCCAAATATATCTGTCCATCTGTAATTGAAATAACATTGGTTGGAACGTATGCAGAAACATCACCCAGCAGCGTCTCGATGATTGGCAGTGCGGTCAGGGAACCCCCGCTTCCAGCGACGATAGTTGCACGATATTTGGCGGAATCGTCCATCGCCTTGAGCGCTTCGTTCACTTCATGTTCCGCCAGCGGTCCACCGTATACTTTGCCATCGACTGCATTTTCTTCAGATGCTGCACCCTCAAATTCCTTGGGAACGATGACGAAATTATCAGCGAGACGTACCGCTCGCTCGAGAAGCCGGCTGTGCAAGTAGAAGACATCACCGGGATAGGCCTCACGACCAGGTGGGCGTCTGAGCAGCAGAGAAACTTGGCGATAGGCCCAGGCGTGTTTACTGAGATCGTCATATACAACCAGCGCATCAAGCCCCCGCTGGGCAAACTCTTCACCGATCGCGCAACCTGCATAAGGGGCGAGGTATTGCAGAGCCGCGGGATCGTCCGCCGCTGCTACGACGACGATGGTATGGTCCATTGCTCCGAAGCTCTCCAACAGAGCTACCGTCCGCGCCACTGCCGCACGTTTTTGGCCAATGGCGACATAGATACAGACGAGATCCTTACCCTTCTGGTTGATAATCGTGTCGATTACGAGCGCTGTTTTTCCAGTCTGGCGGTCGCCGATGATCAACTCCCGCTGCCCACGACCAACAGGGATCATCGAATCGATCGCCTTAATCCCGGTTTGGACAGGTGTATCTACATCTTTACGCTCGACAACGCCCGGCGCGATTCGTTCCACCGGGCGGTAACCGTCATACTGGATGCTTCCTTTCCCGTCAATTGGTTCACCTAACGCGTTTACAACCCTTCCAATCAAGCCCTCGCCCACGGGTACGGATGCGATGTGCCCGGTCGTATATACGAGCATGCCCTCATAAATCTCGGAGTAATCCCCCATAACGAGCACACCAACCGTATCACGCTCCAGGTTGAAGGCGATACCCAGAACCCCATTCGCAAATTGAATGAGCTCCTGAGCACGTACGTCGGATAAGCCAGATACGCGGGCGATACCATCGCCAGCTTCTAGGACTGCTCCGACAACCTTCAGCTCAACTTCTGGAGAGAATGCATCGATTTGGCGTTGCAACTCGCTGGATATATTTTTTACGAGATCCGGCATAGGACCTCCCTTGAGGGGTCTGAATTCGTGGAATTTGTCTTTCTAACCATCCGCGCCCACCTTCCCTGGTCGATTTGCGTTGATTAAATCACGCGGATTTAATACACCGTTACACTTCATTTGATCAGTTTTTTCCGATCTGCCAAGGAAAATTAGCAACGCGGGGAATAATACCTGAAGGCCTTTGTTTTGTCCAGCAATCCGCAATCTGAGACATGAAATCGGCTCGTTTACAGCATTTTCCAAGATGAGTTAATTGGCTTGAACAATGGACTTTGGTCTGCTCAATCAGCCTAAATAAATATCTCAGACGTGGATAATCCATCACCCTCCGATTTCGTAGAAGCGAGAAACCCTGATATCAATGAAGATAGAGCATTCGTTGTACAAGAATCGGTCGCGAGGTTTTTCAAGAACCCGGTTTTGTTGGGTTAAGGAGAGGAGAAGTACTGAAGCGCCAAGCGGACACGTTCCTCTAGATCATCCTTGGCATCCTCAGGAATAGATTGGACTGCCGTTTGAGATTCGACAAGGCTGTAACCCAGACCCGTTAGCACCCCGAGCACTTCAGTATCGACATCACTGGGGATGCGCACATCAACAGCCGGAGCGGACAGGATGTCTTTAAGATGGAAGATGATCTTTTCCCCCGTCTTTTTGCCTATGCCGGGTACCCTTGTCAAGATCTCGGGCTGATTATTTGCAACGGCACTGCGAAGGACATCCGGAGAGAGATTCGACAACACGGATATAGCCAACTTAGGGCCGATTCCCGAGACTCCAAGCAGGACTTCAAAGAGCCCCCTCTCCTCAGCCGATTGAAAACCATACAGACTCAGCTCATCTTCCCGAACGCTGAGGTAGGTATGCAAGAAAAAGGGCTTGCCAACTTCCGGTCCCGCTGCGTGGACGCTCCCCGTAATGGCTACACGCAAGCCGATTCCCCCCACTTCCAGAGTCAGTTCGCCCTCGCCAATATGTAAAACAATTCCCCGAATAGACCGGATCATTCCGCACCTTCTATTCGCCGCTCTAGATTAGAGACTTGGCAATGGCAAATAGCAACCGCCAGTGCGTCTGCGGCGTCATCCGGTCGGGGGAGATCATCCATCTCCAATAAATTCTGGACCATCCGTTGAACCTGACCTTTCTCTGCCGCCCCGTAGCCTGTAACCGCCATTTTGATATCTTGTGGGGAATACTCTTTGATGTTTAGACCCAGTTCAGCCAAAGCCAGTATCGCAACGCCGCGCGCCTGCCCAACACTGAGCGCTGTTTTTACGTTCTTCTGGAAAAAAAGGCGTTCCACTGCGGCTTCTTCAGGTCGATGCTGAGACAGTAAGATCTGTAAATCACGATGGATTTTTAGCAATCGCTCGCTCATCGGTTGATTTGGCGATGTTTGGATTATGCCAAAGTCCACCAGAGCCAATGTTCCCGATTCGGATTGCCGAATTAAGCCGTAGCCAGTTCTCGCAGTCCCCGGATCAATCCCGATGACAAGCATTTCTTATCTGTCGCCTGCAGCGTCAGGCGGTCTCTAGAATCGAGACTGCTTCTTCGGTTACTTCCAGGTTTGAATAGACATTCTGCACGTCATCGAGATCTTCTATCGCCTCGATAACACGCATTACTTTCGCGGTTTGGTCTCCATCGATTCCTAACAAGGTGTTAGGCATCATTCTCAGCGAAGCTTCAGAGGGTTTAATCCCGGCCTCATCAAACTGGTCATTAATCTTCTTGAACACATCCACGGGGGCGAAAATCTCAATCTCTTCCTCGCCGATGACCACGTCATCTGCGCCCCCGTCAACCGCCAATTCGAAGACCGTATCCGGATCGGCATCCTCTATCGGGATGTAGAAATATGCTGCGCGCCGAAATTGCCAGGATACGGCTCCTGCGTCGGCCAGATTCCCACCGGATTTGGTGAGCTCGTGCCGAAGATCGGCAACCGTCCGATTTCGATTATCGGTCACAACTTCAATCATCAGGGCGACGCCATGAGCTGCATAGCCTTCATACATGATTTGTTCGTAATTGACGCCATCCTTATCTTCACCAGTACCACGCTTAATAGCCCGTTCTATATTTTCCTTGGGCATGTTGCCGTTTTTTGCGCGATCGATCGCTAATCGCAGTGTGAAGTTGGTTTCTGTATCTCCACCACCTTCACGAGTTGCTATTGTGATCTCGCGTGCCAAACGTGTAAATATCGCCCCTCGCCTGGCATCAGTCACAGCTTTCTTGCGCTTAATCGTTGACCATTTTGAGTGTCCAGACATCGCTTTCTGCTCCCTCAATCGCTCAATGGCGCGGATTTTATTTGCCGGTGAAGGCGATAAATCATTATACCATCCTGGACTTCCACTGCTTAAGTCTCCAGCCCATGCAAACACCGGCAATGGGCAAATTTTCACACACTAACAAGGAGCTTATCCAGTTTTCGCAAGGTGTCAACACTCTGCCCGCGGTAGTGATTATTAGCGTAGACCAGCGTGAGAGGAGCGGCGGAATCGAGTTCTCGAATTCGAGGAATCCATTCCTTCAACTCCTGCTCAGAATATGTGTAATCGTAGCGCTCCCAGGCATGATCCTGCTTCCACCATTTACCGGCGTTACGACCATGGAAGCGAATATAGGCAACCTCACTCGTCGCCCGCACTACAGGCGGCATCAATCCTTTCAACCGGGGTTCATCGACACAGCAGAACCCCAAATTCTGCTTCTCCAAACGCTCGAAGGTCTCATCCGATACCCAGGCGTGATCGCGGAATTCGACAACGACCGGCAGCTCCTGGAAGCACTCACGCATTTGCTCCAGGTAAGTCCGATTCTCCTTTGATGGGTGAAATGAATGAGGAAACTGAGCCAGAACGCAGGCTAATTTCCCAGCCTCGGCCATTGGCTGGAAGGCTTCGACGAACGCTTCGTAAGCGGGATCTTCTCGCTCGTGGGTGATGCTGCGATGAGCTTTCACCGAAAATGCGAAACTGTCCGGCGTACGCTCCACCCAGCCTTTGACGGTCTTCAACGCCGGGATACGGTAATAGCTTACGTTCAGTTCAACCGTCTCGAACTGCTGTGCATAGAATTCCAGCCAGGATCGCTTCGCCAAATCTTCCGGATAGACAGTTCCAATCCAATCGTCATACGAAAAACCCGAAGTCCCTAAACGGATCATGTTCTCAAAACTCCTCGAAGCATAGCCCGCATTTTTTCGTTCCTTCACAGCGAATAAACAATCTCTATCGAGGCAATCTAACTCGCTGGTTTGCTGTCCGTGCTGAGGTAAAGGGCACCAGCAAACCTACTATACACTTTTTTTCCTGCGATGATTCCCTTCTCGTAAGATCTCCGGTCCTTCAGCGAGCTTATTCCCATAGGTGTAGCACTAATCGATGGTTGGATTACTGTAGGGCTGAACAAAAATGCGTTACCACAAACGATAAGCCCTCCTAGTGGAGGCGATTTCATGGGTAAGCCCACGCTCGACACGCAGAAGGGGCTGCCTGAGCCAATATCAGACAGCCCCATTGAGAGCATTCACTTTGGGGAGAACAAATTCCGGACTCGTGAAAAGTATCGTTCGCTACTTCTTACCTTTCTTCTTCTTGGGACCGCGGATGAACGCTTCCGTCTTTTTATGCGCTTCATCATCGCTATATTGCACCGGGGGCGTCTTCATGAAGTACGAAGACGGCTCAAGGATCGGCCCAGAAAGACCTCGATCAAGCGCGATCTTGGCACAGCGGACTGCGTCGATTACAACGCCGGCCGAATTTGGCGAATCCCAAACCTCCAGCTTAAGCTCCAGATTCAGCGGGACATCGCCAAAGGTAGTGCCCTCCATGCGAACGTAGCACCATTTCCGATCGGTGAGCCAGGGCACGTAATCGCTTGGTCCTACATGGATGTCCTCCGCAGGGAGTTCATAAGGCAGCTGGCTCGTCACCGCCCCCGTCTTCGAGATCTTCTTCGATTCGAGCCGATCACGCTCGAGCATATTGTAAAAATCCATATTACCGCCAAAGTTCAGTTGATAGGTATGATCCAGAACTACACCGCGGTCGACAAAAAGGGACGTCAGGACACGATGCGTAATCGTGGCGCCGACTTGACTTTTGATATCATCACCGATGATAGGAAGGCCGCGTTCTTTGAAGCGACACGCCCAATAATCCGAGCTGGCGATAAACACAGGGATGCAATTGATGAAAGCACAGCCGGCATCAAGAATCTGCTCAACATACCATTTCGTCGCCATTTCTGAGCCTACAGGCAGGTAGCTCACAACGACATCCGTTTTCGTTTCTTTCAATATATTTAAGATGTCGGCCGTCGGGCCGGGGGCTTTCTCCACAACCTGGGAGAGATATTTACCGATGCCATCGTGCGTCATTCCACGTTGAACCGTCACGCCCGTTTTCGGCACATCCGAGAACTTTACGGTGTTATTTGGGTGGGCGAAGATCGCCTCACTCAAGTCCTTGCCGACTTTGCCGACGATAACGTCAAACGCCGCCGTGAACTCGATATCTCGAATGTGGTAACCACCGATATCGACATGCATCAACCCCGGAATGTTGTCGTTCAATTTCGCATCTTTGTAGTACTCGACACCCTGAACCAGGGATGAAGCGCAGTTACCAACCCCGATGATCGCTACTTTGACTTTCTTGCTCGATGCCATTTCTTACGCCTCCATGAAATCATAATCACTAAAACGATCTGTAAATGGGAGAAAGGACTTGTTGTGTTTCTCCCATTCCCCCTGCTATGCTACAATCGTACCTTGCTCAAGGATAATCTATGTCTGAGCGTGTGGGTCAGATGAGTAAATCACAACGTCTTGAACGTTTGCTTGAGATCAGCCGGACTATGTCGGCGACCCTCGATCTCATTCAACTACTGGATATGATAATCGATGTTGCCTGCGAACTCACTCAGAGTGAGGTCGCCTCCATTCTCCTTTACGATTCAGGCGCCGGAGTATTACGTTTTGAAGCCTCTCCCGGCATACACCGCGATGATTTGCGTGAAATTAGTATACCGCTAGATTCGAGCGTTGCTGGCTGGATCTTCACCAACTCGAAGCCAATGGTTATCCAAGACGCACAAAGCGATCCTCGAGTTTACCGCCGTGTAGATGAGATACTCAAGTATGAGACCCAATCCATTCTCGGAGTTCCTCTTTCCGTGAAAACCGAAACCATCGGTGTTTTGGAAGCAGTAAATAAATTAGATAATGCTGATTATACCGAAGACGACCTGGAGGTATTAGAGACGCTTGCAGCACAAGCTGCAATCGCAATTGAGAACGTGCGCTTGCTCGCCAGCATCCAGGAAACGAACGAAGAATTAAAACGGCTCGACCGTATGAAATCCGATTTCATAGCCATCGCCTCTCATGAACTCCGCACCCCACTGGGGTTGATCCTTGGGCACGCGACATTCCTCCAAGAATTCATCCCCCCTGACCACCAGGAACAGATGGAGGTCATCATCCGCAGTGCGATGCGACTCAAGACGATCATCGAAGATATGTCTGCCATCGCCCACAATGAACAGGGACAATCTCGCGTTCGCAGAAAACCATTTTCGGTCGGCCAGCTGGTTGAAGAAACGTATAATCAATTCCGCGATTCTGCAAAAGAGAAACAGATCGAAATTGGTTTCGACATCCCCGAAGATGAAGCGTTAATCATGGACGGCGACCAGGAGAAAATAGAGGTCGCGCTCTCCAACCTGGTAGATAACGCGCTCAACTACACCGATGCCGGTGGGCAGATCGGGATAAAAGCTGAGGGCGACGACGAGATGATAAAAGTCTTTGTAGTCGATACTGGAATCGGCATTCCTGAGAATGAGGTCGAACGTGTTTTTGATCGCTTTTATCAGGTCGAATCTCATCTAACCCGGAAACACGGCGGCATGGGATTAGGGTTATCGATCGCCAAGGCGATGGTCGAGATGCACAACGGTCAGATATGGTGCGAGAGCAAGGAAGGAACCGGAAGCCTGTTCTGCTTCATGGTCCCCGCCAATCAGGAAAAAGCTCATAAAGCCGCGAGCGTTTTTCGCAGCGGCTAGACACACCCCTTCGCAATAAGATCCAACACTCACTTTTAACCCGGGATTTTGGAAAACCAAGGCCTGTTGCGCTGCGCTGGATAGTGCAACGACCTTTGAGATCCACTGCGCCACCAATCTTACAATTTCTTTGCTGCGGGGTGCTGTAAGGGCGCTGTAAGGCGATGATGTGTAATATTTTCTATAGATAACCGTTATCAATAATAGGCACCTATATAGATCGTTTAAATCACGCGCATTAATAACGAGGCAGGAGGCTGGAATGGCACCACAATCACTCACAACAATAGAAGAGGCAATGGAATTCGCTTCCGAAGCCATCTCACGCGGAGAAATCCAAGTCGGAAAAGAAGCCCTAAGCTGGGTTCTGCAGCAATCACCTTCCCATCCAACCGCCTGGATGTGGATGGCATGCTGCGTTACAGATGAATCCCAGAAGCAGGATTGCTACCGCCGGATACCAAGCTAACAAATCGAGTGCTCGTTCAAAAATAGTCGAGCCAGCAACTCACTTATCTGCCATTCTCCTTGAAGCTAACACCCCAGGAAATCCTGGGGTGAATTTTTTTAATTGTATGAGAACCTGAACCCCTCAGATCAACCCAAAAAACAATGCGGTGCCAACTTCGCGTTGACCCATCGGTGTAATTAACGATATACTCGTGGTTCATCGGGGCGTAGCGCAGCCCGGTAGCGCGCACGGTTCGGGTCCGTGAGGTCGCCGGTTCAAATCCGGCCGCCCCGACTGTAGACCTCAAGGCTAGTCAAAATGGCTAATCTTGAGGTCTGCGGTTTAAGGTAGATTTTGTTAGTTATAAAGCGTAGCCCACAAGGCTCAAAGCCGTGCGACCTCAAAATTGAGATTCGCAGGCGGCCTCACTAATGTCCGAACGAGAAGCACATAGCCTAACTTTAGGTCGACCATAATCGTTCAGCCGCAGATCTTGTTCTCGACAGCAGGAAAGGGCGATCAATGCCTAAAACCTCACAGTTCTGGACGCGTATCACCCCGTCAACCATCACCATGCTGACATTATCAGCACTGCGGTAAAGGAGCATTTGTTCGAAAAGGTTGTGTTCGCTCAGCGGGGTGGGAAGATCTGCATCTATCAGTTGGATGTCTGCTTTCCAACCGGGTGCGAGCCGGCCAACTTTCTCCAGGTCGAGGACACGCGCTCCCCCCTCGGTTGCCATGTGCCAGACTACATGGGCAGGCATCACCCCAGGGTCCTGGTGGTGGGCTTTGTGGATCAGGAAAGCGCCCCTCATGACCTCGAAAAAGTCATCGATGTAACCGTCGCTGCCTAAGCCTATCGTGACATTTAGTGCGGTAAGTTGGGGAATGGGGGCAATACCACCGCCCACTTCGCAATTCGACAGCGGCTGGTGACTGACGTGGATCCCTTGTTGGGAAATTATCTGAATCTCAGCTTCATCGAGGTGGACGCATTGTGAGGCCAGCAGCTCCGTGCCAGCGATACCAAGCGAGTCGTAGAATTGTATGGGTTTTAGGCCATACTTACGCGATGTGTATTCGGGTTCGTAAGTGCCCTCCGAGACATGGGCTTGCATGAGCACGTTTCTATCGCCGGCCATGCCGAATGCTTTGCGGATGAAATCGGGGGAACAGGTGAAGGTCGTGTGAATGCACATCAGTCCGGATACGAGGCCGCCTTCTTGATTGCAGGCATCGATGAAATCGTCGTTTTCTTTCAGCCCCAGTTCTCCATTAATTGCACTTATGCGTTCTGTCGCTTCGAACGACAAGATGCCTCTCATCCCGCTCCGAAGAACGCGTTCTTTCTGAGCGAACAAACATCCTGGCAGCGCAAATGGCGCTTCAGTGCAATCATAAAATGAAGTGACACCACTTTTGAGCATATCCACACATCGCAAATCTGTCGCCGCGCAAATCATATCTTGATCCAACTGGTTTTCGACAAGCGGCCACCAAAAGTCTTCGAGAAAGGGCCAAAAACCGGAGGGGGCTTTTTCCAACGGGATGCCGTGTGCTAAAACTCCGTAAATGTGGGTGTGTGCGTTTACGAATCCTGGTGACAAGACTTTCCCTGGTGCTTCCAGTACTTCATCCTCTTTGAATTTTATTCGCAACTGGTCATTGCCGCCTACATCCGTAATCATGTCTCCCGAGATACGGATGCCCCAATCTTTCTTTGGTGTCTGGAGGGCGTCAATAATCAGCCACTCTGGGAGGATTAACATACCGTTCATGGAAACCACCTTTTCTCAAACGAATATCCACTCAGAATTACTCAGCTGCCCCTTCACTTTAGCTGCAGGAAGTGTCGAAGGGATGCTTTGAGCTGAGTGGTGCTAAATGTATCTGCGGTGGGCCGCATTTCAAATACTTCCCTTTCCCTTCAATATTCATTGATTTCCCGCCATCGATAAGAACTTCACCGCGCAGCAAGGTTTTTACAGGATAGCCCTGAAGCCGGAAGCCTTCGTAGGGCGTGTAGTCGACGTTTTCGTGAAGCACATTTTGGGAGAGGGTTTTCTTCATCGCTGGGTCGAATAAAACGATATCCGCATCTGCTCCCGGAAGGAGTGCCCCTTTTTGAGGATAAAGTCCAAATATGACAGCGGGATTGGTACAGCACAGAGACACCCATTGATTCAGGCTGATTAACCCTTTAGATACACCGTAGGAGTAAACAAGGGATAATCTAGATTCTATCCCGGGTAGGCCTCCGGGAATCTCTGTAAAACGCTCACGCCCTAAATCCTTCTGCCCTACAAAGTTGAATGGACAGTGATCTGTGCCAATTGTTTGAATTCTTCCGTCACTCAGGGCTTCCCACAATGCCGCGCAGTCCCCCGGTTTTCTCAACGGAGGTTGGCAGACGTATTTTGAGGCCTCGAATCCGGGGCGCTGGTATTCGGCCTCCGTCAGCAGCAAGTATTGGGTGCAAGTCTCACCGAGGACATTCTGTTTCCGCAATTGTGCATTAGCGAGCGCTCTGGCTCCAATGGCTGATGAAATGTGGACAATGTAAACAGGCGCATCAACAGCCTCCGCCAGAGAGAGTATTCGTCCTACTGCCTCCCCCTCCGCAATTGCTGGGCGGCTCAAGGGATGAAATTGTGGAGCCAGGTTCCCTCTGTCGAGTAATTCCTGCGTGAAGTGTTTGATAATTGAGTCGCTTTCGGCGTGGACGATGACGAGACCATTGTGAGCAGATACAGCTTTCAGAACTCGCAGGAATTCCCTGTCAGACAAACAAAAACCCTCATAGGTTGTATAGGTTTTAAATGAGGTCACTCCAGCATCGATCACTGCGGGAATCTCTTCGAGAGTATGCTCTTTAGCATCCGACAAGGTCATATGAAAGGCATAATCTATGACAGCCCGGTTTTCTGCCAGGAGTTTTCTAGCGGTTAATGCATCAACCAGTGATTGTTGGGGGGCGGCTTCAACAAAATCGATGACTGTGGTCGTACCACCATGCGCAGCGGCCCGGGTTCCTGTGCACCAGTCGTCACTCGATCTCGTTTTACCGACAGGCATTTCGATGTGGACATGGGGGTCAACCGCGCCGGGAAGCACGTATAATTCGCTGGCATCGACCATTTTTGTCCCAGACAATTTATGACCGATTTCAGCTATTTTTCCGGCGTTGATTCCCAAATCAGCCTGGAAAGTATCGGTTGAGGTTATGAGTAGACCATCGTGGATAACCAGGTCGAAGGACATTGGGGCTCCAAGTATTAATTCGCGTTTGAACAAAAGGCGGCAGGCTGTTTGTCCCTCGTGAAGCGTAAAACGTGCTGTGTTTACACCAGAGTCTTCATCTCTCGAGTTTTACCGTGCTTGTTGCCATTTCCAGAGACTTTTACGCTACGGTATTATTTTACTCGTCAGTGCCTGCGGTTTGCAGACCGATGAGCACAGCCCACACGATCTACATATTTCTCTGGCGAGTGACATCTGAATGCTTCCATCACCGGGTGTATCCCCAGAAATTTGACGGGCGTTATAGGGACACACCACCACACACCTTCGACAGAGGGTACATAGGAGCGGGTCAAAATCAAATTCGAGTCCGCTTGAGATTTGGTTGGGGTACAGATTGGGCAAAGCATACCCAACGACTGCCTCGAGGCTGGCGTATTCAAATTCCGTAAGCCATTGGTCTAATTTAGTCAGGGTCTTCTTAAACCATTCACTGCCATAGAGAATTGGAGCTGAACACACGCCAACGGCATCGGCCCCGGCCATGGTCATTTCGATAATATCTTCGGCGGAGAAGACTCCGCCAGTGCCGACGATAGGCTTGCCAAAGCGTTTCTTGAGATCTGCGACGATAGAAAGCGCCAAAGGTTTGATGGCTGCTCCTGATATCCAGCCCCTGCCTCCTTCGCTTGCCAATAATGGGCGGCCGGTTTCAATGTCGATATACAGAGCGGGACCAATCGAATCGATTGCGGTGAACCCGTTGCACCCTGCCTTCAAGGCTGCTTCGGCGATAGAAAATAATTCGTCGCCCCAGTTGAAGCTCAATTTGGCCAGAATAGGCAGGTCTGTCTTTGCCCTGACAGCAGTGATCAATGGAATTATCGCATCACCTGAATAGGAAACGCATTCGATCATATCGATGGTTTCACATGTTGCCAGAGGCTTGATGAACTTTTCAACATCTTGGGCAGTGTGCCCAACGCTGACGACCAAAGCGCCAGGATGACCTTCAAGCGCCGGGATTTCCTCGTAAACCCATTGTTCCCAGGAAATATCTGACCATTCTTCCGCATTGAAGAGGGTGTTGTGCGAGCCTCTGGATGATGGCTTGATGATGTGCGGTGTGGGATTATCAGGAAGCGTTGATCGAAGAGTCTTGGTGACAACTGCGCCGGCGCCATATTTATAGGCTTCCATCAGGCTTGCAGCGCAATAGGAGCGCGGGCCCGAAGCCAATATTAGTGGACTTGGCAATTCGCAATCAAACAATTGGGTGCGCAATTTGGTATATGGAGATTCGTCAATCATAGTAAATCCACCACCTCACCAGTATACGGTCTGGCCCATCCCAGACGAGAGCGTAGTTCCTGAGACTCTCCCGTCTCGATAGCATCTATAAGTTGATCAAATGCCTCATCAAGGCCCAGGTATTGTAGTTTTCGCTTATTGGGCAGACCGGTTTCGGTATCCCAGTCTCGCAGAGTGTAATATTCTTCCAGCATTTCAGAGAGATGGCAGACACTTCCTTTTGCATTCCCAGAGGGTGAAGGCACCTTAGTCATCCGCCAGGGAAGAACGTCATCCGATTTATCGATACCGTGCAGGGCGTTGTAGCAGCGCTGCAAATTGTAGATTCGCTCGCCAATCCGTTTTAATTCGTCAACACTGAGAGACAAACCTGTAATCGCATTTAGCGCATCGCATTGTTCCTGCCAATATATTTCCAACATGACGAAAGTGCCGCCAGATTTACAATTACCACTAGAATCTACGATTGCCCCATAATCCTCGCCATCCTTTACCAGGAAGGCTTTGTATTTTGTTTCCAGAGGGTCAATCAATTCGGGCAGGTATTCCGGTCCATATCTCGCCTCAGCCCCGCCTGGGTACCCAGTTTCGTCAGTGACAGGAAAAGCCTTGAGATGGTCTGCGCCTCTAGATGAAGTTGCGTGGGCAAGTCCCATAGATTGTTGGGCGCGGCCATCTTGTGCAGGGATATCTTGTCCCTTTACGTGCATGGCATATCGCTCCGCACCCTTACCCAAACGTTTCGCAGCCCTGGCAGCGCCTTCTGCGAGAAGATCACCCAGATAACCCTTACGGTATGCAATCCGTTCGAGTAATTGCAGCATTGTGTGATAGTTCCCCCAAACAAGATCAAGACCGTCACAATCCTCAGTTGATAGAATTTCTTTCTCGGCCAGTTCCATTGCAAATGCAATCGCACTCCCGGTCGAGATCGTATCAAGCCCTAAGTCGTCACAAACCTCATTGCCTTTGAGTATCGATGGAAGATTAGCATTGCAGACTCTAGCGCCTAAGGAGTTCAGGGTCTCGTATTCAACGCTCGTAGACATACTGCGGGAGAATTCGCCTTCCTTTACGGCATAAACCTTATCGCATCCTATTGGGCAGCTATGGCAAGAGATGTCGCGGATGAAGTGATTATCATGGAGGGCCTCTGCAGAAATCTGCTCAAAATCTTCAAAACTTCCGTACCGGTGATTCTGAGTTGGGAATCGCCCCATATGGTCCATTAAAGCAACAATACCAGCGGTGCCATATTTGCTTGCACCCGGGAAGAATTCATTCTCTCTGATTGCCAGGTGATATTTCAAAGCAATATCGAGAGTCTGTTTAGCGCTGGCAACTTGGAGGCACCTTGTACCGCGGACTGCAATGGCTTTGAGATTTTTCGATCCCATAACGGCACCCAGGCCAGAACGAGCCGCGCTTCTTCGAAATGTCACCTGGATCCCTGCATAACGGACAAGGTTCTCCCCGGCAGGGCCGATTATGGCCGTTTTGAGATCCGGCTCGTTGGTTTCATCACGCAATTGATCTTCCGTTTCAAAGGTCCCAAGACCCCAAAGATGTTCGGCTGAACGTAATTCAACTTGCTCGTCTTTGAGATAAAGATAAACAGGTTTTGGCGATCGACCTTCGAATATGATCAGATCGTAACCCGCAAATTTCAATTCAGGTCCAAAATGCCCGCCCGCGTTGGAGTCCCCATAAATGTTCGTCAACGGCGATTTGGCGATGAACTCAACCCGACCCGAATTCGGCACTGGCGAACCGCACAGAGGACCAGCAGAGACAACCAGCTTATTTTCACTTTCTAGAGCATCAACAGATGCGGGAACCTCATCCCAGAGAATTTTTGTGCCAATGCCATTTCCACCCAGGTAATTTTCGACCCACTCGACTGGCAATGGGAGCACTTGGATTTCACCGGAGAACAAATCTACACGCAGGTATTTACCTGCGTACCCCTGGTAAGGGAAACTCTCCGCGGTACTATCTGCTGGAATGCCTTTTAGGGAACGGGTGCGGGTTTCCGGGATTCTTTCGAGTTCTGCCAGCAGCGCGTCATACATTTCCTGCCCGCCGTCATCATCGCAGATCGTGATCGCTCCCGGCTGACACACTTTCACACACCAGGGATCACCAGCGCACAGATCGCATTTCAACACCACTGCTTTGCCCGATTTACCTCTACCGGGCAGGAGATGAAGCTGAATAGCTCCAATCTGACAGGCGTTCACGCATTTGCTGCACCCTGTACATAGGTTTTCGTCTATTACCACTGCCCCTAAGTGATTAACGCTAATCGCGCCTGGTTCAGGGCAGACTTCGATACATGGCTTTTCATCACAAAGCACGCACGTAATTGGCAGGAAGCTGATATCGGAATGATCTTCACGGATAAAGATACGAGACAGTTCGGGGTTTACCACGTCTTCATTCTTCAAGGAACAAAAAATCACACAGGTCTGGCATCCTGTACATTTTTCTGGTGAGATTGAGAGGCGCATATTTGTGAAAGCTCCAATATAAAAACCGAGACATATTCTGTATTGCATAATGCTTAAAATCAGTCAGGAATATGCAATACGGAATATACAACCGCTACAGCAATATTCTAGAAATTCTATTAAAGACCCAACCTGCTTAGAGTCTCTGGCAGGGGATGACCCTGTTCGTCCCAGCCGCGCAATTCATAGTAGCGGTCGAGCATGGCATCCCAATCGTGAATCATTCCAGTCACGATGGGGGATGTCGATTTGCGGACTTCATCGGAATCCGGATCAATTTCGTATTCGTACACGTCTAATGGTTCCTCGGTAAATCTCCGCGGCAGAATGTCATCTTTCCTGTCAAAGCCGTGAGATTGGTTGAACAGCCTTTCCAGATTTACAATTCTTTCTCCAATTTCAAGAAGAGACTCTTCGGTGAAATCGTATCCCAGCGCCTGCAAACCCGCGGCTAAATCTGCAGGCATTACTGTGTAAGTTTCGGCGGTGCTGAATTTGCAAACCCCGAGAGAATCGACTATTGCGCAGAAGTGCTCCCCATAGAACACAATATCCGCTTTGTATTTTTCGTTAGACAACCCCATCAGTTCCTCGACAATATCCTCTGGGTATAGTTGCCGGGCTACCTCCCAGTTTCCGGCTAGATCGAGGGCCGGCATTCCATAGAGATGGTCGGCGCCCCTGTTGCTTGTGGCGTGCCCCAGGCCGAACGATTTGGCGATTCTCGGCTCCTGCCGAGGAAGCTCAAGCCCTTTGACATGCATGGCGAATTTCTCGGTACCGCTGCCTATCTCCTGCGCAGCTTGCTTCACTCCCTTCGAGAGCAACTCCCCTAAGCCAGTTCGAAAAGCGACATCCTCGACCAGCCCCAGGATGGTTTCAGAATCCCCCCACTCCAGAGAATAATCGGGGTGATCCAGCAAGCCTTTTTCGTGGCACTCCATGGCAAAGGCAATTGTCACCCCGGTGGAGATGGTGTCCAAGCCATATTCGTTACACAGGTAGTTGGCCTCGATGACCACTTCAGGGTCCGCGTTCCAGCACATAGGACCAAAAGCGTTCGCAGTTTCGTATTCTGGACCTTCGATTTGGATATCCTTGCCGCCGGTCTTCAACGTAGATTGCCGCGAGCAGCGCATTGGGCACATGGCGCAGCCCAGCCGTTTCGTCCAATAGCGGCTGAAGGATTCTGCGTCCAGATTGCGGATGAAAGGTACCTGGCCGGTCTGATGATTCTTGGTGGGTTGATCGCCAATGCAATTTTTAATTGACATGAGGAACAGGGTGGACTGCTCCCGCAGAAGCTCCGAGTTATCGTCGTTGATCAGAGATTTCGAGTAGACCTTTGACAATTTAGCGAACTCAGTTGGGGATGTTTGTTTCTTTCGATCCGAGCGGACGTGCAGCGCTTTGAGATTTTTACTGCCCATCACCGCCCCGGGCCCGCTACGGGCTGCAGCCCTGCCTCCGTCATTGATAATGGCTGCCATGGGAACCAGGTTTTCACCAGCCTGACCAATCGCAGCCACACGCCCTCCGTATTCTTCGCGCAGAGACTTTTCAACGAATGAGGTGCTTTGTCCCCAATATTCCTTTGCGGGAAGCAGGGTTATCTTCTGGTCGAATATTTGGATTAGCACAGGCTCAGGGGCCTTACCGGTGATAACGATAGCATCGTATCCGGCATATCGCAGTTCCGGTCCAAAATGACCGCCCGAGTTTGCGTAGCCGTAGGCGCCGGTGGCTGGAGATTTGAACGTCACGTGGTAGCGGGACGAGGTCGGCCAGGGTGAGCCATTCAGTGGACCGGTAGTGAAGATCAGATAGTTCTCCGGATCTAAGGGGCGGATCGAGACATCCACGTTGTCATACAGGAGCGAAGCGCCCAGCCCACGACCGCCCAGCCACTTGTCGAGGCGAGCCTGCTCGGTGACGCGGATTTCTACTTTCGATGATGTCAGGTCGATTAATGCCGTGTGCGGCATGATTTACTCTCTCCGAGTGGCATAGGGCGGACCAAGCGTGGAGACAGTTCCTACACCTGGCGACCAGCTATACCGTATTACATAGATGGTGTCTATGCGAAATACAAGAAACGAATGTGTTCTTAGAAATCCGCCAGATTATCTGCAATGATGCTATCAACAACCTCTTTAGCGTGATCCAAAGCTTCCTGAGGGCTGGCGGTTCCAAGCTCGATAGCTTCTATAGCCATCCTTAATTGGGCATCGCTCGAACCCAGGGCTGAAAATAAGGGTATGGATTGTGCATATTTCAATTGCAATATCGGTACTTCAGAGCGAGGGTTATCTGCAAGGTAGCTTTGCATGTCGGGCCACTCCAGAGCCGATTCATAAATTGGCAAATAACCCGTATGCATCGAAAGGTATAGAGAGCTTTCTTGGCTACTCATAAACTCTATAAAGGTCCACGCTGCCTGTTTGATTATTTCACTGTCGTGATCCAGTATGATCAGGCTTGCGCCGCCTACAGGCACAATCTGTTCCTTCCCTGATAGGGTAGGGATCATGGCGACACCAACGTCGAATGGCGCATCTTGGATGGTGGCAGGAATATTGGAGCTGGACATCAACACCATACCGAGCTTGCCTGCAAGGAAGTCTCCCTTGGCTTCATTATGTTGATTGGGCGGCATAACAATGTGCTCGTGAACAAAATCTCCCCACAGCGTCAACATCTCGACAGCCTCAGTACTGGTATACAGCACCTCGGTCTCTTCGGAATTTACTATTTCCACACCATTTTGCATAAACATGGTGCTTAAATACCAATGTGTGTCGGGCTTGGTGTTGAATCCCCATTGATCTATCTCGCCATTCTGATCTGTATCGGTGGTCAAGAGCTGGCCATATTGAATGACTTCATCCCATGTTTCAGGCGGCTTATCGGGGTCAATTCCGGCGGCAATAAAAAGATCGCGGTTATAGAAGAGAATCGGCACAGAATGATTGAAAGGCATGCTCCAAATCTGATCCCCGGCAGAGTTGTAATCCCAGAAAACGTCCCATATGGCTTCGCGGTCAAAGTCCTCGGATTGATCTAAATAATCGGTGATGGGAACTATTGCCCCTGTATTACCCACCAGAGGCGCGCCGCCAATCTGAGCAACAGCGGGAGGTGTTTTAGCAGATAACGCATTCCACAGTTTTGCCATGCTCGAAGCGTACCCGCCCTGATATGTACTAATCACCGTTATTTCGGGTTGTGATTGATTGAACTGGGCGACCATATCTTCGACAACTTCTCCACTATTCCCCCCCAAAGCATGCCAAAACTGTATCGTAATATGACCATCTTTATCGATCGTCCCGGCTGAACTGCTGGTTGCGCTGCCTCCACATCCGGCTAATAGTGCGGAGCATAAAACTATGCTCAATATACTTGCCTTAAGAGTTTTTTTCATCTTCCTGCTCCTTTTAGTTATTACACTTCTTTTCGTTTATCCCTTCAAACCAGTGGTAGCGATACCTTCGACGAATGATTTCTGCACAGTGAAGTAGATCGCGACCACAGGGAGTATCACTATCATAGCCGCCGCCATATACACGCCCCACTGGGTGCCACCTTCCTGGCTGACAAAATAACGCAGACCAATTTGGAGAGTTCTCATCTCCTGGCGGTTGGTGATGACCAACGGCCACAAATAAGCATTCCAGGTACCCATGAAGGCGAATAAAGTCTGGGCAGCCAGGGCTGGCTTTATCAGTGGAAGGCAAATCTGGACCAAGAATCTTAACCGCGTGCAACCGTCCAATTTGGCAGCCTCCTCTAATTCATCAGGGATCGTCATGAAGGCTTGTCTGAGCATAAAAACACCAAAAGCATTCGCAATAAATGGCACGATCAATCCCTGATAGGTATCGATCCAGTGCAATTTTTGGATGATCAGGTATGAGGGCACCAGGGTGACCTGGGTCGAGATCATTGTCGTGGTCAGGAACAGACTGAACAATAACCCTTTTCCTCTAAACTCCATTCTCGCAAATGCAAAGGCAGCCAATGAACAAGAGACTAGCTGGCCGATGGTTACACAAAGTGCAACTACCGCGCTGTTATAGAAATAGCGTGCGAATGGAGCTGCCTGGAATGCGTCGATGTAGTTTTGGAAACGCCACTCTTGAGGTATCCACTGCGGAGGGTAGGCAAAGATCTCCCGGGGTCCTTTAAATGAGGTTGAGACCATCCAGATAAATGGCAACACAACAATAAGAGCGGAGATGGTCAACACGACATACCACAGCCAGTTACCCGCAGCCGATTGGAATCTTTTCGATTTGAGGAAATTCTGGGATTTAAGCTCGGGGATAGCTACATTATCCATAATGCACCCTCCTTTCCACAACTTTGAATTGGACAAGGGTCAATACCAATATAAACACGAATAGTACGACCGCAACTGTCGATGCTAAACCGATCTGGAAATATTGAAATGCGTATTGATACAGGTAATACGCTAAGGTTGTAGTAGCCCCTAGAGGACCACCCTGAGTCATCATGTCGATCTCGGTGAAGGCTTTGAGTGAGTTGATCACACCAATAATTAATATATAAAACGTAGTTGGGCTTAACAGGGGCAATGTAATCCGCCGAAATTGACCAAACCAGTTGGCGCCATCGATTTTGGATGCTTCGTACAAATCGTGGGGGATCGATTGAAGCCCTGCCAAAAAGATGACGATGTTATAGCCCATGCCGCGCCATACCCCCAACACAATCAGGCAGGGCATTGCCAGCAACGGATCGCGCAACCAGGCCTGGATTGGCAGCCCGAATCTTATCAAGATGCTGTTGAATAAACCGTAGTCCGCCGGGTGGTACAACCACATCCACACAACCGAGATAGCAGCCATCGATGTCAGAGTGGGTAGGAAGAAGGCTGTCCTGAAAATCCCTACAGCTGGCAATCTGCGATTTAACATCACCGCAATCCAAAGTGAAACGAGGATGTTGATGGGGATGCCCAGCATAAAATAGAGTGTATTCAATACGGCATTCCCAAATTCTGCCGCACCAATGTCCTCGACAAATAGAAACTCATAATTATTCAGCCCAGAGAATACCGGATCGTAAGGAAGATTCCAGCGAAAGAAACTGGCAACGCCAGAGAAGATTGCCGGAAAAAAAGTAAACACTGCAAATATCAATAAACTAGGAGCCAGATATGCATAGGCGGTTAGGTTTTCTTTTCTTTGGCGCTGTTTCATTCGCGAGCTCGGGCTCATTGTCTTTTTTACAAGTGATTCAGTCTCGCTCATTTGATCACCTCGTTGATTGTATTGATGCTCTTGACTAGAGCATTATTAATCCTTTCATATTCCCAATTAACCAGATTACCGCCTTTGAGTTCGAGCGTAATCGTCCCTTCCATTCCTGCATCCATAAGGAGTTGGAGCCAATGTTCGTTGGGAACTTTATCAAACACCAGAGGGAAATGATCTTCGCCACTGTCATCAATATCGTGAACATGGACATGAACTACGCGTTCCAACCATTCTTTGGAAGGGTCTTGAGTCACCCCATGACGAATATCGTGACCCGTATCCCAACAAATTCCAAGCCGGGGATGATCGATTTCAGTCACGAGAGCGAGGACATCCTCTCGTCTCTCTCCAAACTTGATTACCCCTGGTTTGGCAACATCGAGGTTTTCAAGGGCAATGGTGAGATTAGGGAAAGTCTCCAGGGCCCAGGTGATAAAACCCTTCGTGTCTGCACGCAATTTTGCTGTGGTTGTCTGCTCCGGAGATTCATCCCGTTCCCCAAAAATATCTGGGGATAAAGGCGACTGCTCCAAAGAAGCGCCGTGGACGACGATCTCTGTGCGGAAGTTATTTCGTATCCCCCAGGAATCCGCCAAAGACCACAAAGACTTATTGGTGCTGCAAATTTGATCACGCCGATCACCGCGAAAATCGTGCAGAGAAAAAGGAGAGCGGTAGGGAGCGTGGAAGCAAATTTCTATACCAATTGCAGAGCAGTTTTCCATCAAGGGTTCAAATTGCTCCCACATGGGTAGATTCGAGTCGATCTCGAATTCCAGAGATCTCAAGCCATTGTCGCGTAAAGGGTTGATGAATGATTCCAAGTCGGAGCCTGACAACCAGAGTGGGTGTATGTTAAAGCCGACCAGTACATTTTTCTTCGAGTTATTCATTATGATTCTTGTCGTAGATATTCATTGAATGGTTTACCGTAAGAACACCATGATGCAAAGGTGGACAAGAGTTTCTAAAACATTTTGGCAGATGACAGGTGTCGTGGTTTTCTATACGTCTCCGCACTTTTGTGACTTTATTCAACATTTAGCCGCCAGTTATTTGATATCTAGCTGATTATGCTAAACCCCTCTAATTTTTAGCAATTTCGACGAGGCGCTGCGCTTCGAAGGATAGGTTTAATTCATTAACTTCCAAAAGCACATCCAGCAGATGTGTGTCGATGTGGTCGATTCCCTTCCAGGCTCCACAAATGGCGCCGGCAATCGCGGCAATGGTGTCGGAATCACCGCCTAAATTGGCTCCCAGCATGCAGGCTTTCATAGGCTCCCCACCAGCCAGGCGGACAATCCCAAAAGCTGTGGCGACTGATTCCGCTACGAGCATATCCACGCCAATGTAGTTGTAGAGCAAACCCAGAGCGCTCTTCTCATCATCGGCATCTTGCACTAAGCGGTCGGCTAGCTCGATACGCTTCTCAAGGCTTGTGCCCCAGGCCCAATTGCCATTCTTGCTTCCTGACCTGGCGCCATACATACCCGCTTCGATGATCGCGTCGAGGGATGTTTTCGGAGTCAGCGCAGCGGCAATTGCAGCGGCTACTGCTCCTGAGCCTGCAGCAGCAACAGTCGTGTTGTGCGTTGGGATGCATGAGGTGTATGCATCCGCCACGGCGCTGCTCTGATCGCCAAACCTGATAATGCCTACGGGAGCGACTCGCATAGAGCCGCCATTGGTTTTACCTGACGATCCGCTTTCTCGCGGGCTGCATCCAGCTTTGATAGAAGTCAGTGCCTTACTTGTGCTCGGTCCAATGAAAGTTGCTAACTCATCTTCGGGGATTCCTTCTGCCCAGGCGACAAGCTCGCGGGCGACATCCTCGGGGGATAGTGTGCCCTCATCGGTGTAGGCATGCGCGATCGCCAGGGTCTGTCCAGTGTCGTCAGTTATCGAGCCAGGCCTCATTCGGGAATGGGGATGCCAACCCAAAGGTTCCACGAAATCTTGAACCCAGCCATAATTCTCGGCTATCAACTCCGGGGTCAGAAATTCCGTTGGCATCCCCATGGCATCCCCAATTGCCAGGCCAGCCAGACATGAGAAGGCGTGTTCAAATAGATCCATTAGCTTTCTTGAAAGAGGGGCGTTAGTTAACTAACGCCCCTCTTATCAAGTATTGGGATTACTCTATTTGAACTTCAGTTCGGCTACCCACCACATCCAGCTCTCATCAGGATAAACATCCTGTGCCTCAGCACCAAAGGCAATTTTCACCGGGCCGCCAAGGTCTTCACCGAGGATGGCGCCGCTCAGATAGTGAACCATCAAGATATCCATGGCTTTGGCATCCTCGATGGCAACTTCTGCGGATTTTCCATCAACCGCAATGACGCTGATTGTGGTTGCGCCAGAGCCGGGGTTGACGATTTCGATAACATCAGAGAGCAAAATACCTCGATATTCTTGGCCTTCACCCATCCAGACATCATCGATGATCAAATCCACGGAGTGTTCTTCAAATCTGGCTTCATCGAAGATATAGCTGTCGCCAGAATTGGTCTTTCCGATATCCCCTGTGACTGTCAAGACCGCATCGCCGACTTCCCCCTCTGGTGCTGCACAACCAGCCAACATGCTTGCCATGATTATCACGACAACTAGAACGAACATACTCTTTCTCATCTTTATACTCCTCTTAATTTGATATTTATCTTCCGATACAGGGTTATTGACAGCAGTATCTTAAGTTGAGTTTTCGGGTAAGAACTTCTCAATCCCCAACCCGAGAACCTCTCATATTTTCACCTCCTTTTCATGCACTGCTAGCACATCTCTGGCAGTGACTACATCAGTAACCAGGGTTTTAATAAAGCGCCCTCGTAGTGCACCTACTAAAGCCTGGGTTTTTTCTAAGCCGCCAGCAGCGACGATAACCTCTGGTACTTTCTGAATCTGCTCCAGATTAATCCCAACAATTCCAGTTTCATCCATCACAGGTCTGCCTTGGATATCGTAGAAATTGCCGCAAATATCTCCGACTCCACCATCTGCCTTTAACTTGGCCAGCGAAGCAGCTGTCATGTGCTCAGTGAAAAACATGGATGATTTTTTCTGGAACTCGACATGACCAACCCCTACAACAGCTATGTCCAACATCGGCCATAACTTTGCAACTTGCCTGACCTCATCTGTATCCATGATTGTTTCCCACTCATCGATGTCTTGAGTGAAAGCAGGGGCATAAATCGGCCGATAGGTACCACCAAACGCTTCCGCCAGGAGACGAACAAGCTCATTCACCTGAAAAGATGGAGACATATCGCCCGCCCCACCAATCATTGGAACCACATTGATCCGAAGTTCGTTATTTTTTTGAAGATTGCTCACTACCGAAAACAGGGTTCTTCCCCACCCAATTCCGACACAATCATCATCTTTCAATATTCGCTGTAGATAATCAGAAGCTGCTATCCCAATACTATGTCTCAAGCCGCTTTGATCTAACCCAGCGCCCTCAGTCAAGACAACTTTGTTAAGATGAAAGGTTTCTGCCAATGCCGCCTCAAGGTCTGGATCTGAGGGGGTCGGATCATTGATAATGATCTTAACGATTCCATCTTCGCGACCCTGAATAAGGAGGCGGGATACTTTCTGCCGGGTGATATTTAACCTGCCCGCAATTTGCTGTTGGGTTAAATTGTGTTCGTAATATAGGCGAGCAACTTGGACGATTAATTGACTATTTATTTTCCCCTCCCTTCGTTACTGGAAAATATTGACTGTAAACCAGGATAAATATTCAAGTATTTTTGGAACGCATCCTCATATACAGCTGCGTTCATAGTATTTGGCTCGATTGTTTCCTTGAAACGCAACATTTGGGGGCAGGCATCCTGTAATTTCGGAAAAATCCCAACGCCCACACTGGCCAAAATCGCAGACCCCACACAGGCCGATTCTTTGATTTCCACAGGTTTTACACATCGTTGGATAATATCGGCTTTAATTTGGTTCCAGAACCTGCTCTGAGAACCACCGCCGCAGATTGTTAGATACTCTGCTTCTTGCGAATTAATCCGCTCACATATTTCCAGGATGTTCCGGACCGCAAAGCCCACACCTTCGTATACTGCGCGGACACAATGCCGCAAGTCATGCGTCCCAGTGAGACCGAGGAAGCCTGCCCTGGCAGTGGGGTCCCAGATGGGTGCTCTTTCACCATACAAGTAGGGAAGGAAGATCACGCCATCACTTCCGGCTGGAACTTCATCCGCCAGTGACTGTAATTGGCTAAAGCTGTCGGGAAGATTGCTTTGCCGCAGAAAACCATCCGCAAGCCACCTCAGCGTGTCGCCGCCTGCTTGAGTGGGGCCGCAAAGAAATCGCAAATCATCTCCAAGCCGGGCCAGGAACACTGGGCCTCCCGGGTAATCGATTTCCGTATGCATCGAAATCATCTCTGAAGTGCCAGAAATGTCCACCGCATTCCCTGCCTGGGTCACTCCGCCGGCCAGGTTTTCGCACCAGGCATCTATTGTTCCCACAATTACAGGAGCTCCAACCGGCAAACCAGTCTCTTCCCCTGCTCTTGTTGAAACAGTCCCAAGTGTATCGATGAGCGAGAGAGCAGCCGGCATTTGTTTCGTGGACAGTCCCAGCAGATCAAAATATTCTTCTTCGTATTTCCCAGTATTAGGGTTCACGAGGCAATATGCGCTGTGAATGTCTGTCTTCGCTTCACCAGTCAATTTCAGGCCGATATAATCTTTCGGCTGAAGAATGACGCTCGTTTTTTCCCAATCGTCAGGCAAATTGTCACGGAGCCAAAGCAATCTGGCGGGTGGGGTGGCTGCGTCGTCCCCTATGAAGGTGCCGATCCAATCGGTTACCTGCGTTCCGGTTACGTTCTCGACCAGCCATCCCGCTTCTTCTCTAGCGCGCCGGTCTCTCCAGATAATAGCCTTGCCGATGGCGTTGTCCGACTCATCTACGAGTACGTGACCGGGGCACTGCCCGCACAAGCCAACACCCGCAACCCTGGCTGGATCGATCCCATCCATCACGTCGTTGAGAACTGTTTTGGTTCCATCCCACCACTCTTCTGGGTCCTGCTCTGCCCATCCCTTATGGGGAGAATAAATCCCGTAATTGGCGCGTGATATGGCAACTTTTCGACCATCCAGATCGAATAGCCCGGCTTTTACAGACGAAGTGCCGATATCTAACCCGACAACCAGCTTACTCAATCCGCTATCTCCTTTAAAGCCTGTGAAACGTTGGCACCACCGTGAACAATGGCAACCAATGCCCGGCACACGCTGGTGGGATTGGGGTGCTGCCATACATTCCGCCCTATCGCCACCCCGGTTGCGCCGGCATCAATTGCTTCGGCAACATTCTCCAGCAGCGCGGCTGGTTCGTCCATTTTGGCTCCACCCAACACGACAACCGGGCAGTAGCAGCTTTGGATGGCTGCTGTGAAGTTCGAGGCTGGACCGACATAGGGAGCCTTGATTAAATCAGCGCCCAGTTCGACGCCAATTCGCATGGCGAACTCAACATCTTCGACGGTGAGCTCGCCATCATCAGTGCCCTTGACAAGCATCTCCGCCAGTAGAGGCATGTTCCATTCAGCCGACTGCGAGGAGAGCTCTGCCAGATTGCGCAGCGAGGAGGGCTCTTCATCGAAGCCGATCATTCCCATGCAGGCCACAGCGTCCGCCCCCAGGCGGAGGGCATCCTGAACGGAGAAGGACAGCGCGATATCACCCATTTTGGGACTGCGCATGGTTGCTCCACCGTCTACTCGCAGGATCAGACCGAGGTGACCAAATCTTCCGCAAAACGTCCGCGCGATTCCCATTGTTGTTAATACAGAATCAATCCCGGTGGCGACAATATCATCGATGAGCTGCCCTGGTTTTTCCAGGCCGCGGACTGGTCCCATGAAAGCGGCATGATCGAAAGCAACGATCACAATCCGGTTGTCTTCAGCAAATAAGCGTCGTATGCGGTGTTCTTTCATTGTGACCTCATTAAGGTTCCTATTCCTGGATTAATGGCGGCCAACTTGATTGGCCTGCTGCCCCGGAAACGAGAGTTCTGTACGAGTTTTGCCATTGTTAAAAAGTGACCATTGCTTTGAGACCTACTCTATCTCTGGCAAATGCAACTGCTTCGATGGCTTGAGCAAACGGGAAATGAGCAGAGATGATCGGCGCGGCGTCGACCTGCCCGGAAGCGAAGATATCCAAGGCCTTGGCAAGGTGATTGGGACCAACGCCAAATGACCCTGTCAAAAAGTACTGTTGGTAGTGTAATTTTTTAAGATCGAGAGCGACGGTTGTGCCATCCGGCACCCCGGCGAAGGCGTTCACCCACCCGCCCGGGCGCACACATTCGATTGCGCTGGACAAAGCTTCTGCGCTGGACACGGCAGACATAACAATATCCGCTCCCCGACCTTGAGTATGCTTACCAACCTCAGAGAGTAGATCACGTTGGCTGACATCGATGACAACATCGGCGTAATGCTGTTCTGCTACTGCCAGGCGATGAGGGGTCATGCCCGCAACGATAACCAGATCGGCGCCATAATAACGGCTCACCGCGGCAGCAATCGCACCCATCGGGCCGTCGCCAATAATCAATACCGAATCTCCGACTTGCAATCCCACATCCTCGATGCCTTTGATCACACATCCGAATGGCTCTGCGAGAGCAGCAATGTCAACAGGCATACCATCCGGGATGAGAAAGGTTCCTCGGGCAGCTATATCTCGGGGTATCTTCACAAATTCAGCCAGCCCACCCGGTTCAAGAAAGATACTGAAGAGATTTTTGCACAGGGTCGGTTGAGAATGCTGGCAGTAGTAACACTCACCGCAGGGCAAATAGGGCGCAGCAACGATCTTTTGCCCCACTTCCCATCGTTTTTCGCCATCGGAAACCTCGACGATTTCCGCGGCTACCTCGTGACCTAGTGCATACTCGATCTTGTCACCTGACCCACGGGTTACCATTTTGACGTCCGTCGAACAAATCCCGCAGGCCAACGGCTTGACGATCAAATCCCCGTCGTCAAGTACTGGCTGGGGAAAATCTAACATAAGAGCTTCTCCAGGTTTTCCCGCTGCTAAACCTCTCATTGTGTATTCCTTATATCCATGAATCTTTCCAATTCCATTTTATTTGGCAAACCACCGGTTGCTCCAAGGTGACTGATTTTTAAGGCCGCCATTGCACATCCCATTTTCAATGCATCGCTCCATGCCAGGTCATCGAGATAAGCGTGAATAAGTCCGGCAGCAAAGGCGTCTCCAGCCCCTGTAGTATCAATAACGGTCGTACCTTGGGCAGGAGGAACCATCTCTGTGCCGTTTTCACTCACAAAAATTGCCCCATCGGCCCCTAGTGTTACAACAACAATCTCCGGCCCCGACTCTCTCAGAGCAAGACCAGCCTCGCTGGGAGAACACTCCCCTATCAAGAGGTTCACTTCATTCCTACTCACCACAAGGACGCTGGTATTATGCAATATCGGGCTTAGCTCCTTCAATCCATGGGTGACCATTAACCCTCCTGGAATGAAAAAGACCGGTATTGCCTTGTTGCGTGCGGCCTCAGCTGCCGCAGCAGCCACGGGAATATATGCATCACTGATACAGAACAGGCGGCTCCCAGTTACTCGGGGAAGATCCAATTCATCCACGTTCTCTAAGAGCGCGGAACCGCCAAGTGCATAGATTACCCGATTCCCTTGATCATCAAGAGCAACAAAACACGATGCAGATTTTCCACCCGCAACAATTTCCATTGCCTGAGTGTCAATTCCGGTATCGTTCATATTGTTCAGAAGCCACCCACCAGCCTCGTCGTCACCCGTTTTTCCAAGAAAAGCCACTGTGCGTCCAAGTTTGACAAGACCTGCAGCGATATTAGCTCCACTGCCCCCAGCATAACGCGCGTATTCCTTGGCGAAAACTATTTCATCGCTACCCGGCAACCTATCGACCCTGGCTACAAGGTCGATAGCCGCCGCGCCTAAAACCACAATATCGAAACTCGATGCCACATGCTGCTCCGTGACCGTTTACTTCATCACCAGTGCCATTACAGCCTTTTGAACATGCAAACGGTTTTCTGCTTCATCGAAGACTGCCGAAGTCCAACCTTTGCCCGAGGTTTTATCAATAACATCATTTGTTACCTCGAACCCCCGGTCGGCAGGAAGGCAGTGTAAATAGATTGCGTTTTTGTCTGCCATCTCCATTATCTCACTCGTACATTTCCAATCTTTGTGCCGGTCGAAGATTTCTTGAGATTTCTGGGAGTCATCCTCGCCAACAGGTGGTTTGAACAGCGTTGCCGGGCACCAGGCTTTAGGATAAAAAACATGAGCGTCCTTGGCGCTGGCTCCGAAATCATGGGTAATTTTAAATGAACCCCCCTTTGAAGTCTCAGCATATTCCTGGCATTGCGTAATGATCTCCGGGTCCAGTTCCATGCCCTTTGGATGGGCAAGGGTCACATTCATTCCCATCATCGAAGCGTATAGGATTGCAGATTGCGGCACGGCTCGAGGTTTGTGTACGCTGGGGGAATAGGCCCAGGACATCGTGAAGTTAACGCCTTCGAAACCGCCAAATTTCTCCTGTACCGTAAAGATGTCGGCCAGCCCTTGGAAGGGATGATAGATATCATCTTCCATGTTCAAGATGGGGGTATCAGACCAGCGGGCAAATTCTTTCAGCAGGGCATGCGCGCCGCCATATTCCCAGTCTACCGGATCGCCATAACAGCGGATGGCAATAGCACTACCCATGCGGGAGAGGACTCTGGCGACATCTGAGACGCGCTCAGTCGTGTAGGCAATTTCCTTTCCTTCCAGCGCGGGAGTGTAAATCTTTGTCGGGTCCAGGAAATGGGCATGCCCACCCATTTGAGTCATTCCGGCCTCGAAAGAGTTGCGCGTACGCAGAGACTGATTGTAGAAGATCATGAACAAGGTCTTACTTCGCAAAAGATTATCGTGATATTTCCCCATCACATAGTCTTGCTTTAGTTCTTCCGCTACGCCGAGGATAGTTTCGATCTCTTCCCTGGTGAAGTCGGTTTCTTTCAAGAAGTCGCGACCTTTGAGTGATTGTGTTTTCAATCGTCATCCTCCCATTTTTCATCTTCGTCAGTATCTTGTTCGGCTAATGCTGGTCCTACGGGCACAGAAATCTTTGGCAGCCCGATCAATAGCGGAGTTCCGATGGCTGCGGCGATCAACCCAAAACCAATTCGCTCGATTGGAGAAATTAAGAGAACGCTGAACCAGATCGGAGCAGGTAGCGCAAACATCACTAACGCCCACAAGTTTCCAATGGATTGAGCGATCAGGACACCGATCAGCGCGCAAACGAACACGCCAAAAAACATCGTGCCTCTGTTCTTTGATATTAGCCAGTTTTTTCCCCAGATCCAGCCTACGATGCAAGCGAGGACACCCAGCAGGTATAGAATCGGTGTTGCCCAGGCTTCACGACCCAACGGGAAGAGGTACCAAACGCCGCCAAAAAACAACAAGGCAAGCATGGGGTAACCCCATTTTCGCTGCATTGCCAATCCACTGGCGATCGCAGCCGCAATACCAATTGTGAATTGAAGAGGTCCAAAGATATTGCCGTGTGGAGCGATCAATTGCCCAATGAAACCACCCACTCCTGCCGCAATTCCACCTGCCCAGGGGCCAAAAAGAATACCGCCCAGGACAACGATTGCATCACCAACGCTCAAAGTGGCTCCCGTTCCAATAACAGGGAACGCAGGCAGCAATGTAGAAACAGCGATGACCGCAGCCCAAACTGCTATCAAAGCGGAATGCGTGGTCACAAGTTTTTTCTTCATGATTAATCTCCCTTTCTTAAGTTAGTTGGCTGTTTCCTGGACGATGATTTGTTTGTTTACCAGGTTGACCAAGTCCATCACCTGGAGCGGGTCCTTGGAACTCGTTCTCATTGACTGGAATTGGCCCAGACAGGCCGGGCAGGCAGAAAGTAGCAAGTTGGCTTCCGTTTCTACGGCCTCTGTCCACCTATTCTGCCCAGCGGTTTCAGTCAATTGTGGGAAATCGTAGCGCACGAACGCTCCGGCACCACAACAGAAAGAATCACTCTGGTTGCGAGGCATCTCAGCCAGACGTGTACCCGGGATCGCATCGATGATTTTACGCGGTGCTTCATAGACGCCCAATCCGCGACCCAGAGTGCAGGGATCGTGGTAGGTGATCACTACACCGCCAGTCATTGGTTCGAAAGTGGCTCGACCTACCTTAACCTCTTCGGCGACGAGTTCGACGAGGTGCAGCGTTTCGAAGGGCAGCGGTTTACCCAAAACCTTCGGCATTTCTTTCTTGAAGGTTTCATAACATCCCGAACAGGTGAAAACGATTCGCTCAACACCCAGCGCTTGGTAGGTTTCGATATTATGAACCATAAACTCTGCAGCTTTTTGACGCTCACCGGCGGCCATGAACGGGTGGGCGCAGCACCATTCGTCAGAAGAAATCGTGTAATCTACGCCTAGTTTAGTCAGCACTTCAGCGCCATCTCTCGCCAGTGTTCGCTTGGTGAATGAGGGAGTACAGCCCACAAAGTAGGCGGTCTTCGCCTTAACATCGACACGCGATTTATCTTTGAGCCAGTTGAGACGATCCCCAGCACTCTTATCGAAAGGATTGTGCTCCGCCATGGTCAGCTCGACGATATGCTGCAAACCTTTTGGTGCCAGCCCCTTGGCCGCCATATCCTCCCGCATAGCCTGATAGATATCCTGGATGTCGAGCTGTTTGAGGCAATGCTCCGAACAAGCTCCACATAGTGTGCAACTGAATACACGGTCTGCTACTTCCTCATCGTAGACCAATTCACCTTCGATGATGGCGCGGGCGATAGCAATTCGACCGCGTGCGCTATGGGATTCCAGTGAACCATACGCGTAGGATGGACATTTGTGCCCCTCACCGACCCAGCTTACATCGAAACAAAAAGCACACCGCAGGCATTGATAGACGAGAATTGCGTCTGCATCCAGAGCCGGGTGGTCCTTTCCGTCGATCTTTCCGAGTATTGCTCCTCGGGCCGGTTCTCCTCCCAGGCACAAGATTCCAGGATTGAGAATGTTGTTTGGGTCCAGAGTTTCCTTTAATTTCTGCATCAATTTGTATGCATTCCCCAGCTTGTCCATAATGTATGGGGCAATGCCGGCGACAATACCCCCGGGGGACATCCACTGGGTGAAGAGCAATTCGGCAATGTCTGCTCGAATCTTCAAGCCATATTCATGCGCTTCAGGGACATTTTCTGGATAAAGTGTATCCACCCAAAGATAGGCTGCATTACGCGAGAAATAGACATCAAGGCCCTTTGTCCTGATGCCGTGTTGGTCCCATTCTTTTTTGTGGGAGTCGATGTAATTGTGAAGTGCTGGAATAGCTTCTTTAAGAGAATTCGTTGGTAGGAAACCGGCAACTTCAGGGCAGTAGTATGGACGGTTGCTGTAATATGCGTCAGGTCCAACATTCCTCAACCAGGAGAACATATGACCGGTCCAGTATAGTTCCGTTGCTCTGGCGTCCTGGGCCCTGCCTTTGAAAGCTTCACAGGTGATCTTGCATACCTGAAAGCGCGCATCCGCGTTGATATATGAATCACGGATGATCACATGCAAGAAATACTTTCCAACGATGTCTACCGGCATGGGTCCGCCGAAAATGCCAATCACAAAAGTGGCAGCTTCTTGCTGCTGAATTGCTTCAACTGCGTCGACGATTTGCTCTAATTCATCGAAGGCATAAAACAAGAATTTTTCAGTTTCGGGGATGCGTCGCAACCGCAGAGTTGCTTTTGTGATGATGCCCATGGTGCCGCACGAGCCGATGAAAAGACCGGCCAGGTCGGGGCCGTTAGCGCCTCTTTCGATGGCGATATTACCGGCGGCGTCATTGGCGGCTGAGCCAGTGTGGACGATGGTTCCATCGGGCATGACTACTTCGAGGGCGATGACTTGATCTGCGGTAATGCCGTACTCGGTGATAGCGTGCGGGACGGCGTTATATGCTACGGTGCCACCGACAGTAGCCGAGAACATGCCGCCACCGCCCGGGCAGGCCAGTTCCCAGCCAAGTTTATTGATTTCGGAATCCAGCGCATGCCAGATCACACCAGCGTCAGCAGTGACAACCTGATTTTGCAAATCGATTTCATAGTTATTCAGCAGGTCGAGGGCCAGAACTATGCATCCTTCTGTAATACCGAAATCAACGAATGTGGTTGCCCTCCCCCACATAAAGAGAGGAGTTTTATATTCATTAGCGATCTTAACCAGTTCAACGACTTCATTGACGCTTTCTGGACGTGTTATGTATCCAGGTAGCCCTCCCGGTGTAGGGCCGCAATCCCGCCGGTAGGTCATGCGATCAACCAGAGCATTTGATACGTGTTCCTTGCCGCATACAGCCTGCAGGCGGGTTAATAAATCTTGCATGTAATGCCTCCAATTATTAACCGAAGCGGCTCAATATTGCCTCGGATAATCGTTCTACCGTTAGAGGAGTCCTGGGTAGACCCAGGCTCTCAGGCAGCTGTTGACTCAACTCGGTGATTTGAGGGGGAATGATGTGCGCTTTTCTGATGATCTCTGGCTGAGCAAAGACGTCTTCAGTTTTGCTGTCAAGCAAGATTTTACCGTCGCACATAATAATCACTCGCTGGGCATATTCTGCCACCATCGCCATATGGTGAGTCACAAAGATAACCGTTCGTTTCTCCTGATGCAGCTTAAGAGCTATCTGCAGAATTTGATGACAGCCTTTGTAATCCTGGCCCGTGGTTGGTTCATCTAAAACCATGATCTCAGGGTTCAAAGCTAATGCGCTGGCAATGACTACCTTAGCTCGATCACCTTTAGACAAAGCAGGGGGGAATTCCATTTTGTCGCATTCCAGACCGACCATTTCAAGAGCTTCGTCTACACGTCTCTTTACTTCAGCATCATCGACACCAAGGTTTTGTGGGCCGAAAGAAATCTCCTGTTCGATTGTTTCCGCGAAAAGCTGCTGGTCTGGATTCTGCAAAACAAATCCTACGTGCCTCGCCAAATCCGAGATTGCGGTTTGACTGGTATCAAGACCGGCTACCGTAACTTTCCCGGCGGTTGGGTGCAGCAGTCCTAAAAGATTCTTCAGGATGGTTGTCTTTCCTGATCCATTCTGGCCAATAATGGCAACGAACTCACCTTCTTCGATCTGGAAATTCACATCATCGACTGCCAGCACCCCCCGGGGTTGGTAAACATAGGTGAGGTGATCAACCGTGATGATTGCTTTCTGCGCGGACCCTTCGCTTCCTTCCTTTACACAGGTAACGCTCTCGCTCCTGCCAGATTCAATACTCGTCGCTGTGTCATCTTTGATCGAAACCGCGGGAGGGGATTTTCCATCAATAAGTTCGACAATGCCATCATGTGCTTCTTTGATCACAATGGGAAAGGTTGACAGCGGGTGTTCTTTTTCTTGAAGAATGGACCCTAATTGCGAAACCTGGGGAGCACGAATCAAAAATTCTTTAAAGAAATCGGTATCCGCAAAAATTTCTCGGGGGGTGCCGTATGCAACCTCACGCCCCTCGTCCAACACCAGAATGTGATCGGCAATTCTGGCAACCTCCTCGCTTTTATCCGTTGCCATCACGATGGTCATTTCATGTTCCTGGTTCAATTTCTGAACCAGCGATAAGACCTCGACCACCCCGAGAGGATCGATTTGTGAAGTGGCCTCATCCAGAACAAGGATAGATGGCTGCATTGCTAACCCGGCAGCAATGGCCAGTCTCTGCTTCTGCCCACCGGAAAGGTCCGTCGGGGCGCGGTCTTCGTAGCCATCCAACCTCACCAATTTAAGCACCCGTTTGGCTCTTTCGCGAATTTCTTCCACGGGCATGAGCAGGTTTTCCGGACCGAATGAAACCTCATTGATGACCGACGTGGTGAATAACTGTGTCTCGGGGTCTTCAAGCACTATCCCGACTATGGTAGATAACTGTCCAATGGATGACTCATGTGTGTTGATGCCTTCGATGAGAACCTGGCCTTTCAGCTTTCCTCCTGCAGAATGGGGAATGATTCCATTCAGAATCTGGCAGAGGGTGCTCTTTCCTGACCCATTCTCACCCATAACAGCAAGTAATTGACCTTTCGGAATGCTCAGGTTCAATTTTCTGATAACAGTCCTGTCTGTTCTGGGGTATCTGTAGGATACGTCTATGAGTTCTATGGCATTATTTGACATTTTCCCTACCCAAGATTACAACCTTGATTTGATAACAAAAATACTGACCGAATACAAAACTACACAAAGCATGAATATCCAATCTTTCAATTCGAGTTCGACATCTTCGATGTAGGTTCGGGTTTTGAAGGCGCCAAAAGCGCGCGAATCCATCGCAACCGACATCGCTTGCGCGCGTCTCATCGCGCCAATTACAAGCGGTGTTACGAGTGCCGGATAAGAGCGTAACTTATCCTTCAATTTGCCTTTCTCGAAGGTCTGCATCGCCCTCAATTTTTGAGCGTCCATAATCGACAATATTTCGCTCTGTAAGATTGGCACCATATTTAAGGCAGATGTGAGCGTATAAGAAAGTTGATAAGGAAACCCGATTTTCACAAACCCTAATGCCAGAATTTGTACTGGGGTGGTCATGCTCACAAGAGGCAACAAAACAATCATCGAAAGCAGCCTGAACATCAATAATATTGCAAACAAAATACCTTCAAGGGTAATATTCCCAACGCCCCCAATCCAGGGAATAAAGTTGGGAATGAGAGGCTCGATCAAAATAATTTCACCCGGGTAGAGAATGGCTTGAACCACTGCTAGGAAAATGAATACGGGAACAAGGCCCTTTGCGAAACCCCAGATTATCGAAACGGGCAGCTTTGCGGTGACCCATAAAATGCACACTGTTAAAAAGACGAATATCGCCAACCATAGTTCTTGTATCGAAAAAATCACTATGCTGAGTAACAGCAAAAACAGGAGCTTTGCCCTGGGATCAAGCCTATGGAATAAGGACATTCCTGGATAATACGAAACCAGCGATTTGCTCACTACGGCTCCTTCTTTAAAGAGGTTCTTCCCTGGCACACAACATCGAAATGGGATGCGGAACCACGCGGTTGACCTTCATTTGTGATTCTGTATCTCAAAAATTCAAAACCCATCATTCTCCCGATGCTTCAATCATGGTTATCTACGGTAGAACCGCTGCTGCTACGAAAATTCGCCGCGCCGTGCGTACAGTACAGTCTCTACTTCTTCAGCTTCCTGCAGTACATCGGCCTCGTTGATCCTTTGTATTTGTCTGTCACGCATAACAATTTCGCCATTGATGATCGTATCGCGCACGTCCCCTGCGCGCGCACAAAAAACCAACATCTCCAGGATTTTGTCTGCGTGGAATGGGCGTAGGTGAGCCCCGTTCAGTTCGACAATTGACAGGTCGGCTAAACGTCCGGGGAGGATCTCTCCCGCCTCAATCCGGCAAACTCTAGCCGCCTCGATGGTGGCCATACAGAATGCATCCCGCGCGGATAAAGCTTCGGGGTTATTGGCTGCAACTCTGGCTAAAAGTACTGCGGCTCGCATTTCTTCCCACATATCGAGAAGGTCATTCGAAGCGCAGCCGTCCGTCCCTACACTCAGATGGATGCCGGCTTCTTTCATCTCGAAAACTGGGGCAATCCCATCCGCCAGTTTCATGTTGCTCTTAGGGCAAAGGACTACGCTTCCCCCAGAATTTGCGAGGCGTTCGATATCTGATGAAGTTACATGCACACAATGCACTGCGCTTAGACGCGGTGACAATAATCCCAAATCGTCCAGAAGCTCGACCGGTGTCATCCCGCGATCGTCAAGAGTGTCTTGCACCTCGCCGGCAATCTCCGATACATGGATTTGTATCCCTAGATCAAATTTATCAGCCTGTTCACCTGCCCATAAAAGCAAGCTGTCGTCACAAAGAAATACTGTCGAAGGCGACAGACAAACCTGCACCAACCCATCGGGCTGATGCCATTTTTCGATGAACTCCACGGCTTTTGCCCTGGTTTTTTCCTCGTCACCCAATAGATCTTCTGGAATCCACTGGTTGGCCAATACAAACCCCACTACGCCGCGCAAGCCGATATCCTGCCAGGCGCAGAAGCTTTCTTCGTTGATGTGATCCATATCCAAGCAGCAGGTTATTCCGCCTTTGATCATCTCGATAGCAGCGCAGGCCGACCATAAATATGCCGGGCGGTTATTCTCCTGTTGAAATTGTTCGGTTAGGGCTCTTACTGTTGGAAATAGAACCTCGTTGCACCAGGGGATCAGAGGCAACCCGGGCGAAACCCCCTTTAAGAAATTTTGATAGAGGTGAGTGTGAGGGTTGATCAATCCCGGGATGACGGCACAGCCACCAGCGTCGATGACTTCAGTTCCTTCTGGCGCTGCGAGATTCTGCCCGATAGAGACAATGCGTCCTTTATCTATCAGTACATCACAATCATGGTTAATGTGATCCACATCCGAGACAAGATAAGATGAATTCCGAATGATCAGTGGCATTAATCCGCTCTAATTCCTAAATCTGATCCATTAGAAAAGCAGCAATTGTTCATAACAATTGCTCATTCTCGCACAATTATAGCACGAGTCAAGCGTAGAAAGCCCAAAAATGTGAATGCGAAATTCACGGGGCAGCCCGCTGAATCAAATCCGGCCGCCCCGACTGTAGAAAAAAAGGACAGCCATCTATGCTGCCCTTTTTTATATCTTTGTATGAATACTCGGATTCAAGATTGGATCTCTACGACAACCCCATCCTCAGCCCAATAAAAAAGCTCCTGCGCTGCTCCCAGGTCGAGAATGATGCATCCGAAGGAGGCTGGCTGCCCGAGCACATTCGCCCAGAGCCTGCGTCCCCCGGAGAGCAGCGGCAAGCCATGGATGCCATTCATGAAGCCGGGCACAGCTTCGTAGATGCCCATGAAGTGGGGCATATACAGGTCCCAGATAGAAGCATATGCGTTTTCATTATGCGTGCTCACCTGGAAAAGCCCGGGCAATGTGGGTGAATTGGGGATGCCGGTGCTAACGATGTAACTCTGATGAAGCTCACCACCCTCATAGGTCCACATCCGCTGCTCACGCAAACTGATCACGATGCGCTTCTCTGGAATCACCGGCAGCGTGAGCATGTCGTCCTTCGGTGGAACGATCAGAGTCTCTCCGGGAACAAGACCAGACACTGCAATGTCTGGATTGAACTCCTGCAGCTTCCAATAGGGCATTCCAACTTTAAAGCTGATCGAGACCAGGTTGTCATCAGGCTCTATGACGTAGGTGCCGGGTAAATACTCGACGACTAGCGTCTCCATCTCTTCTCCCGATAAGCCAGACCGCAGGGCTTCTTCAACAATCTCATTGTCCAACCCCCGCTCATTTCCTAAGGATGCTTCGATTTCCTTGGCATACCCGGAAAGACTCTCGTCGTGAAGAGAGACGCTAAGTTGGTCCCCATCAGATACGATGTTGATCCAGGAGGCGATCAAGATGGTTTCCGGAGACCAGACAAAGCGCTCATCGGTGACGGGATCATAGGCACGAATCGTGGGACTTGAACCGAGAAGGCTCTGCACCGCATCAGCTTGGCTGGAGACATCCTGGCGCTGCGCGGGTATCTCCAGCGTTACGAAGGGGATTAATTGATGATCAAGCAGGATTGCTTCCGGCTCTTCGACGAGCATGTGCAGGCTGGCAGTCACGTCAAGCGTTCTCCCGGGTAGGCTCTCTATTTGCACCAAGCGGTCCTCATCCATATTCAGGTCCGCTTCGCGCGGTGCAATGTAAACCCGCTCAGCCCAACGCTCGAGACCTTGTTTCGCTAAAACGAGATCCAACTCGATCACCGGATCAATCTCGACTCCATACTTGAGAACTCCCAGCATAGTTCCAATACTTTCTACAAAATTTCTGGAGCGTCCTAGCGCATAGGCATTGGCTATAGACTCATCCACAGCGACGCTAAGCCCGAGCTCTGAAGGTGTAATTTCCCATGAATGCGAAGGATTGGTGATATCTACTGCCTTGAGTTGTAAATCTTCATTCCAAATTTTATTTAGATCTCGAGCAGCTTCAGCCGACTGAAGCCCGCCGACCGGAACCCCGCCGACCGCGATTCCCGGCAGTATCTCCTCCGTTAGTTGGAAATAACAGTACGATCCAAGTGTTAGCAGAACAGGCGCGGATACAAATGCTGTAATGCCAAGTATCACAAGCATTACGAAACGCGTGAAGATGCCAGCGACTCGCCGGATTATTCGGTTCTTAGAAGAAACTGACTCATCCGCAATCATGTTCCCTCAGCGCATCAGTCCCAGTGCTCCGCGGCTCGTTAAGCAAGCACGAGATGACAGTATGAAGCACAATGGCTCAATTCCGCACACAGGTGATGCAAGTGGCTTGCCATGTTGCAGAAACATTCGCTCTACAACACCTGAGCAATACTTCTGCCCTGGTTTGAGCGATCTCTGGATCAAGATCGGGATTTGTACGCTGCCAATTGTTCCCACTCTTGCCTTCTTCAGCTTGAACCTAAATGGCGAATTTTTGCATTGAGCGGTATTCTACTGCCATATAAAAATGGTTGCATCAATACTGAACTGGAAATGCGGAGGATTGGTATGGCGAGAAAAACGATTGGATACGTAAAACTCGCTTGGACTTGCCCTCATTGCGAGAGCGAAAACCACGGACCAAGAAAGTTCTGCAACGGCTGCGGTGCGCCGCAGCCACAAGACGTTGAATTCCACCAAGCTGCACAGGAAGTATTGCTTACGGACGAAGCGGAGATCGCCCGCGCGAAAGCTGGTCCTGACATCCACTGTCCTTACTGCCGCGCAAGAAATCCTGGTGATGCATCTTTCTGCAGCGCTTGTGGAGGGAGCCTTGAGAGCGGCGATGCTCGCCCAAGCGGTGCTGTTCTAGGGGCGTATCGAAAAGATAAGCAACTCGACATCGAATGCCTCTCCTGTGCAACACTCAACCCCGCGAACGCGCATACCTGCGCTGGCTGCGGTGACAGCCTGGCAAAACCGAAAGCGGCATCCAGTGAGATCAAGGAAACGAAAAAACGCACGCCGGTCGGCATCGCCCTTGGCATTGGAGCATTTTGCCTTCTCGCTGGCATCGTTTGGATAGTTCTATCCCAGCGGACGGAAGAACACATCGGGACCGTGGAAGATGTGGCCTGGATGCGCTCAATCCCCATTGAAGCCCTTATTGATATTGAGAATGATGGGTGGATGGACGAGATTCCCGCGGACGCCGAAATTGGTTCTTGCACCGATAAGCACCGTGAAACGGTCGCTGAATCCGTACCTGACTCAGTCGAGGTTTGCGGCACACCCTACACTGTAGATACAGGAACCGGTATAGGAGAAGTCGTGCAGGACTGTGAGTATGAAGTCTATAGCGATTGGTGTACCTTCACGGTTATCGACTGGGGAGTCATCGACACAGTCACTCTGACTGGCACAGACCTCAACCCAATATGGCCTGAAGTCCAGCTAGCGGAAGGTCAGCGGTTCGGCGACGGCGAAGAACGCTTTGAAATCACACTCTCAACAGATGATGATACATTCACATACACTATTTATGATCCGGTCGTATTCATCCAATTTCAGCAGGGCACAACCTGGATTCTAAATATCAATTCATTCGGTCAATTGGTGTCCGTAGATAAACCTGAATAAGTAATCGTCTCTTATGTCTTCACTTGCCAGCATCCCGAACTGGTCCATGCAAAGCTTCTCTGCGCTGTACCGGATTCGCTTCACAAGATGGAAGAAGTGGCATCGCGTTGGACGACAGGCAGCGGTTCGCCCCGCTCGGTATTATAAGGAGGCAAGATGTACCTAATCCTTCTAGGACCGCCAGGGTCTGGCAAGGGTACGCAGGCGGAACGATTATGTAAGCAATTGGATCTTCCGCATGTTGCAAGCGGCGATTTGTTCCGCGACCACCTGAAGCGGGAGACCGATCTGGGTAAATTGGCGCGGAGCTATATGGATAAAGGCCAACTTGTTCCCGACGATGTCACAATTGCAATGGTCAAAGAACGGCTCTCTAGATCGGATTGCCGTGGGGGTACGATCCTAGATGGATTTCCCCGAACTCGGGCACAGGCGGAAGCTCTGAACTCGATCCTCCAAGAGCTCGGGCAGCAGCTTACAGGTGTGCTATTTATGGCAGTTCCAGACGATGTCCTCATTGAGCGCTTATCTGGCAGACGCATCTGTCGGAAATGCCAGGCACCCTACCATGTCCTTTTTAGCCCACCACGCGAAGCACAAACGTGTGATCTGTGTGCGGGAGAACTGTACCAGCGTGATGATGATCAACCGGAGACGATAAAAGCACGCCTTGATGTTTATCACGAACAGACCGCCCCACTCATCAAGTTCTATAAAGCTGCAAATCTCCTACACGAAGTCGATGGGAATATTGATATCGACCAGGTGACGGATACCCTGCTCACGATCATAAGCAGTCTCCGGCTGTAAACCTCCGTCGATCACAGCAGTAATAAATGAACACATCTAACAGGGCTGCCCTTTTCGGACAGCCCCTATAGGGTCAATATAGTTGGTGAAGAGGGAGATCACCTTCAAGATGTTAGTGCTGGATTAATCAAACAGATCCTTCCAGCCCTTTTGGAGCTTACCCCACTGGTCATCCGCCCAATCGACAACCTGTCCTACGCCCGCTTCGACCTTCATCATGGTGAAATTGTAGGATACGGCGTCCCATTTGACTACGTTCCACCAGGCAGTGACGTAATCTGCTCGCCGGTTCTGGTAGTTAAGGTAATAGGCATGCTCCCAGACATCCAGCCCCAGTAATGGCGCCAATCCTTCTGAAAGGGGATTATCTTGATTTGCAGTGCTGGTTACAACTAGCTTGCCGTCTTTGTTCGCACAGAGCCAGGCCCATCCGCTGCCGAAGCGCGTCATTGCCGCCTTCGAAAACACCTCTTTGAAGGCGTCGAATGAGCCAAAGTCCGCAGTTATTGCGTCGCCAAGTTTTCCATCCGGCTCCCCGCCGCCCTTCGGGCTCATGCTGTGCCAGAAGAAGGAGTGGTTCACGTAACCACCGCCATTGTTGCGGACAGCCGTTAGAATACCCTCGGGAACGTCGTCTAGATGGGCCAAAATGTATTCTACGGGTTTTTTCGCCAGGTCATCGCGCCCTTCCAGTGCCTTATTCAAATTGTTCGTGTATCCTTGGTGGTGCTTTGTGTAATGGATCTCCATTGTACGAGCATCAATGTGCGGTTCCAGTTCATTGAACTCATACGGCAATTTGGGTAGTTCGTACGTCATGTGTTCCTCCTTGCGATTTTTCGATACACCCATTATACCTATGATTCTTAGATAACTTTCCTTCAACGAGGCCAGTTCCGGGTTTTCGAAAACCCTTCTAACCCTGATATATATTTCGCGGCTCCCAAATCGGACCAATTGTGGCTAATATTAAAGGATAAAGTTTCGTCGCTGGTTGCCAACAAATCCTTTATATGAACCAGGAGAAAGCTGGGGTCTTGGAAAATAAGAACAGAAAATATAAGCTCCTACTTCCTATGACAGCACATTCCTTCTCCGAATTCAACCCAGCGGAAGGATTCTCTGCCATGGGAAACTGTTCTCCCCACTTGGCAGGAAAGCAACTGTGGTTTAGTCTTGGTCGAAGAAATCTACACGGGCATCAGCCAAAACGATCGGAGAACAGTTGAACCCAGAAATCGCGCAGGTGTTGATCGTCGTCGGGGTTGCCTTGCTCCTGCTTATCAGCGATCGCATCCGCGTAGACGTCATCGCTCTAATGGTCTTAGGGACGTTAGCCTTGACGGGTCTTGTCACACCTACAGAGGCGCTCTCCGGCTTCAGCAGCCCGGCTGTCATCACAGTCTGGGCTGTCTTCATCATGAGCGGTGCGCTTGCTCGCAGTGGGATCGCCAATCAGATCGGACGGCAAGTGTTGCGCGTGGCGGGCAATGGAGAAGCACGCTTAATCGCTGCGATCATGCTCAGCGCAGGCTTGATGTCCGCGTTCTTAAACAATGTTGGCGTGGTCGCCATAATGCTGCCCGTTGTGATGGATATCGCCCGCCGTACAAGGCGCTCTCCTTCGAGATTTCTCATCCCTCTAGCATACGGTTCTTTGCTTGGCGGCCTCACCACACTCATAGGAACTCCAGCAAATATCTTGGTCAATGAAGTCCTTTCCGACGCAGGATTGCCGACATTTAATCTCTTCGACTTCGCGCCAGTTGGTTTAATCCTGCTCATCACCGGCATTCTCGTCATGATTCTCATTGGGCGACGTCTGCTTCCGGATAGAAGTATTCACAAATCGCTTGCACAAACCCCGCAAGAACTGCTTGAGGACGTTTATGACGTGGAGCAGAGGCTTTTTTTATTGGGCTTGCCAGAAGGCTCACCACTCTCCGGCAAATCCCTTGCCGAGAGCCGTGTTGGCGCTGCGCTAGGACTCCAGGTGATCGCGATCTTACGCGAAGCAGAATCAGTGCTCTCGCCAATGGCCGGGACTGTGCTTCAAGATGGGGATCGCTTATTAGTTGAAGGGCGCATTGAGTCCGTTGTGGTCTTCCAACACCAAAGCTTCCTTGACATTTCCCGCGACACGCTCGATGTAGGCCAACTCTTCTCCGCTGAGACATCCCTTTGTGAAGTCACTCTCGCATCTGATTCCAATCTTACCGGACGAACGCTAATGGAAAGCGGGTTCCGAGAACGTTTCGGAGTGAACGTCCTCGCAATCAAACATGACGAACTCGCCCAGCGTACGAACCTGCAAGGGAAGAGACTTTTCGCGGGGGATACTTTACTTGTTCAGGGGTTGAACGAGCGGCTGGAAAAGATCCGCAACTCGCCCGAATGGTCGAGTTTTGGATACCTGGATGTTGATGAAGTCAACGAGCGATATAAACTCTTCGAGCGTATACGTATCATGAGTGTCCCGGAGAGATCGAGTCTGTCGGGGAAAACACTCGCTGAGAGCCGGCTGGCGGACGCTTTTGGTATCTGCGTCCTGGGGATACATTACAAAGATCGTACGGACCTTACACCAGATGTCGAGCATATCATCCGTGACGGGGACGAACTGCTCGTTGAAGTCTGGCCAGAAGATTTAAGGGTATTGCAGGGGCTAAAAAGTCTGGAAGTTATGAGAGGGGATTTGCCGGATTTGAGGACGCTGCAATCCGACCAGATTGGCCTCTTCGAGGTTGTTCTATCCCCTCACACTACACTTGACGGTAAGACCCTACGCGAGCTTCATTTCAGGGAAAAATATGGATTAAGTGCCCTCGCGGTATGGAGAGGAGGGAGGCCGTATCGCTCACAGCTACGCGATATGCCATTGCGTTTTGGTGATGCGCTTCTGCTTCACGGTTTACGGGATAAGTTTAAGGTCCTCGGCGCGGAATCTGATTTTCTAGTCCTTACTGAGGAAGCTCAACAAGCCCCGCGCAAAGAGAAAGCCCCTCTGGCATTATTGATCCTATTCGCTTTCATTGTGAGCGTTGTTCTGGGTTTCCTGCCCATCGCGTTGGCTGCAGTCGTCGGCGCCACTGCTATGGTCCTCACAGGTGTCCTAACGATGGATGAAGCCTACAGGCATATTGATTGGAAATCTGTTTTCCTTATAGCCGGTATGCTGCCGCTTGGGATCGCCTTGCAGCAAACCGGTGCCGCAGAGTTTGTTGCCCAAGGTCTTCTCGATGCAGCAGGAAAACTTGGGACCTACGGCATTATGGGTGGGTTGTTCTTGCTAACTGCGCTCACATCCCAGATCTTGCCCAACGCTGTTGTAGCGGTGCTTATGGCACCTATCGCCATCAGCGCATCACTGGAATTGGGGATTTCACCGCTCCCATTCACAATGATCGTCGCGATCTCGGCATCCTCCAGCTTCCTCACCCCGGCCGCTCACCCTACTAACAGCCTGATAATGGGTCCGGGCGGCTACCGCGTCTCCGACTTCATCAAGGTGGGACTCCCACTGATCATCGCTATACTTCTTATTACGCTTCTCATTGTCCCATTCATTTGGCCGCTCTAAATCTTCAGAATCAACAGCCAAAGAGATTGGACTACGCTTACCATAGGCATTCAATCTTCTTCTGTACGCCAAACTCAATTATTGTTGCAGCACCTCAGTAATCCTGTATGGGAACCGTGAGTACGACCTTTACTTGGTTTGTAATGATGGAAGAATTAAACAAAATGGGGGTTGCTGGAACCGTAGTTTAGACTACTTCTCAGGCTTCTCGGTTTTCTCAGGCTTTGCCGGTTTCTCTTTATCCTTGTCCTTACCAGGTTTATCTTTATTCTGACCTGGTGCAAAGTCGCTTGGCTTTCCGCCTTCATGGATAACCTTTAGCACTTCCTGGGAATGGCCGGATCGTTCGATAGCGTGATCAATCGCATCACGAGCATGCTCAGGTACTTGTTCTCTCACCCACTCTAAAATCTGGATCTGCTTCTCATGCTTCGCCTGAATCTTAGCGAGATCAATTTTACTATTATCAATTTCACCCTCTTGTGCGACTTCTTCGAGCGTGCTCATGGCATCTTCAAAGCCCTCTAGAGCTATTCCGAGATCATCGAAGCGCCCCTCTTCAGATAGCGATACCGCCTCTTCCAGGCGGGAATCCGCGAACTCATATAGCAACGCTATATCTCCGTCAGCTGTAAAGCTGAACGCTAATTGGATCTCCTCGCCCGCTCGCTTGACTGGGTAGAGAGAATCCCCTGGAAGCGCAGATGCGGAAGCTTGTTTCATCCCAATGCCGCTTCCAAAGAGCATGGCTGCAATTAAAACGCCAGCAAGTACTGTCGACCAGCGACGACTGCGGAAATCAATGCGCCATGCACGCCTGGGTTGAGATTTCACGGAAGATGTGAGAGCTGCCGAGGCTTTGACCCGGTTCAATATCCGGAGTTTCGTATTGCGCACAAATTGTGCAGACGGCTTTTCAGGAGCAAGTGTTTCGTTCACTTGAATGGCAAGCGCGAGCAAAGGCTCCAGGACATCCTTCAGCTCAGGATAATCCTGAACACAGTCCTGTACCGTCTCATCCCTAGTCTGAACTCGGGAGAGACATTCATCGATTGCCCAATCAAGTTTGCTATTCATTATCTTTAACTACTTGACGCTTCAGCGCCTTCATCGCTCGATGTAATAAGACTCGCACAGCGCCCTCGCTGCGTCCAATCCACTGTGCGCATTCCGTCGTGGAGAGTTCGAGTAATACCCGCAGGCGAATGATCTCTCGATACTCCTCCGGCAATGCTTCCAGACCCACCCGCAAGCTATCCACCTGGTCCTGGATGACAATTAGGTCGTCAATCCTTGAGGGTGAAACGCTGATCTGATCAGCGCTCTCAATCGGTAGTTCTTCCTCCTTCTGCCGGTAATGGTCCACAAGCAGATTACGAGCGATCTGGTACAGGAAAGCAGAAAACCGTAAGCCTTTCTCTTTGTATCGACCTAGCGATTCGAAAGACCGTAAAAAAACGATCTCTGTGAGATCCTCGGCGGTTCGGTCCTCAGCAACCCGAGTGCGAATGTATCGATAAATCGACTCGAGGTAGCGTTCGTACAGGCAGCCGAAGGCCTCTACCTCACCCTGCTTGGCCCGTTCGATCAAACGAGCATCATCCAGTGTTTGAATAATCTCTTCATTCATATTAACGATAAACCTGTGAAAATGTTACATGGCTTATCCGTGTACGGGTAGACCCCTAATGCTCCTACCTGTGCAGCCGAAAATTCCCTGAGAGCGGAGCCTATTTAACGCATCAGTAGCGAACAACGTTTCTTACCCTTTGGAGAAAGCGCTCGGGCGATTACAATAGAATCCTAGTAAAAACCTTATTAGGAGTCATCGCAAATAACCCAAGAGGAGAATAACTAGGATGTCGATATTACGGCTCCTGAATGAACATCAGAGTGCCATCTGGCAGCGAGAGAGAGATCTCATTCGCAGATTGCTTCATATTCTTGATGGCTGGGAGATCGAAACGAGTGATAGCAAACACCTGCAGCAGGCTCTCGATCAACTTAACGAACTCTTCCTGCTCGTCGTCGTCGGTGAATTTAACAGCGGGAAATCCGCGCTCATCAACGCCTTGCTTGGGGAGACTTTCCTAAAAGAGGGCGTAACGCCAACGACGGATAGGATTTACATCGTAAAACATGGCGAACCAGGAAACCCGGAGTTCATCAGTGATGACGTACGCGTCGTGCGTTATCCGGCGGAGATTCTACGTGAAGTCCACATCGTCGACACCCCGGGGACAAACGCCGTCATGCGTCATCATGAAGCCATCGTGCGAGAGTTCGTCCCCCGCAGCGATATGGTCATCTTCGTCACTTCGGCTGATCGCCCCTTCACGGAGAGTGAACGCGATTTCCTTGAAAATATTCGCAAGTGGGGCAAAAAAGTCGTCGTGATCATCAATAAAATCGACATTCTTCAGGACGCTGAAGCTATCGATGAAGTCGTTTCCTTCGTCAGTAATCAAGTTCAGCGCTTGCTGGATTTTGAACCCGAGCTCTTCCAACTCTCGGCTCGCGCAGCGCAGCAAATGAAGGCGGATGGCTCGGATTCGAAGCAAACGGAAGCATTTCAACGTTTCCAGGAATATCTGCAAGAGACACTTTCGAAGGAAAGTATCATCAACTTAAAACTGCTTAATCCACTCGGCGTAAGTTTGAAAATCGCCAGGCAATATAAAGACCTCGCTCAGAAACGAGTGGAGGTATTAGCTGAGGATTCGGCTACGCTACAGAAAGTCCAGAATCAACTCGAACTCTTTGAAAGCGACACACAGGCGGAGTTCGGACGCCACCTGGATCGAATTGAGAAGGAATTGCTCTCGATGCGGATGAGAGGTGAGGAGTTCCTCGACGACCGATTGCGTATTCTAAAAATCCGCGACATGCTCAATTCGAAGAAAATGCGTGCCGCTTTTGAGAGCGATGTCGTTGGTGATACCCCGCAGCAAATTGAGCAACACGTCGAAGAGATCATTGACTGGCTGGTGGAGCGGGAGCTGCGTCAATGGCGGCTGATGGCGGATGAGTTAGGGAGACGAAAGGAAACCGAGGCGCTCCGCGATGCAGCTAAACAAGCTGCGAGCGGTTTTGCATACAATCGCCGGCAACTACTAGATAGTGTGGGCACCCAGGCGGATCAAGTTATTGCAAGTTTTGACCAGAAAGCCGAGGCTGCGCGTTTGACAGAATCTGTTCGCGAATCCGTCGCTCTGGTCGGGCTGGTTGAAGTAGGCGCAATCAGTCTTGGGCTGATCCTAAGCGCAGTTCTCACCACCGCTGCCGCGGATGTCACGGGGATCCTCGCTGCAGGTGTCTTAGGTATCCTTGGGCTGGCCGTTATCCCCTACCGCCGTAGTAAGGCGAAGCGAGAATTCCGGCAGAAAATGTCTCAAATGCAGGAATCGCTGCGCGAAGTTTTATCAGAGAATTTCAAGCGTGAGCTTGAAAGATCTGTCGGACGCCTGCGCGAGGCGATCGCCCCCTACCGAAAATTTATCCTCAGCGAGGAAGATCAATTGAAAGGTGTGCTCTCGGAGCTTGATGACACCGAGGTTGAGTTCCAAAGCCTGAAAGAGGAGCTTGAGCGTTAGACCCGTTAATCCGCTGGTATGAAAACTGCCAATCCAGCTAGGGAAGGTTTGACGTTACCGTATACATGTACGAACACGCCTCCATAGAAATTCATTGGAGGCGTGTCCGTTTATCTTACTTTACCGGCCCTCCTTCTTTCGATTTATCTAAGACTGAAGCAGACGCGCCCACCCTTTAAACTTTAATGCGTATGGCAGACGAAATTGTAGCGGAAATGGATCAGCGGTCATCCACCGGAGGCGCTATAGGTTCCCATTAACTCCGTCTCTATCAGAATGTGGCCTTCCATTGCCGCAAGCACTTCCTCTTTCGTCGCACTTTCATCCAGCGCGAGCGATGTGTCTAACGCGTAGAGTTTGAAAAAATAGCGATGTACGCCACTCGGCGGACAAGGTCCACCATATCCCACCCTCCCCCAACTGTTGGTCCCTTGCTGGCTGCCATCGGGAAGTTCTGCATCTGCAGGCAGCCCAACTTCTATTATGGTTACATTTCCGGGGACATTGAAGAGAACCCAATGGACCCACATACCCACGGGCGCATCGGGATCATCCATGATTAAAACCAAAGAGGTCGTATTGTCGGGCGCTCCGGTCCACGCAAGTGGAGGCGAAATGTCGTCCCCATTACATGCATATTTAGATGGAATCGGATCGCCTTCAAGAAAAACCTCGCTCGTGAGGATAAACTCCTTCTCACTCTTAATAGGCTCAGGGCTTTCAGTTGGTTCAATTACAGGCTGTTCAACCTCCTTCGTCGCTTCAAGAGGTATTGTTGGTGGCTCAGTATTGACAGGTTTTACTTCCGGTTCCGACTGGCACCCACTGATGATTGCTGTTATCAGCAGGAGCGATCCGAGTATCATCAAGACCTGGTTTCGTTTGATCCACATACGATGCACTCCTTTGCGTAGCTAAATCATGAGATATTACGGTTTACTCTATACCATTTCATAACGTTCGTATCCGAATGCCGTAAACCGCAGCTTTTAATAACAATCTGTCGCTCCTCCATAGCATTTGCCAAGCTCGATTTTCTCGGATCATTCTCTACCACCCAATAATCCATACTATCTGGCCATCTGGCCAAAGGCCAATAAATGGCTATGCGAAGCGTTGGCAAAGCACATTGCCACTCTTGTTCCCTTCTCAACTATTCCAAATAGGCATACGACCCTTTCCTCAGCGTAATGCATACTCAGATTTTTTTTCTCGCTTATTTTCATAGACAAAATTCCAGTGATCCACCACTTTTCCTATATCGATCCTGCCGAAAAGCTGTCACAAAATAGTCACAAAAGACTATATATAATAGATGTTGAGGAATATCAATGTCCGCTCAGTCCAAACAGTACACAATCCTGGTTGTCGATGATGAGCCCTCAATCATAGATGTCCTGCGTTATAACCTGGAGAAAGCTAACTTCTCAGTCCTCGTCGCCCGCGATGGAGAACAAGCGCTTCAACTCGCACATGCGCGGCATCCAGACTTGATCGTTCTGGACCTCATGCTTCCGGGGATCGACGGTTTGGAGGTTTGTAGAAGCCTCCGCAAGGAAGACAATATTCCGATTATCATGCTCACAGCAAGAGATGAGGAAATCGATCGGGTCGTTGGGCTGGAACTCGGAGCAGACGATTACGTTGTAAAGCCCTTCAGCACACGTGAACTAATCGCGCGCATAAAATCCGTGCTGCGCCGAGCTCAAGCTTCGGAGATCAGAAATGAAACAACCCTGCAAAAGGGTTCGCTCTCGATGAATCTCGACAAACATGAGGCGCACTGGGATGGACAACTTCTCGAGCTTTCCGCCCTGGAGTTTGATCTCCTTGAAACCCTAATTCGTAACGAGGGGCACGTTCTGACCAGGGAGCAGTTGATCTCCACAGTATGGGGCTACGATTTTTTTGGTGATACACGTGCGGTAGACACAGCCATACGGAGGCTGCGCGCTCGCTTGCGTGAAGCAAATCCGCTCGCCGCCGACTCGGTCGCGACCGTTCGAGGTGTGGGGTATCGACTCGATGCCTGCTGATAATTCTATGAAATCCCGGCTTCAGCGTCATCCCGCTTTTACCTGGGTGCGCAGCTTGAGAAGTAAAGTCCTGCTCAGCCACTTAGCAGTGATCTTCATCGCCGCGATAATCACTGGTTTCTCGCTGCTCTCTCTCGCTGAATCATATTTCTTGAACGCACTAGAAAACAGCCTTATCTCCCAGGCGCACGTGATCACGCAGAGCCTCTTACCTCAACTGCATATCGAAGAGCCAGACCCGCAAATCGGACAGGCCTTCAATGCGATTCAACAACAGGTCATCGGCAATTTAAATGTTCAGGTAATCGCTCCCTCCGACCTCCTCGAAAACGTGGCTGCATCACCGCTCTCGCAAGCGGAATTGAATAGCCTCCGAGATTTTTCAATCGAACTCAGCTCCACAATTGAAACCCGATTCCTGCTCATTAACCAGGAGGGGGCAATCGTCATCTCGTCTGCAGATCTCGACCTGGAACCTTATAAGGAGATCCCCGCTACGCAAGATGCTTTCGGCGGCCAGATCACCAGCAGCATAGGCAAGATTAAGGATGAGGACTGGCTTTTCGTCGCCACCCCCCTGCTTCAACAAGATGAAACGGTGGCCGTCCTTCTTCTCGGTCACCCGTTGCGAGACATCACCGCCGTTCTGGCCGATCTGCGCACGAGACTCATTTTGGCAGTTGGCATCGCCATTCCGCTTGCTAGCTTGCTCGCTTTTTCCTTGAGCCGGAACCTTTTACGCCCTGTAAATGTGCTGGCAGACGCGGCGCGCGGGATGCAGGCCGGTGTATTCGATATCCCGATTCCCGTCGAGCGGCCTGACGAATTGGGCCAACTCAGTCGGACATTCGACAGTATGCGCAACCGTTTACTGGAAACCGAGGAACTGCGCACTCAGTTCATATCCGACGTCTCTCACGAACTCCGCACCCCTCTAACAGCGATAAAAGGATTGACGGAATCGCTGCAAGATGGAGCGGTCGAAGATCCCGAGGTGAGGGATCGCTTCCTCAACTCGATAGAGAGAGAAACCGACAGGCTCATTCGCATGACAAATGACTTGCTCACCCTCACCCGAGTCGATGCCGGGGGAATGAAACTCAAACTAGAAAGTCTCGATCTCAGAAAAATACTCGAGAATACGAAGACTAAGCTTTCTCCTGAAGCGGTGAGACGCAGAGTACAGATCCAAATGGAACTTCCCAAAACACCGATCATGGTGACCGCGGATCATGATCGCATCGACCAGGTGCTCACCAATATTCTGGATAACGCACTCAAGCATTCTCCCACCGATGAACGAATACTCGTGACATTGCGAGATGCCAACCGAAAGAAACAGGGTACAACCCCCAACGGTGGGAGTTACCCTGCATCACTTATGGATGAGGCGTTCAAGCCAGCGTTACGGTCCGGCCCACATGTCGTGATTTGGGTGCAAGATCGAGGTCCGGGGGTGCCTGCTGAAGACCTCCCCCACGTTTTTGAACGCTTCTATCGAGCGGATTATTCCCGCTCGAGAGACTATGGCGGAAGCGGCCTGGGCCTTTCCATCGCACGCGCCATAATGGATGCCCACGGCGGCCAGATTCAACTCCTCAGCCCCTCACCAGATTGGGATGGCTCAGGAAATCCGGGTACAACTGTAGTCCTAGCACTCCCCACCGGGATTCCTCACCTCTGATCACCCCTGCAACAATCTACCTTCTCCGAAGTGTAGGAACAAGACGGTCATGGAGCATAGCTCCATTGCTCTGCCTGTATCTTGCTGCAGCCCGGGAGATGGAGCAGCTGGTCACCACTTTAACGCGGAGTGGTTCAAGGGAAGTCTGACAGAACGGACGCTGAAATACCCATTAAGACACGAACAGCAATTATCGAGGGGATTTTTTATTTCTGAACGCATCATCAATCGCTCCATTTGTACTTTATTTGTGACATTCCTGCTGAATAGCGGGCAATCAATGCCTTAGGTATATTATTCAACGGCTATATCCGTTCTTTTTACTTGACACTATTAGTTTTTCCTATACCATATAAAGTAACAAGACGGTTATCCGAAATTTACGGCAATTCCTTTTAAGAACGTTGATCCCGGTAGTAAAACTGGGGCTTTTTCAAGGAGGGTTGCTGAGGAGTTTATTTGAACAGCAAACGTTACTAAAATTAATCGGAACGATTGATGCCTTCTATCACGGTGCACGTTGCTCTTTATGGTGATATTGCGAAATATGCCGGCGGTCATCATGTAGCCCAAACCAAAATTATGCTCGATGGAGACCCAACCATCGGTGACTTGCAAGATAAGCTAGCGATTTCCGCTGAGGAAAAAGGTTACATTTTTAGGAATGCCATTCTCTGCGATGTTCCGGGACTTGACGCAGCCCGTGAAGAGCCGTTGTTTGATGGCGACCATGTAGGAATTTTTTCTATCCAACACATGTGGCCTTATCAATATCGTGACGGCGTCCGTATGTCAGAAGCCTTGGTGCGAGCTCTGAACGAAAAAGGCGCCGTACATAACATTTATTCGACAACTGAGGAATAACCAACCTCGAGCATAAAAAACGGGAGGGAATGATGACAAGAAAATTTTTACGCATCAATATGTCGAACCTGAAAGCCACTTATAAAGATGTACCTAAAAAGTGGGCAAAGTGGGGTGGGAGAGGGATGACATCGGCCATCGTTTTTGATGAGGTCGACCCCGCCTGCCATCCCTTAGGGCCCAATAACAAGGTGGTCATCGCACCGGGATGGGTCACTGGGACGCCTGCTGCACCCAGCAGCGGCCGCACCTCTTTTGGAGGAAAAAGCCCTCTAACGGGGACGATCAAAGAGAGCAATGCAGGTGGTCTCTCAGGTCAAAAAATCGCCAAGCTCGGTCTGGCAGCCATTATCCTGGAGGGAACTCCCGCAAAGGATCAGTGGTACTACCTGGTGATCACCAAGGATGGCGTGGAGTTTAAAGACGCCTCTGATCTCATGGGAAAAGGGATGTATGAGATCGATGAGATCCTTTGGAAGGATTATCCCAAGACAGCTGTGATCGGGATCGGTCAGGCTGGCGAGATGAAACTCTCCAACGCCGGCATCTCCGTCAACGATCCGGAGAACAAACCCGGTCGCTACGCTGGACGCGGCGGCTTGGGCGCGGTCATTGGCGTACGCGGCATTAAGGCAATCGTGATCGATGACCAAGACGGACCGGGTGTGGAGATAGCCAACACGGAGCTCTTTGAAGAGGGCAGGAAGAAATTAGCTGATGCTATCCAGGAGCATGGGCTAACCAAGAAAGACGGCGGGTTGAATGCATACGGCACCGATGTCTTGATGAATATCATCAACGAGGCAGGAGGCCTGCCAACGCGCAACTTCAGTTCCGGCCAATTTGAAGGCGCGGCGAAGATCTCCGGCGAAGCGATTGCCGAGGTAGTGGAGAAGCGGGATGGGAAAGGGATGACAGGTCACGGATGCCATCCGGGATGCATTATCCAGTGCTCTAATATCTACCCCGATGAATCAGGTGAGGCGTTAGTCTCATGCCTTGAGTACGAGACCGCCTGGGCTTTAGGCGCCAATTGCGGGATCGATGATCTGGACATCATCGCTCGAATGACACGGGAATGTAACGACCTAGGTCTGGATACAATCGAGGCTGGTAATTCAATCGCGATTGCGATGGAAGGCGGGTTGCTCGAGTTCGGGGACGCAGAAGGGGCTTTGAAGCTGTTCGATGAGATCCGCAATAAGACACCCCTGGGCCGTATACTCGGTCAGGGAGTAGAAGCCACAGCTAAGGCTTTCGGCGTTCACCGGGTACCGACGGTTAAAGGTCAGTCGATGCCAGCCTACGAACCGCGAGCCATCAAGGGCATCGGTGTAACCTACGCCACTTCGACTATGGGAGCAGATCACACCTCCGGCTACACCATCGCTCCTGAGATCGCCGGCGTCAGCGGCAAACTCGATCCCCTGACAGATGAAGGCAAGGCGGATTTATCACTCGCCTTCCAAGCATCAACAGCCTTTATCGACAGCAGCGGCTACTGCCTATTCATCGCTTTCCCGGTCCTTGATATTCAGACGGGCTTTGAGGGTATGGTCGATTCGGTCGCTGGTGTAATGGGCATGGATCTCACCGGCGATGACGCGATCGCACTGGGCAAAGAGGTCATCAAGATGGAGCGCCTATTCAACGAGCGAGCCGGCTTCACCAAAGAGGATGACCGTCTGCCAGAATTCATGCGCTATGAGAAACTGCCTCCGCACGATGTGGTCTGGTCCATGGCGGACGAGGAACTGGATAAGGTGTACGCTTGGGTGCATGAAGATTAGCGGAGATGCACGTTGAGGTCACGGTTTTTGCGACACTGAGGAAGTATCTACCGGATCTGCCAGTGGGTGGCTCCCCAAGTATATAGAAATTGATCCTGGCGCCACCCCCGCGGATCTGATGCAGATATTGGGGGTTCCCGCTGGGGAAGTGAAAATCGTAATTCGTAATCACGTACAAGCAGAGCTGGATGAGATCGTCGAAGACGGCGATCGGATTGCTTTCGCCCCGGCGATTGCGGGGGGATAGCAGGAAGAGAGAAATACTTTATCCGGCGATGAGCACTAAGAAGGGGCGAGATTTTTCTCGCCCCTTCTTTTCTTCGCTGCCCGGATGATGCCGCGTTGGGTTACTCCCTATGCCCTGAAGAGATGCAGTCAATTTCTTATGATGAATTAGACAACGAGAGTCGCCATATCTTCCCCGAATAAACCGATACGATCGCCTTCCGTCACCGCCACTTTCAAGTTCCAGTCAAATGGAGAATCTCGGACCTGCTGATAGCCCAACCATTTTGCCATCGTACTGTGAGTAGCGAGCAACTTCGAGTTGAGAAAAATATGATGGATCTCGTTTGCCCCTATTCCTAACCGCTCAAGAAGCGCTTCAATTGTTTCATCCTCTATTGGATCGACGACGATCACACTATCGCTTGAAGGACTGCTACCAGGCGCATACCGTCTGAGTTTTCCGTAAAGATGGATCTCAACCATGGGACCCTAGCCTTTCCACATTTTCAAAAATAAAATGTATCGATCCACCACACAGCCTCGCCCAGTAAAACCTAACGCATTTCAACGAGCCCCCAATTTTATCCCACGTCAAGCGCAAGATGCCAAACCTGCTTTATTTTACCCGTCCCTGCAAGCTATCATCGGAGGCATGCGCGTGGTTCGCGATAGGAATTGTTTGTGCGGTGTCTATTCCAGCACGTGATTGAATAAGGGTTCATTCATACATATTCTACTCGCTCTATATGTACAAGGATGCGAAATAACCACATTAGATACCTCTAAAGTGTTGCGCCATTTGCCATGAACTTGACGCCGAATTGCCTCAGTTCGGGCGGGACCAGGACACAGAGCATCGGTATACCTACAGTTGCCGCACGCGCTCATAAAGATAGCTGATCTCCAAGTGTTGGCACACAGACGAGAATACTCACTTAGTAAGGAGGTTCGAACGATGAAACAAGCGCCGGGATTGATTCTAGCAGTTGTATGTGCCGTTTTTCTCGTAGGCGCGGTTGGCCTGCCCACTCAGGTAGAGACAGACCCCGGAGTGATAACGGTCTCCGGAGAAGCCGTCGTGAAGGTAGTCCCCGATGAGGTTCTTATCACGTTAGGCGTGGAAAATTTCCATCGGGAGCTTAGCGTGGCGAAAAGAAGAAATGACAGCAACGTTCAGGAGGTCATCAACATTACCAAACGCTATTCAGTTGCGGCGAAGGACATCCAAACAGATTACATCAGCATCGAGCCCAGGCATGAAGACTCCTACCCCTACACGGATATCACCGGGTATTATGTGCGCCGCACGATTGTCGTCATCCTGCGTGATATTGATGTGTTCGAGGATTTATTGACGGCTGTCACCGAAGCCGGGGCCACTAATGTCCACGGGATCGATTTCCGTACATCAGAACTGCGGAAATATCGAGACCAGGCGCGGGCCTTAGCCGTTCAGGCTGCTAGCGAGAAAGCTGAGGCGATGGCTGGTGTGCTCTCGAACTCCGTCGGCAACGCAAAGTCAATTTATGAAGACCACGTCGGCTGGTGGTCCTGGTACGGTTATGGTTGGTGGGGTTCACGCTCCGCAGGGATGTCGCAGAACGTCGTGCAGAACGCATCTGGACCCTCTGCGGATTTCGACGGCGCATTCGCCCCCGGCCAGATCTCTGTCAACGCCCGCGTAACCGTGACCTTTGAGTTGCTGCAGTAGCACCGATCGCTCAATTAATGTACTGAGAGACCTTGCTCATCCAGAACCATGCTGTCATCGAGGGAGCGAGGTCTCTTTATCTTGAGAAGGCGATCGATCTAATTGCGAACTTAGAGCCAACTCACAGAATTAAAAGGTAGGATACGATCTTGGGTCTACTGTTCGCTGTCCGAACACCCAAAGCGCCACGTAAAACCGTCTCTTTGAATAAATGCCTCGGCTTCTGTCGGTCCCCAGGTCCCTCGACCATACGTTTCCACCCCACGAGCAGGCGAGGCATCTTCCCAGGCTTTCAAGACGGGATCGATAATCCCCCAGGCGGCTTCGATTTCATCGCTGCGGGTGAACAGTGACGCATCCCCCTCCAGTGCGTCCAGAAGCAAGGGCTCATAAGCATCCGGGAGGGGTTCACCACCAAACGAGTCTCGGTAATGGAAGTCCATCTCGACGGAACGCGTCTCCTGCTGCGTGTCGGGCACCTTCGTCTCGAAACGCAGATGGATGCCCTCATCCGGTTGAATGCAGAGGGATAGGAAATTCTGGTTCAGCTCGTAGCCTTCCGGGAGCGGGAACATCACGTGCGGTGGCGACTTGAACTCGACTACTACCTCGCTCGTCTTATGTTGCAACGCTTTTCCCGACCGCAGGTAAAAGGGCACACTCTGCCAGCGCCAGTTGTCGATATAGAGCTTCAAGGCGGCGTAGGTTGGGGTTTGAGAACCATCAGCAACCCCTTCAGCCTGACAATAACCCGCATATTGACCACGAATCGTATCTTCAATCCTGATGGGTCGTACAGCCTGGAGGACTTTCACCTTCTCGTTGCGCACCGCATCCGCGGCGAACGTCGCCGGCGGCTCCATTGCGACCAACGTGAGCAGCTGCAGCAGGTGGTTCTGGAACATATCCCGCACGACTCCCGCTTTATCGTAATACCCAGCGCGATGCTGCACATCAACGTCTTCCGCCACGGTGAGTTGAACATGGCTGATGTAATTCCGGTTCCAAGTCGGTTCAAAGATGGTATTGAGGAAGCGGAAATACAGAATGTTCTGCGCCGTCTCTTTCCCAAGATAATGGTCGATTCGGTATACCTGCTGCTCGTTGAAGACCGAATGGACCACGCTGTTTAGTTCGAGAGCGCTTTTTGAATCTCTGCCAAATGGCTTTTCGATGATGATGCGCCGCCAACCATCACGTTCGTGCGCCATGCCCGCTTTCCCCAATTCCTGAACGACAACTGGAAACAGCGACGGAGCAGTTGCGAGGTAGTACAGGCGATTCGCTGGCCCACCCTCGAGCTCTTGAAGAAAACTATCCATCGCCGCGTAGTCTGCGCTTTTCTTGATATCACCCCGTAAGTAGCTGAGTCTCTGTGAAAAGTCCATCCACTCCTGTTTCGGGCACTCAAAATTCGCCAGCTCCTCCACACCTCGGCGCATCTTCTCTCGGAACTGTTCATGGCTGATCTCGCTCCGGGCAGTTCCTACAATTTGGAAATCTTTCGGCAGCCGTCCTTTTCGATACTGATTAAATAGCGCCGGGACCAATTTGCGAGCGGTAAGATCACCAGAGGCCCCGAATATCACAATGCTCGTTGAGTTTGCTCCTTTTTTACCCAGACTCATTCATCGTCCTCCAGCGGACCGCTTCCCGTACACTCCAGCCTCAGGATTCGTCCTCTCGCTTGATCGCGTGTCCACCAAACTGATTGCGTATCGCCGCCAGGAGCTTCGCCGAATAACGCTCATCTTGCCGGCTTACCAGGCGCATCATGAGCGAAAGCGTAATGACCGGAGCGGGGATATCCAGGTCGATAGCCTCTGCAACCGTCCACCGGCCTTCACCGCTATCTGCAACCCAGTCCTTCACATCGGATAAGTCTGCATCATCCTTCAGAGCTTCCGCGGTGAGATCGAGCAACCAGGAACGCACCACGCTTCCAAAACGCCAAATCTCAGCGATATTGTACAAATCCAGGTCATACTCCTCTTTGGCTCTCATGATCTCAAAGCCCTCGGCGTAAGCCTGCATCAAGCCGTATTCAATTCCGTTATGAACCATTTTTACAAAATGACCCGCGCCGTTGGAACCGACACGACCCCAGCCCGTGTTCTCTCCAGGGGCGAGGGTTTCGAAGATCGATTGAAGCTGTTTCACCTTGGATGCTTCTCCACCGATCATCATGCTGTAACCCTCGGCAAGTCCCCAGATCCCCCCGCTGGTGCCGACGTCCACCAATGAGATCCCTTTTTCTTTCAGCTCAACCGCCCTGCGCTGAGTGTCCTTATAATTGCTGTTGCCACCATCTATCACAGTATCGCCTTCTGTGAGCAGCTCCCCCAGCTCGTTCAGAAGCGACTCGGTTGGATCACCCGCCTGGACCATGATCCATACAGTCCGCGGGGTTTTAAGTTTGCCCACCAAACCCTCGAGTGAGTCGGCGCCATCTGCGCCTTCTGACTCCGCTTTGTTAATTGCAGCCTGATTGCGATCGATTACTACTACCTCGTGCCCACCCTTCAATAGACGGGAGGTCATATTGCCGCCCATTTTTCCCAGTCCAACCATCCCTACTTGCATGCTTATAACCCTGCTTTCTTTAATCTCTTTTTAGTGAACGAATCCCATCCCCCGCGGCGATGATTACTTCGCTCGCAAGATCGAGGAAAAGCCCGTGCTCGACGATCCCCGCCCTCTTTTTTAGCTCTGCAGACAAGGCGTAGGAATCATCGATCGTTCCAAAATGACAATCGAGGATGTAGTTCCCGCTATCCGTGACAAATGATTTGCCATCCTTCTTCGTGCGCACTTGTGGGTCAGCACCGAGGGATCGCAAATACTCTTCCAGGGGACGCCGCCCAAAGGGGACGATTTCGATTGGAAGATCGAAGTTCGTTCCAAGAGCCGGAGAAAGTTTTTGCTCATCGACCACGATGATATAAAGCGAGGATGCCTGTGCGACAATCTTCTCGCGCAATAATGCACCACCGCCGCCTTTAATCAGATTCAATTCAGGATCGACTTCATCCGCACCATCAATCGTAACGTCGATTCGGGGATGTTCCTCCAGAGAGGTTAGGGGGATCCCCGCCCTACGGGCTTCCTCGGCGATTAAATCAGCCGTAGGGATCGCCTGAATTCCTTCCAGCTCTCCCCGGCGAATCAGCTCACCGATCAACCGCAAGGCATGTATTGCCGTACTGCCGTACCCTAAACCTACCACCATGCCTGATTCGACGTTGTCGACGGCCTTCTCACCTGCCATTTTCTTCAGTGTATCTCTATCGTTTGCCATATCCGGTCATCTCTCTTTTTGTCGCTCGATAATCATTTCCCTGACTACACCTGCTGCCCGGCTTGGATCATCAACGATCCACCGTTCTTCAAGTAACCCCAGCGCGTGCACCCCTTCTTTCGTGAAAGATGTAGTGACAGCCACACACCACATGCCCGCTGCTACTGCAGCGCGAACACCGGCGGGTGAATCCTCCAATACAACACAGCGCTCACTCGGTACCCCCAATTCGCTGGCGACAAGATGATAGATCTCGGGATCGGGCTTCCCTCTTTCTACATCATCACGAGTAGCGATGAAATCAAACGCATCCTGCAGCTTAAGAATCTCCAGAACCCGAGCTGCTTGAGGGCATCTCGACATCGTCGCCAATGCAGTCTTGCAGCTTGCGTTCCTGGCCTCCTCGAGAACGGCCAAATTATGCGGCCATTCATGGTCCAGAATCAAGTCCGAATCCTGCAGCATTCTCCCATAGTGCTGAAGGCGGATCTGGACAAACACCTGCCAGTCGGCGCTTACCCCGAATTCCTTCATCCGCTCCGATGCGCGAGCCGAGAGGTCAAACTTTTCAACCAAAGCCTGCGCAACCTCACGCCTCGGCAGTCCAACAACATCACTAAATGCTTCGATTACCTGCTTTTCCTCAACATCATGTGGGCAAAGATCGGTGACCGCGCGTGCATATGAGATCGCCTTCAGCTTTTCGGTCTGAACAAGCGTGCCATCGAGATCGAAAATTACGGCTTCGATCATCGGTGGATCTCAAACGCGGCTATGCGCATCACAATAAACCATCCCGCTTGCCAAGGAGCAACACCGGATTTCATTCGCTCTCTCTCTCAGTTACGGCGGCCGTTAATTTCTGGATGCCGCCCTGAACATCTCCATCCAGATGGAAGCGGATCACTTTCCTACCCTCTTCATGCAAAGCACGACGATCCCCAAGCGCTTGCGCTTGAATAAGAACGCCGAAGGAGATGGATGATTCATCGGCTCCGGCTTCGTCGGGTATCGCCAGATCCCTCGCCTTGTCTGATGTGATTTGAATGAACAATCCGTTGCCACCGTCGCCTTTATGCATTTGACCGGTTGAGTGCAAGAAGCGTGGGCCGAAACCGAGTGTTGTCGCAAACCCGGTCCGATCCCGCAGTCCATGGCGCAGGACACTCAATGCTTGATTCGTTTCAGCAGTGTCAGGCAAGTAAGCCTGCACGGTGAAATATGCGCCAGGATCTGCGGCGCCCAGGAAACCGTTGAAAATCTCCTTCAACGAGGGTTCTTCGGTAGGAAAGCTTATACCAGACCCGATTGAATAAACCTTGATCCCGTCAACATCAAAAAGCGGCGCTTCAGCGGGCAGTTGACCCTGCTCCTGATAAGCAGCCATCATCTCACGGGCTTTCACTTTTGCGGATTCCACGTTTGGCTGATCGAACGGATTGATGCCCAGGCGTTGTCCTGCTACCACCGTGGCCATCTCCCAAATAAAGAATTGCCCACCGATGTCGTAGATATCCCCCAGAATAATCTCGATTACAGGATGACCTAGCTCGATGAGCGATTCAAACGTCTTGGAAAAAGAGTCGTCTTCTTTAAGATGGAGCCAAACAAATACTCGATCATCCCCATAGGTGTGCGGTGCGGCAAGTTTCTCCCCCACGACGGGCAGTATACCCTTCCCTTCTTTGCCCGTACTCTCCGCTATCAATTGCTCAACCCAATCTCCGAAGCTCTCGACGTTTGGTGAGATGATGAACGTAAGTTTATCCCGCCCCGCTTTGGCGAGCTCCCCGAGAGCAACGCCAAGCTTGGCTGCAGGAACTTCATTTACATTGGCCTCTTCGCCGCTCGCACGAGCGACGGAAAGCGCCCGGTCCACTAACTCATCGATGTCCATGCCAATAAGCGCAGCGGGAACCATCCCGAAATAGGAGAGCGCCGAATAGCGCCCACCGATATCCGGGTTGTTGAGATAGATGCGGCGGAAGTGGACCTTCTTAGCTAGTTTTTCGAGATTACTTCCGGGATCCGTGATGGCGACAAAATGCATCCCTGCTTGTTCCACCCCTACAGCGCTAGCGATTTTCGTGTACATGTATTTGAAAAGCGAGAGTGTCTCTACGGTCGAGCCGGATTTCGTGGAGACGATAAATATCGTTTTCGCAATATCAATCTTCGCGACAAGGTTGAGAATGGCGCCAGGGTCGGTGCTATCGAGAACGAATAATTCAGGAGAACGATCTGCGCTGCCGAAGGTCGTCTGAAACACATCAGGGGCGAGACTTGAGCCGCCCATCCCAAGCAGGACGACATATTGAAACCCAGATTCACGAATTTCATCCGCGAATCTCTTGATTTCCGGAACGACTTCCTTCATCTCGGCAGGCGTATGAAGCCAGCCGAGGCGGTTGGCAATCTCATTTGGTTCAGATTTCCAAACGGTGTGATCGTGTTTCCAGAGCCGTTTGAGAATGTCCTGTTCCTGTACTATCGCTAAGCCCTGCTCCAGGGCGTTTGAGGTTCCACCGAGTTCAAAGTGGATAGTTTCACTCTTCATGTGCATCTCCACGTCTTCCCTCGATGCTGGTGAGCATCGCTCGGAAAGCCTTTGCGAAAGCATCTACACCCTCTCTCAAAAGCTGATCTGTAATTTCATCAATATCGATGCCGAGTTCGGAGAGCTGTTGAAGCTCCACCTTAGCAGCCTCAAGATCATGTTCCAGGGTGAGCGCGATCATCCCATGATCTATGAAAGCATCGAGTGTAGCCGGTGGAACGGTGTTCACAGTATCTGGTCCGATGAGAGAATCTACATAAAGCGTGTCGGCGTAAGCCGGGTTCTTCGTACTCGTGCTCGCCCACAACGGGCGCTGCACCCAGGCACCCTTCTCCGCCAGAGCCTTCCATCGTTCACCCGAGAATATCTCCTTGAAACGAGCATAGGCTACCTTTGCGTTTGCTACGGCAATCTTCCCTTGCAGCGATTCCGCTCCCTTTTCATCCAATGCGCGATCAACTGCAGTATCCACTCGACTTACAAAAAACGATGCGACTGAAGCAACGTGGCCTAGATCCCCTCCGCGACGATCAAAGGTAACCAACCCCTTGATGTAAGCTTCTGCGGCTTCTTCATAAGAAGCCAGCGAGAAAATCAGAGTCACATTCACATTGATGCCTTCTCCAATCAATGTCTCTATCGCCGGGATGCCCGCACTGGTCACAGGAACCTTGATCATCACATTTGGCCGATCCACCTCTGCGTAAAGCCGACGAGCTTCTGCAATCGTCCCCTCGGTATCATTCGCCAGCTCAGGGCTGACCTCAATACTTACAAAACCATCTTTGCCATCTGTGTCGGCATAGATTGTGTGCAGCAAATCTGCCGTTCGCTGAATATCTTCGATGGCCAGCGTTTCATAGATCTTTTTTACGGGTAAACCCGCGGTCAAGAGAGGTTCGAGCACCTCGTCGTAATCGGAACTTCCAGCGATCGCTTTTTCAAAGATCGATGGGTTTGATGTCACGCCGGTTACACCGGATTTGAACATTTTGCCGAATTCGCCGGACTCCAGCAAAGCCCTGCGGATATTGTCATACCAGATAGACTGGCCGAGCTCATTCAAGGATTTCAAGTCTGCCACGAGAACACTCCTGCTCAAAGATTCGAGAGATCCAAACGGATTAATATTTCATCCGGTCCCAAAGACCGGTATTAGTGCGCCATGAACTGCACTGGCTGAATCCGAGGCAAGGAAAAGGATGACCTCGCTAATCGCCTGTGGAGTTACCCAGCGGGAGAGGTCCGCATCCGGCATCGCCTTTCGATTCGCGGGTGTATCAATAGTTCCGGGGAGCACTGCGTTTACATTGATGCCTTCGCGCTTGAGCTCAGCGGATAGACTTTCAGTCAACCTCAGTACAGCGCTCTTCGACATCGCATACACACCGGCTTTGGCCAAGCCTTTCGTGCCTTGACGAGCGCCGATATTGATGATCTTTCCGCTCCCTGCTTTCAACATGTGCGGGACGGCTGCCTGGCAACTCAGAAAGGTTGTCCGGGCATTCAAATCCATCAAGAACTCCATCGTTTCCACCGCAGTCTCATGAACCGGGGTCCCTGCTCGATATCCGCCGACAGTATTGACCAAGACATCAACGTGGCCCTGAAGTGCTAAAGCCTTTGAGAAAGCGTCGTCGACCGATTCTTTGGAGGTCATATCAACCCCGTCAACCAGGAGGTGTTTATTCAACCCTGAAATTGCAGGGAAGATCTCCTGAAGCCGGCCCTCTTTCCGATCCAGAAGGACCAAACTCGCCCCTTGAGCTTCAAATGCACGAACCACAGCGCTTCCGAGATTTCCAGCCGCTCCTGTGATCACGACTACCTTATCAGAAAAATCAACCATAATGCACCATGCTTCTCGAAGTTTAATGACCCTCGAGAATATCCCCTTCTATATTCAGACAGGGTTCATTTCGTGATTCTTACGGGGAATCGTCTCGAGCTGAGCAGTCTTGCTTAGTTACGTCCATTATTTTTACGCACCGCGCTAGGTCACTCCTGAGAAATATTAGCTGGCGCTATGTTTGGATCGAAGCATAGGTCCGGACTTCTCGCTCAATTCGATCCCCCATCTCGTCCATGGCAACATCGAGTTCATAATCCTTTTGCAACCCGAGCCACACGTCTGGACTGGTTCCAAAGAATTTCGCTAGCCGCAATGCAGTATCCGCAGTGATCCCTCGCTTTCCTAATACGATTTCATTGATACGACGAGGGTGCACACCGATGGATAACGCCAGACGATTCTGACTCAACTCCATCGGCTTTAGAAAATCCTCAAACAACACCTCACCTGGGTGCACGGGTGCCAAGCGTTCGATTTTACCCATTACACATCTCCTCAGTGATAGTCAACAACTTCAACTTCATAAGCATCACTATTTCTCCATTTAAAACAAATCCGCCAGCGATCATTGATCCTGATGCTATGTTTACCCTGCCGATCTCCTTTCAATTTCTCGAGTCGATTAGAAGGCGGGATGCGAAGATCATTCAGATCTTGAGCGTTATGAAGAAATCGGAGCTTGCGATAGGCTGGCTGCTGAATGTCCGGGGGTAATTTGCGCGAGCGCTCCCGACGAAATAATTTTTCAGTCTCCGCATCTCGGATCGACTTGATCATACAATAATTATATAACGCTATGCGCTAAGCTGCAAGTGTAAGTACGTAGGGCGCCATAGAGAATATCGCCAGTTAATTTTAGATCACAGATAGATGGTCGTTGCATCAGAGCCATTCTCAATCCCTAGGTTAGCCGATACCATTCCAGGGCTATACGTTCTACTCAAGCCTTCCTTAATATTTATGAGGCAACAATCACATCTCCCCGGGGTTCCTCGAACTCCAGATGTCAAATACAATATCTAGATGCCTATTTGTGATATCTTGTGTAACAGTGCGCGTTTCGAACTTAATTGAGCCTGAGCACCGATGGTATATTAATTTTGCAGACAACTTGAGGGATCCATCTTTCCGGGAGGGTTGTATGTTATTGAAATCTATCGAACTCCCAAAACCCAGCTCCAAGGGATCTATCTCGCTAGAACAGGCAATAGGAAAACGAGTATCCGTGCGCAGCTTTACGAAACAACCCCTCTCGCTGGAACAACTTGGACAACTTCTTTGGTCCGGTCAGGGCCTTCGCGATGCGCTCGGTCAGCGCACGGTCCCATCCGCTGGTGCGCTGTACCCGCTCGAACTTTACCTGGTCATAGAAGAAGGCGTATACCATTATGGCCCAAAAAGCCACCGGCTGGAGCCGCACGTTGAGGGTGACATGCGCTCCTCGCTGAGCAGCGCCGCGCTGGGGCAGGAATGTGTCGCTCAAGCTCCGGCGACATTGCTCCTGACGGCGGTATTCAGCAGGATCGAAACAAAATATGGAAAAGAACGCTCGCCTCAGTACGTCTACCTCGAAGCCGGTCATGCCGCCCAGAACATCTTATTACAGGCAACAGCCCTCGGGCTTCACGGCGTTCCTGTTGGAGCTTTCTATGAAGCTCAAGTGAGCGAAGTCTTGCAGCTCCCGCTGGCGCATCATCCGTTATATATTATCCCTCTTGGATTTGCAGAAAAGGTCGTCTGATTGCCTATTGCATGACCCACTTAAAACGAGAGTAGAGAGTGCATTTTACTGCGCACCTAGAGGAGTTCCATCCCTGGAAATTCATGGACGATCAAGCTATAAATATAGGAGCACAAATTATTATTTCCCTAGTGCTCCGTCGAAACAGAAACAGGAAGAGTGCAAATGGCAAAAAATGAATTCCAAGCTGTAATTAAACGAAGTGGCGCCATCGTGCCCTTCAATCAGGAGCGAATCGACAACGCCATCTATCGCGCAGCAGTCTCAGTTGGCGGGCGCGATCGTGAGCGCGCCAAATGGCTTGCCGAGAAAGTTGTCGAATATCTTCATGAGAACCTACCGGAGGGGCACACCCCTCATATCGAAGAGATCCAGGACGCAGTAGAAAAAACGTTGATCGAGAATGGCCACGCTCAAGTCTCCAAGGCGTATATCCTTTATCGTGAAGATCGAAATAGATCTCGACGGGAGGCTGGCAAACGGGCTTCGACTCACGGAGATAACATACCCTGGCGTAAGGTTTGGTATGTCCTTGATTGGGCGGTAAAGCTCAACCTGCACACAATTTCCGCCTTAAATACACGGATCCTGGCAGATGAATTCCCTCAAATCGTCCATGAGTCTGAATCCGCCTACAATGATAACGTCGAGACTGCTTCCCAGATGATCGCCGAACGTAAGGATGACCTAAAGCTGGTGATCATCAGCGGCCCATCATCTTCTGGCAAAACCACAACAACGATCAAGATTGAACAGCGCTTGAAGAAGCAGGGACTCCAATTTCGTGCCCTGAACGTGGATAATTATTTCTTCGACCTTGAAGAGCATCCGCAGGACGAATTCGGCGATTACGACTTTGAAACACCACAGGCGCTCGACCTGCAGCTAATAAATGATCACTTGCAAGCTTTAATTCGCGGTGATGAAGTGCTGATCCCATATTACGACTTCAAAGCGGGCCGCCGAATTCTAGACCAGACTCCGATGAAGCTGGAAGAGAATGAAATTCTCCTGTTGGACAGTCTCCATGGTCTTTATCCTCCCATGACTGAAGGCATCTCAAGCGCACAGAAATTCGCGATCTACCTCGAACCGCTGCTTCAAATGCGAGGGGACGACAACGAATACGTACGATGGGCTGATTTACGCCTTATCCGCAGGATGCTAAGAGATGCAGACCATCGCGCTTATGATCCAGAGCGGACACTTCAGCATTGGCACTACGTCCGGGCAAGCGAGCTTCGCAATATCATCCCCAATATTGGCAGCGTCGACGTGATCATCAACAGCGCAATGCCCTATGAATTAGCGATTTATCGACATCGCCTATTGGGTAAATTTGAGGAGTGGGAGGCGAAGTACCGCGATGATCCTCTGCGCGAGGATGCATATAAGCGAGCCTCCAGGATCCGGCGCGTGCTAAATGAGGTTAAGCCTGTGGAAGATGAGTCACCCATACCCCTTGACTCAGTTTTGCGCGAGTTTATCGGCGGGAGCAGCCTATCCTACTGACCGCTCTGGAACAAGAAATAGTAGGGATTATGAATTTTGGCGACATCTCTCGGTAAGATTCCCGCCTTCGGCAAGAAACTCTGGTTTAACCATTCCGGCGTCTGTCCTACATGGAAAAGCTGAATTAAGAAAATTTGGGTGGAAGCGTTTGCTTCCACCCTTCTCATTGAAACCAACACAAAATCCTTGAAACCGTTCTACTTACGCCCCTCTACCTGAACCCCCTGCCCAAAAAGGACGACCGCTCTCCTCACGGACCATAGTTAATAGCTGCGTAGTCAGGTCCTCGAATCCACCAATCTCGAACTCATCGCCTTCATAGAAACCGTACAGTTTTAATTCGTTGCCGATTTCCGTAGTAAATCCCAACTCGAGGGCATAGGTCCAGGATTTACATTCGACGATCATCTCCTGGCCGTCTTGAAGCTGCAGGACCAGCTCTTCTTCATTCATGGAAACAACAGTGCCGACCACTTCAAGCCATTCATCAACGGATGCTGACCCCTCGCCGCCTCTGCTCGTATCCTCGAGCCAATTGCCGCTGGATTCATTACTTAATCGACCCTGGCCTCCCCCCCTCGCTACACTTTCCAGCGTGTCCGTTTCGCCATAAGCGGCTTGATTTCCCTGACCCTGCTGACCTGGGTTTTGCTGCCACAGCTCTTGACTTTCTTTTCGGGCCAACGGATCAGAATGTGCTTCTTGGTCCTGCGCAACCTGTTCGCTTTTGGCTACTGTCCGATTGATCGCACCAACGATCAGTACTCCTGATAAAGCAGCTACTAGTGTTCCAACAACGATTTTCTGTAACATGATTAACTCTCCTTTTTGAATTATTTATATTTTGGCGTTCTAGAAACTCAGATTCTTATCCCGACTCATACGCCGTGGCGCACTACGGACTGTTGGGATTGGAAAAATCGATTCGTAACCTTCTTTATCCACTTCCAATGGATGAGGAAATGGAAACCAGCGCCGATGAACAAGGTAACACCCGACCATGTATGAATGAGATCCCAGATTGCTCGGCTGAAAAGAAACCCAATATCCCAATTCGCATTAGCGCCGCCCTGATAGCCTCCCGTAGGACCGAAGAGGAAATAAATTCCCGAGATCGAGACAAGCAGGAAACTCGTGGCGATAACCAGGTTGACTGCCAAGTTATTCTTTGCGCCTCGGGACATATTCGACTTCCCGGATCGAATTTGATTCCAGATCTTCTTGGTCATCATCACAACCCAATCCCAGTGATAAAGGAGATGGATCGTAGCAATCAAGATCATCGCCACCCCACCCCACAAATGAAGGTCATCCCATGTGGAGCGGCTGAACAAAACCGTAACGTCATACAGCGGATTCTTCCCGCCTTGGTAGCCGCCAACCGGGACATATAAGAAATATAGGCCCGAGAAGCCTGCCACCAGTGCCGTGATAAATACACCGGCATCCAATATCCAATTTAAGCGTGTTGTTCGTGATATTGCCATTATTTCACCTCATGAATTATTCAAGTTAGTCCGTAAATATTAAAGGTTCGATGCGAAGAAGTTATGAAGATTTGCATCGAAGGTTATGAAGAATTCGAAGCGGGGAATTCTAACCGTTAGTCTTTTGGGAATATACAGTGGGTGCAGTGATAGCAAATCAAGGATGAATATCCGCGATCGGACTCGGTGCGTGTTCGTCCCCTTTGAACCGCCGGTTTGTCCAAAAATACATAGAAACGCCGGTCTCACTGAAGTGAGACCGGCGCTCACGGTCAGGGCTCCAGGCGGTGCAAACCACATTGCCCTGACTTTGCGGCGTTTATTGTAATGATAAATTAAAAGGTGTCAAATCGAAAAATAGTACCCCAAATCGCATCTTCGAGAGTAAAGAACGCTTATTACAATTAACAAATCCAGACACCTGGAAACACTTATAAGCCGCCCTAGAGACGATATGGACACATTTTTCGCTCATTCCATTGAACCGAGTGAACAAAAAAGGGGAAAAACAGGGGGGGGGCGATCGATTTTATTCGGGCAATCTATTAGATATCCTGCGAATTTCGGTACTAACTTGCCGGTTCGCTCGAAATAAGTGTGAGCCCCTGAACCCTCTTACGATTAAAGAGGAGAGCCGGGGCATCCGCCTGCGTTTTCGGGAACAGGATGGATTGGATCCTTGCATCATACAACGGGGTGAAGAGGCTGTCCCCTTCAAATATCACCTTACTGAATTCAAACCGGCCAACACTGTGGATCTTTCCATAAAGTTCGTAACCTTCCAAGAGAACTTGCACCGAATGAGGGAATGGTTTCGTGTACCCGGCCTGCAATACGTTGGATGGACCTAGCCCAGCACGATTCCCAACCAGTATGGCAACAATCTCTCGCTTGACCAGCCACATCCTGCCAAAACTTTCCGCCGATTGCGAGCGCTTGAAAAGAGTAGTCAGTTCACCCGCTTCGATCTCAATCGCCGATTCCGTCGGCATGTTCATATGACTGAATAAGCCCCGTGCCTCCGGGTAGATTATCCCGGTGACCCAATGCGAAGAAGTAATAACATCCACCTCAATGGATTTTCTCGTTGCCATCTCTAACTCCCAACCTGGTATGAATTGAGCCGACGACACGACGGGTACAAACCACAACCCCATCCTCATTCTAGGTCAGTTAAGCTCCAGATTCAACTACTGCCGCGCTGCGCGGCGGCATAGAAGGTTGGATTCAATCCGGGTGCCCTCTTGAGCAATAATGAGGGTGCACTTGCTCGACGCGCTGCAACCTTCGATCGACACAATCCTTCGTATATTTTTCATCAGTTCTGCGTAGGAACTTGATTGGTGCCCTGATGACATTAGGCGGTGTGGGGATGAATACATTAGGTGATCAATTTAACGATCTGGTCTCACGCCCGTTTTCGCATAACTCTGCAACTCGTATACAGTCAGTCTTTCTATTCCCAGCTTTTTAATAGTTCTTCCCCTGATCCAATAATCCGTGCCGTCTAAAATAACAGCTAAGCGGACGATGCTCTCGATGCCACGTACAGAGACGCCGAATCGCTTCCCTAGTGAAGCGATGGGCACCAAACTCATGGGGATGTCTTCAAAGATGTAGCGATGTTTTAGCGTATTGGGCGCTAGAATACCAAAATAGCCGGTTTGATTCTGGATAGCCTCGTAGAGATTCTCGCCCTGAACGTTATATGCAAACCGCAGCCACTCGATTGCGTTGCGCGCACGGATATTCATCGAAGCTGCTACCGTGACGCGCTCCCGATCGAGAACTTCTAAAATACGCGCCGTTGATGGCGTGACCCCATCGATATAAAACTGAAAATCCCCCTTTGTTGATTCAATCCGGCCCATGTTCAAGATCACCAGCGCCGGGTGAAATATCGCTCCCATATTATTCAATCCGGTATGCAAGACATCGATGCCGTCGACAAATTCCGGGTAGGCATCCTTGAGCGCTTCTAGCACAGCGGGGGTATCTGTCGCCGGGAGAGCGGCCAGCGGGACGGCGTGCTTCACACGAAATATTCGCGCTTCCGCCGGACCTTCTGAGCGACTGGCATAGATGAAGGTTTCTGCCTCCGCGATGATCACATCTACACTAATCTCCACGTCGTTCAGGATTTTTCTGAACTCGATGGCTCCCCCCGTCCTGCCAGGGTGAAGGATGACGATCTGACCATCTTTCAGGTGAGAAGCAATTAGACGAGCGATACCTGCATGAGCGCTGGATGGGACCACGACCATGATCACATTGGCATCCTCTATAGCTTCTCCAATATCTGAGGTAACAATCTCCATCTTCCCAAAGCCGTGCGGACCCCCTTCATAGCTCTCTAGATGGATCCCGCCCAGCTCGGCAATCGCAGTGATGTGACTAAAGGTGCGGTTGTACAGATTAACCGGAAAGCCTTTCAATGCGAGGTGGGCAGCCATTGCCTTCCCGCCATTGCCGGCGCCAATTACTGTGAAACGTTTCTTCTTCGCCACGTTTTTCTCCTCAACTTAGTAAGCTCAATTACCCAGACAGTGGTTAAAGTAAAGAAGCTATGCGCTCTTTTTCAGAAAGTTCATTGCCTGAATGTGGGTCTATCACAACACACGCCCCGCGCTCGTCGACCTGAGTTATCATTCGGGCTGGTGCGTACTCATTATTCACTAAATGCGGGGCGTCAAGAATCCCTTGCCTGACGGCCAGAACAAGGGTTTCTGGGTCTAATAATGGGTCTGCATCTTCAGTTGCCAATAAGGATCGAATAGCATTGAGGGTTACTTTCGCTTCCCGGCATAGTTCCTCTACGCGTTCCTGCACCTGGGAATCCGCCGCCATATCTGGCGCACCATGGTTGGCATTGTCAACAACACGTTGAGCTGCTTTACTTGCCTCGATGACATCTTCTGGCAAAGCCGCATGCAGCGCTTCGGTATGACCGACGATGTGCAAGATATGCGGATCTAAAGCCATCTGTACATAGATGCTCGCCGCTAAATGGGCACGCGCCGCTGAAGGATCCAGAGGATAGCTCAACAATCCTGTTCGCGTCTGTCGCCAAACCCGGAAGTTCGCGTCTTCCAGAGGCGCAATCATCTTCAGGCAAGCTAGCATTTTCGCCAAATCCATGGCGTCCGAAAGCCCCGGGGGGCTATTGAACATCATCTGGGCAATGTAGTCCTTCACGCCAAAAGACCGTGCGTTGTAAGCGGACAGATAGGCGGAAACGACGAAAACAACATCCGCCGCGTCTCTCATCCCCCAATGATGGGGTTCATTCAACTCAACCGGGATTCCTCTTTCGCCATACCAGGCCATGAGCTTTTGATGCTCGTGGATTGAGCCCTGCAAATCCCACGGCCCCCTCCCATCCATACGATTGAACCAGAAGATCGGGATTGCACACCAGGCATTATTGATTGTTTCTACAAACATCTCAGCCAGCTGGATGAAGTCATCTGTTCCAGAATAGGTTCTCATAAGCGGGAAATTGCCGCAGCGGCTGGCCTCATAAATTGACCGGAAATCCTCCGGCGTTCGAACCGGAACCCCGCCCGCCCCACGCGCCCGTGGATTTTGACGCTCGGGAAAGAAGAAGTGCTCCTGAGCATCCTGGTCTGTCCCCAGTGAGACAACATCCAATGCGCCCGCTTGCGCAATCGTTTCAACACCTTTGATAGTCGCATCCAGAGCAGGCAAGCCAAAATGATGTCGAAGGATTGGATACGGAGACTTCCAGCGGATCCGGTCAACCATGGTTTGTGGGTATTCCTGCTTGACTCGTCCCCCCTCCGCACTTCCCTTTAAGTATGCTAGAACCTCATACGATGCTTGATTTCCATCGAATACCCGCTCGAAGAAACCCATCGCACCAGCTCGTTCGGCGATGGGCGGAGTTCCTCCGAAGGCGAATCTGACTCCCTGCTCACGAAAACCATCGACCTGCTCGGCGAACTCAGCCAGCAATCGCTCCCCGGTCTCGGGAGTAAGTCGGTAGGATACGCCCACGAGGTCTGGGCTTTCTTCACGAATAACCTCTACGAATTTATCGATCGGCACCGCTGGTCCAAGAAACACAGTGCGCCATCCAGCCGATTCTGCTAAACGCAGGAAGTTGATCACTCCCGCCACATGGACGCACTCACCAAGTGCTCCAGCAACAACTGTTCTTTGATTAGCATTTCCCATCGATGCCTTATGCTCCTCAGACAAGGTAACGAAACCCAGCTACGCGGTCGCATGAGCTGATGCCCCTTCATCCGCTGATTCGGTTTGATGCTTCTCAGATTGGGATGATTGCTGAGATCTTCCCCGCAGCAAATGAATAACCTATGCAATCGCGGGTTAATTTGCCACACCCTTCACTTTCATTATACAGGACTATTGAGCTGATTCTCACATGACAGTATTTGGCGTCTGATCGCCGGTGGTTACTCTGTGGATATCAATGGTGTAACGAGTTCATTCACGCCTGGGCCTTTATCTTCAGGCAATATAGTGTGCTACAATCGCCCATGAAAAGCTAGTGGAAGGCAGATCGTCATTTAGAACATCCAAACAGTAGTCTTGGATTAAACCGCCTAGAATTTGAAAGGAGAATTTAATGCCCCCAAGAAGAAGAGCTGCCCGGAGAACAGTAAGGAGGATGACAAGAAGGGTTGTGCACCGCATGCGCAGACGCCGCCGGAGAAGGAGAATAGTCCTCATAGGTGGCATGATCGCGGTAGGAACCTACGCCCTTACTAAGAGTCAGGTCGAGCAAGTCGAGCAGCACACGGGCATGCAGGCTGAAGAGCTTACGGATGAACAACTCGAGCAGGCGATGAAGCAGTTGGGGATCGAATCCGAGGAATTGTCCGAGGAGGACTGGAAGCAGGTAGATGCAGCTGATGATGAGCCTGAGGATTACCTCGAAGAGCTCGAGCGCCTCTCCGAGCTGAACAAGCAGGGTGTCATCACCGATGAAGAGTTCGAAGCCAAGAAGAAGGAATTACTTCACCTATAACGATAGATGACCGGTAAAACATTGAATTATGGCGCAGCTTTCAGGGAGAGTTTGGACATAGTCTCTCTCGGAGTTGCGCCATTTTAACAAACCAGGATAAGCACCTGTGTATGATTTAACCGATTACGCTGACATGATTGCCGACCGCGTGCGCATGGACGCCTATGCCCTTGCATTGAAAGCGGCAATTAAACCTGATTCGGTGGTCCTGGACATCGGCACGGGCCCTGGCATCCATGCGCTTTTAGCGGCCAAATTTGGCGCCAGGAAAGTGTATGCGATTGAGCCAAATGATGTCGTGCATCTGGCGAGGGAAGTGGCCAGCGTCAATGGCTTCGCTGATCGTATCGATTTTTATCAGGACCTCTCGACCAATGTGACGCTGCCAGAACGGGCAAATATCATCATATCCGATATGCGCGGATCATTACCCTTGTATGGAAAACATATCGCCACGATTGTTGATGCACGGGAGCGTCACCTCGCCAAAGGAGGGTTCTTGATTCCCGGCCGCGATGTGTTGTGGACAGCACTGGTGGATTCACGCGCTGCCTATAGGGAGATGATCAACCCGTGGAGCAAACCCTACGCGCTCTCGATGGAGCCCATCAAGCGGACCACACTCAACTCATGGAGTAATGGAGTGCCCGATCGAATTCGAACGCGCCATTTGCTCACTGAACCCCATATGTGGACAACCCTGGATTACTTCTCCATTAAGGACACAAATGTGAGCAATTCCGGCATCGTGCAGCGCGCCACCAGAGACGGGAAAGCATACGGTTGGCTCGTCTGGTTTGATACTGAATTAATTCCTGATATTGGATTCTCGAACGGACCAGATGTCGAGAAGATCTCAGAAGTCTACGGTCGAGGCTTTTTTCCTTTGCTCGAACCCATATCGATCACCGCGGGAGACACGGTCAACCTATCGCTTCACGCGGAGCTTTTTGGTGACGAATATGAATGGCGCTGGCACACGTTCGTTCAATCGCAGGATGATCCCGATGTCATCAAGGCGGATTTCGAACAGTCCACGACGATTGCAAAAGCGTACGAGAACAAGTTGATCGCTCCATATATTGCGAATGAACAGCCTGGTCTGGGCAAAGACGGTGAGGTCGCAATATTCATTCTAAAGAAATTGGATGGCGAGATTTCAGTGGGGCGCATCGCCCAACATGTCTACAAGGCATTTCCTGACCGCTTCTCGGATCCCTCGAAAGCCTTGTTTTTCGTGCATGAACTCACCCAGCAGTTCAAGTCCTGAAGATCAGTCAGTTTTTTTATAATCCATTTTCTCCATGCAAGTATTCAAGAGGTGCTTTGAATAACCCGCAAGTGAGATCACGCGTTTACCAATATTTTTCATGTGGGTCAGGAGCAGGTCGTAATCTTGATCTCGTATTCGAGCCGCTCATCTCTCATATTCATTATTGGCAGGCCCCGCGTTTAAAGTACAGATTAACTACCCTAGCTTATTGCCATTGTTCGACGGACGAATAGAATCAAGTGTATTCATTTGTTAAGATGAGATAATGCCATCCGCTAAATCCTGCACTTCACATCACGACGGCATTATTCATAGGAGGTTGATCATGAAATTAAAATCGACCATCATGACAATTGTTATCCTGCTCGCTGCAGGAATTGTCTTCATAGCGGCATGCAATGGTTCTGAGAAACCGGTAGAGCCGTCACCCGCGGCTACCATCAATGCGACTTCGGGGACATCGGAGACCATCGATGCAATCAGCACGGATGCACCCAGCGATGGCACGGGTGCCGGGTCTGGTGAGGATGTCGATATATTATTACCGACCCGAACGCCATTGCCTACAGTTACGCCAGGTGCTGTTGAGGATGCTGTTGAAAGTTTTACCCAAACCGTGGGAATCGAAGGTATTAATTTCCTGGGGCTATCTTCCGCAGATTGGATCAACCTCGCCATCTCGATCGCACTCGCTCTTGTCCTCTACAAGGTAGGGATGTGGCTCATCCATTCATTACTGCGAAGGGTAGTTGAACGCACGCCAACAGATCTCGATGACCGTTTCCTCACAGGTATGGATGATCAAATCCGCTGGTTCATCACCATATTTGCTGTCGAGGCCTCCTTGCTTCGGCTGCAGTTTATTGATGTCGTCCTTAAAACGAATATCCGTGACATCTCCTTTCTGTTGTATCTTGTGACCTCCTTCTTCGTCACCTGGAAGTTGGTCAGTTTTGCGTTGGATCACCTTCAACACCGCCTTTCTCAGCGGATGGACCCCAATCAGGTCAGTACCTTGATGCAATTGGTCGGATGGGTGGTGAGGTTTTTTGTTGTATTTATCTACATAACTATCCTGCTCGAGTTTTTCGGAATTAGCATTACGGCAGTCACAGCTGTTTTAGGTCTCGGTGGTTTGGCGCTATCCCTCGCCGCGCAGGATACGATCGCGGACTTCATCAGCGGAATTATCATCCTGGTCGATCAACCCTTCCGTGTCGGCGATCGGATCCAAGTCGATGAGATAAATACATGGGGAGATGTAACCGAAATCGGGATGCGTTCAACGAAGATCCTCACGCGCGACAACCGGCTCGTGATTATTCCCAACTCCACAATCGGGAGTTCCGCTGTGGTGAACTACACCTTCCCCGATTCGACCTACCGGGTGCAGATTGAACTAGGCATTGGTTATGGACAGGATATCGATGAAATCCGGCGCATCATTAGCGAAGCCGTGGAAAAGGTCGATGGCGTGCTTAAAGAACACCCCGTGGATGCCTTGTTCCTGGAGTTTGGCGATACGACGATGACTTTCCGGGTGCGCTGGTGGATCGATTCCTACGTCGACACCCGCCGGATGTTTGATAAGGTTAACCAAGTACTCTACACTGCGCTCGAAGGGGCTGGCATCGAGATGCCTTTCACAACCTACGACGTGAACATCAAGGTGGACACCGAGAATGCAAATCGCATCTCTGAAGCATTCGATGAAGGTAAAAATTAAAAGCAATCATTGGGTCAGACGCGTAACTTTCTACGCTAGTGAGTGTTTGCTTGTTTAGAAATCTGACCTCCATAAACTACAGATTGATAAGGAGAAATTAAAATGGAAAAGAAACGACCGGTAGGGGTAACACTGCTAGCAATCCTGGCTGGATTTGCTGCGGTAGTTGCTATCATTTATACGCTGCAGATGCTGCACTTATGGCCGGTCACCGGCCCGCTCGGACTGTTTAAGTTCTTTACCTTTAACATGTTCGGCGCAATTCTATGGGGCATCATGGCCGCTATCTGGCTCTGGGTTGCCCGCATGCTGTGGGCCGTGGACACCCAGGGCTGGCTCTTCGTCGTCGTCATGGCGACGTTCAATATCATCCTCGATCTGTTCTCGGTCATCGGTGGGACACCCTGGGAGGCGATCTCGGTTGCACTCTTCCTGAATATGCTCATCCTGATCTACGGCTTGCTGCCGGGAACGAAAGCGGCCTTCGGCATCGAGGAGATGCAGGAATAAGTTTTTGCTCCCCACAGCTAGATGAAGAAAAACCATTTGTGCCAAGGGTAAGCGTGCGCCATGCTAATTCGATCCCTTAGCACTCTATATAACAATATAAAAAGGGCTGTCCCAAAAGGTCAGCCCTTTTTATATTGTGGTTCTCCTCCATCTACTGTGGAAAGGTGACATAACCTTGTATACCTCCGTTATAGGATCTAGTGTTTGTTGGAACCAATTCATTACACGCCACACTCCAACCGAGATTCCAATATCCTACAGTTGATTTATCCAGGGTTTGACTACAACGATTCTTCAATATGTGATAGGGGTAGGAAGGACCGGTTGAGTTCCCGGTCCCTCCCCCCTCCGAACCGGACGTGCGGATCTCCCGCATCCGGCTCTCCAGTCGGTGGTTCACCTCCGAGAGGATTGACTGGCGGCATCAAAGGCTGTGACTA
>CBDAFF010000059.1:0-13331 GCA_965195195.1 uncultured Anaerolineales bacterium | reverse complement strand
TGGGTGATCGAGCTGTGACTGATCTTGCTTTACAGGCCTGGGAGTATGCGAGGGAGACGCTGGTCGGCTATGGTGTTCAGCTGCAGGACTTCACCCTGCATCACGATCAGGACCCCGTCTTCACCGGTTATCGGTGGACCTCCCAGCTGCTTTTGAAAGATCAGATCCGTGTCTCCTATGCGCTGAATGGAGCCAGAGACAATCCCGAGATGGAAAGTTTCAACAGCCGGTTCAAGACGGAGAACAGATCGCTACTACTGGACGCTCAAACGCTGGAAGAGCTGCAGCTCGTGGTGAGAGAAAGGATGGCATATCATAACGGATTCCGAAGACACTCGACCATTGGATACCAGGCACCTATGATGTATATCGAGACTCAGTGGCTGCGGTCGTAGCGTCACAAATCCAATGCCCTAAAAGTGTCCAAGAAATGGGGTGCATCGCCAACCGTCCTGTCTTTGAATGGGTGAGTGATCAGAAATATCCCCACGGAGAATCGGCCAACCTCTCCAAACGAACAATCCGATAATAAAATTAATGGGACTAATCCCGATAAATACAAAGCCAATGGTGGTCGAGCTTACGACATCAAATAGGGAAGATATCCATATGAGAGCAAGCAGTAGAATTTCAAAAATGATGAACCCACTCATTCCATCATCCTTCACACATAGTATCTACTTATTGTTCAGACACCCACAATAATCACGATTAAATACATTTACTATCATTTCTCAAGCCAGAGATAAAGGATAGAGGCATTTCAAGAGGAATAATCAATGATATCTAGCAGCTCCTATTGAATAGGTAGAGAATGGCGGGATAACGACGCGAGATGAGCGGCCCATCTTGAACCTCATAATACATTAAGTCTTGCACAAACTCGGCAGAATCTCGAGTCCATTGATCGGTTAGGCATCCACTCCATACGCGGTTTCCACATGAGACCAACGTCTTGCTGCATAGCTGCCGATTTCGTCATAGATGGTGGGAACTTTATGGAACCATCTCCCTATCAAGATCCTTGATATTAAATCTACGAAACCATACACAAGGACAAACATCAATATCATGAAGGTGATGTTGAATATAGATTCGATAATAAACCTTTGTATTTCCATAAGCAGTACCACAGTCAGAACAGCGCGGAGCGCAATTGAAACCCAATCTAGGTAGATTTTAATTTCAACGTTCCGATCCTCGAAATTCCATAGAAGGATTCCGATCACGCCACGATTGATCCGCTTGAATAGACCAACTTGAAAAAGCTTCGATCGGAATGCAAGGACATTTCTTGATAGTTCCTTGAAAACGATGTGCCTTCCGAGATTGTGGCGAAATCGATCCTCTAATTCATGAGTCATCAACGGCCATTCGGATTGGGGGTTTGCAGGATACTTCATCGACCAAAGGACAATACCGCTTTTGAAATAGAACGGCGACCATAGGAGCCTACAAGTGATTGAATACAGAATGAGTACCAGAAAGGCAACTATGAAGACGATAGAAGAAGGCGAAAATTCTAGTGACATGAAGTAATCTGGTCCAGATATGTGCTAAGTGGATGCCTAACGGCTTTGAGCTGAGGCGCCTGGGCTCGGACCATGGCAGGCTCTTCCAGCATCCCCACCTTACAACTTTACTGGCCCATCGCGCAGCACCCCAGGTCGCTTCCAGCGAATTGTTAGGCGCACATTTATGGGAGCGGATTCTCGGAGGTAGGATCCTCCAACCACGGTATGCCCACCTCAACGATCATATTGATTGCATTATTCAAGCCTATAACCATCTCCTCAGAGTCATCAAAGGTCCAGTCAAGGAACTCAGAGGGCTTCTCCCTCCTTCTCAGGACAACTCCGCCAAGGTCGCAATACAGATCATGAGTATTGAAATCGTAAGGGTCCGATGAGCCGTTCCTACGAAGCCAAATGTAGAAACCGCTGCCAACCGGACTCATTTTGGCCAACAGTTGGAACATAATGTGAGCATGCCACTCATTCGCAAGCTTCTTCTGGAAATGAAAAACGTACAGATTCTGTCTAGCCTCGAGCGCATAACCTCGCTCAGCCAATCGCGGCTGGCCAATTCTCGACAGGTTGTCATGAAACTCTACTCTCAATTGTCGGGGAATATGGGTGAATCCACGAGAATCAGGATCCTCGAGCCAAGGAATACCGTATTTTTGCAAATAGTCTAGTGCTTCATTCAGCTTTACTTCGAAATCAGTTGGCTCATGCACCATAAACCAGTGAGTGTCATCTCCGGAATCTTCCAGTTGATAGACATATTGCAAGATTTGGAATAGCTGCCCACTCATACTTCCTTCGTAACTGGGGTCTTTTAGATTGGATCGATGGAGATTGACCCTGAAATCGAAACCTTCGGTTTTTTCTTCGTAGGTATGCCGCTGGAATTCAATGGCTGAAATGACGTCAGCAGTCAGAGATTTTTGGAACTTGAGTAAGACTGGTTCTTCTGAATTGCTCGGATTATAGAGATAGCCTTGCTCAGCTAAAGACGGCGCCACAACTTTATCTATTACTTGAAGATATTCATCCATCTGAAGCATCCAATTGGACTATGTATGGAATGGCTATGATGCCGCCTAACGGTTCGCATAACCCGCCGCCCGACTGCGGGGGAGAGTTTGCGCTAGAAAACTAACTGAAAGCGCGTGAGGCCGCCGATTTTTGCGCCCGATAGGGCGGTCGGGTTCATGCGGTTGTTAGCGCGCCCTCCCTTGTTCTTTCATCATTCCACATACTGAACAAACGTCATAGCTCCGCTGAAAACCAGGGTCAGACCAGCTAAGACGTGCGCAAGCCACGGAGCCACTATGCTTCCTGTGCGGCGGAAAACGTAGCCGAAAACCAACCCCATCACGGTCGTAAATGCCATGCCAAAGACCGACATAATCGGCACAATCTGCGCCTGCTCAAACGGAGGACAAAGATGCCACACAGCAAAACCAACGGACGTTACCACTAGCCCTGGCCATAACCCCAGCGACTTCTCGAATCGGGGCTGTAACCAGCCACGGAAGAAGAACTCCTGAAATGGCGACATAATCAGCAGCCAGATGGGGATACCGACAATCAGTTGTAGAGCGAAAAAGGGAGCCAGCTCGTGTTCCGTGGTAAACCATATCACCATCATCAATAGGATACCACTTCCTGCTCCCCAGATTAGGGCTTGTCCAATGTTTCGACGCGTGAACCCCATAGTTTTCCAATCCTTGGTGAGCATCCCCCAGACTAGAGGGAATAGTAATCCACTACCTACCACAAGTAGGAACAGAGGTGCGACGAGACGACTCAGAAGGCTTAGACCGTAGAACGCCAGAAGTGCGATGATCGCTTCAGTCAATGCTTTACGTTTAGTACCCTGAGCGTTCTCCCTCTTTGGAACAAGTGGTTTCTCCATTCTATCCCCTGATTCTACTGACTGGTTCTGACTTTGTCACCGTAGTCAGGCGCGCTAACTATTATTTAATGGGGACCACCCGTTAAGCATGTTATACCACAAGAAAGAACACGCGTTCTATTATTGCAACAGAAGCAATATTAACGGGTCCGATCCATATAAACCATGTGTTATACAGGGGTACCCCCTGTGGCGTTGCTGGAGACTCTAATTACAATTTACAACATCTAACAGCTACCTGCAAGCAGGGAGGGGGGACGAGGCATGAAATCACAACCAAAGACCAAACTCCTGGATCGCGTTCACCTAGCAATTAGGCTCAAGAAGGGTTCCTGCTCTTCCTGTGAAGGCTAATTTCTACTAGATAGAGCGCTTCATCCTTATCCAGTTTCCCCAATTCAAAACGGGTATTCTCCTAGTCTTCCTTTGATGAGAATTGCTGCCAGGGACATAGCGAACTCTGTCCTGACAGAATTACACTGCTTGGGTTCTGGATTGTACATCTCCCATCGGCATCGCATTGACGCACTTCAAAGTGCAGGTGAATGCCATCTGAATTTCCCGTCTCGCCGGTTTTTCCAACGACTGAACCAGCCTCGATGATGTCGCCTGGTTCGACTTGAATCGTTGACTCTCCTGTGGGCGAACTTGTCTTACACGACTCCCCGCAGCACATATGCCCCAGGATTACCTGGTTACCATTGTTTTCTACAACCACCGTCCAGCCGAGCCAGTAGCTCCAGCCAGCGTGCGTGACCATTCCACCCATCGGAGCGTATATGTCTTCTGGCTGATAGTTGCTGCCGTAATCGACGCCTGTGTGGCTGTATCCGCCTGGTCTTGCATCCCCATAACTGCTGGTTAGATAACCTCCATAGACTGGCACCTGGCATACGAAGCTCTCCGGCCCTGAGTAATACATGGGTTTCCAGTAATAAGCGCCTGCTTCGATAACCTGTCCGGTGTACCCGGGAGGGAAATCACTCTCTCTGTAACGCCCTACAGCTTGTGGCGTTCCCTGGATCCACCCCCAGGCTGCAGCCTGAACGGGTCCGGGGAGCTGCTCTGCGACAGTCGCCGCCACTACAAAGAAGAGCAGGTAGAAAGCGAAGATACAAAGTGAAACAAGCCCGATTACTGCAATCCCACAACCAACGAACTTATTCATACCGATACACTCACATCACCAACAAAGAAGGTAAATTGCCTGCCTGAAGGCTTATGTTATTAAGATGGGGTAGGGGGGTGGGGGGATTAGAAGATCCCGAGATCTCGGGGGATGCGGATCCAGACTTTCAAAACAGCATTGGAAAGCTGCAGCAAGCCTTCACCGTGACCCAATTGGGTCAGCATGTCGATATAGTAATCGGAAAGCTCAAATGGTCCCTGCATGCGCTTGGCTTCAAAGGGGCTCACCCCCATCAGGAGTTTGGCGCCCACGACCGACAGGATCTGGCGCCCGTGCTCCTTCTCCAGGAACTCTCCGATCTGCTGCGAAGCCATCCACAACGCTCCCCGGCGTTTGCGGAATCGCCTGGCCATGTTTTCGATAGCTGCTGCACCCCCTGGTGTTCTCAACAGTGCCCATACCTCATCAAGCATCACATGATTTGCAACCCCCGGATTCTCATCATTCCTTCTAAGCACCTCGCTCCACATCAAACCCATGACCTGCCACAAATACACCTGCAGCTCCTGGTCGTTCCAGGTCCCTGACTCATTGGCATTGCGCATGCCGAAAACAACCAGCCGCTCGCTACGAATATCAAACGTAGTAGGCGTATTGAAATATTCTCGATAGAGCCCTTCTGCATAGGGGTGGAGCATCTCGGCTAGCGATCCTGCTTCCGCCCTTCGACTGTTCGCGAGGATGCGCATGATGTCTTTCAAGATCGGCGCATCCTCCGCTTTCCACTCCTTGATCAGCTTTCCGGTCCCTGGCTCGATCAATTGCCGATCTTCCAGCGCCAACCGGTAGGCTTCGGCGAGCGCATTCCACTCTGGACCCTTGGGAATATCCCTCCCGCGCACGGCTTCACAGAAAGCGACAAGGTGTTTTGTGCCGTGCTCGAGCGGATTCGCGCTGTCCGGCGGTATATCCAGTACGTTGATCCGCTCTCCGGTAAGGCCGCCTATTTCGATATAGCGCCCGCCGTACTGGTCGCAGAACTCCTGCATCTCTCCTTCGATGTCTACAGCCATCACGTTGTTTCCGGCGACCAGGGCTGAGAGCATCATGGAACGCAGCCAGACGGACTTACCAGCTCCCGGTCTTCCGAGCGCCAGGAATGTCGGTGTCTTTTCCTTGTGTTCCCCGAAGGGATCAACACGGATGGGCAATTGGGTTGCCTGGTCGATGCCGAGATATATCCCCTCGTTATCCATGTACCTGCGCTGTGCAGGCCAGAAGAACGTCCCCAGGCTCTGAGCCGTCATATTGCGCGGTTTCTGTTTCAGGACCATCTCGCCTGTTGGTAATGTGCTTTGCCATAAGGCTCTCTGTGTGTATCGAGCAGGGAAAGAGTTGACGCCCAGCGTTGTCAGGAGACTCTCCAGGTCCCTGACACGCTGCTCCAGGGTTTCATCGTCCGGGGCCGTCCTCATCACGAAGAAGCGTATGAATACTGGCGTCTGGCCAATAGTCTCCATGGCCATACGCTGGGATTGGACGGCAGCCACTTCTTGCTGGTTGGAAAAACTTGGAAGAATTCCCTTAGCTGCCTTCGCCATTTCCGTCGCCGATAGCTGGACCTCGCGTTCCCGCAGTTGCCCTGCAACCGATGAAGGTTCGGCGAACTCCATGTAGATCGTCCCCGTCCATCCTCCTGGCAAATTCGCCAATCGATGCACCATTGCCGGCTGATGCGGGCGGAAATCCTGGATGACATATCCTGCCGCTCTTACACCATCCACTTCCAGCGAAGTTTCTTTCTCGAGTAAGGTAGATGGTGCCAGCAAACGGGCAAGTTCTTCAGCGGGCATACCTGGCTGAAAGGCATCCAATGGTGGCGGTTTGATACTTGCGGGCTCGTTCCCTTGCGCCATAGCGATGGCCATATCCGTGGCTCGCTCCATGGGCATGCCGTTGGAGGCAGGATGCAGTCCACGCCACACAACCTGACACATCTCACCCGGTGTTAGCATTCTCAGCGGGATCCCGCCTTCGCTGAAAGCGGCAGTGACAATGCCAGTTGTTCTTCCCAGGTAATCTCGTGCAGCTCGTATTTCTTCCTCGAAGCCGTTCTCTTTATGCCCATCCCGGCGCAATCCAAATAATCCGCCTTTTGAAAGGCGAAACGGACTCTTCCAAGATAGTGTGTAGATGGTGCGCCACGTAATGGGGCGGTACTCATCGAACCACAGCGCCATGAATGATGTGAGGCTCTGTGCTGCGTCCGAAAGATTATTCGCCTGAAGCTCTTCACGAGCGCTGACGTTCTCTTTGCTTGCTTCTAGTTGCCAGTGGCGAGCTCTCTCCAGGAAGTATTCGAGGTCGGGCGCCGGGTCTCTAGGTTCCAGCTGTACGGTAAGCTGCAGATTTGTCCCTGTTGGCAGACGCTCAAGCGAGGACTGATACCGTCTGGCCCAATACGAGAAATCCTGCCCGCTAGCTCCCATGTCAATCGTGGGCATCTCGAGCATGACCAGGAAGGTTCCTTCCCTTGTGACAATCATGTCTTCGGTGATGCCTACGATCGGGACAAGGGGGAGGGTGTCGCCTTGAGGCGCGCCGGGACCACCATTGACAGGGCTCTCTTCTGATGATCCTCTTTGTCTTCTGCGACGAAACACGTCTGTTCTCAGCGCCTCAACCATGACTTAATGCTTTCCCCCTGTATCGATACCCTTACTTATTGAATTCCAAACGTAAGGAGCAACTCACGCAATCCTCCACCCCAGATCCAGACTAGCAGTGCAGCCAGGAAAGCGAAGCTCACCACGCCAAACAGGCCGCTCCAATTGAGGGGAAGGGGTTTGACCTTTACAACTCCCTTATCAGCCTGCTTTTCGAAAACCTTTTCTATATCAGCCGCGCTGTATGCTGGCTCCTCCACGGCTTTGCGCAGCTCGCGCTCCCCGCTGGTTCCTCTCTGCAGAAAGCGACCTCTGGAATGGAACCGGATGATGTCGATGAAGTATTCTTCGAAGGTCTTGCCCGTTGTCGGAGCTCGACCGAGCGCTAACAGGGCGGTTAATCCCATCAAGAGAACCGCCAATCCGACCTTCAAGATCAGGCTCATGGGGGAAATCACAACCAGCAGGGCAATCACCAGGCCGATGCCCAGTATCACCATCTCCCGCATTCCGACACCTATGACGGTCTTCGGTCTCTCAATTGTGGGGGGCACAACGCCGGTCATATGAATTTCCCTTCCACCGGGATAGAAACGTTCTCTATCGCTTTCTCAGATAAAGTCCTGGGTCGTAGAAGCCCACTGTGTGCAGCTTTGCCTCGCGGGCATGTCCTGTTTACAAACCCATCTTCAATAACCGCAAGTATCTGACCATGCCAGTGGCACAGTGAGCAGCTCTCTTTCCGTGTTATATTGCCTTCTTTTACCACTTCAATTCCTCGTATTCCATGGACCTTCTACAATCCAAGTCCCTGGCGCAGATCCTCGGCTAAACTTCGATCTGGTAGGTTTTTATAGCTATCCCTCATCCATAGGTTCAGGTCTGGCGCCTTTGTCGCTTCATTCACGATGCTATAAGGCGCCTCGTTAAGTTGAATTCTCCTCTGATAAGCCACCTGGGCAACATTGTCGATCATGCTTTCGCTTGGTGCATGACGATAGCTGTGTTGTCTTGCCGAACTCAGTATTTGGCGGGATACATCGAGATCGACGGCTGTAAATTCCTGGGGCAGGTTGCGCCATGGAACCGGATTCTTGTATGGAGATGCATGCCCAAAGGCGGCTTGAGATATTGAAGCACGTGCGTATCCCGTCCCTGCATTCTGAGCACTTGTCCCCGGAAAGCCAAGCTGTCTCAGACCCGCTTGCATGTCGATTCCGTGCTTTTCTGCCACACCCACAAGATTGCGACTGAACTGCATACCGTAATCGAGTCGCATAGAAGCGTCCTCGGGGGCTATACCCGTTGAGGCGAGCACTCCCCTTGTTCCTCCTGCAGACAAAGTCTCGTTAAGTTCTCCATGTGCAGAATTGATCGCTTCATCCATGGAGAGATCTGATTCCACCCACGGCTCTCCGCGTGTTTTCAAGTCCTGTCTTGCTGTGCGTTCGCTCTCCTTCGCATCAGAAGCCTGAGCGATGCCCTGCTTGACCTGTTTGTGTGCTTCAGCTGCGCCCCCAACATTCAATCCTGCAGAGAACCCCTTTGTCCCGGGAAGACCTGTTCTTGCGATCCCCTGGCCGATGGCGTTTGTGAGCCGCATTTGACTTGAAGCCTCGGCAACGGAGCCCATTCCGCCAGTCGTTGTTGCGGCTGTGCCTGTCACTGCTGCCGTTCCTGTCGCTGCAGCTGCTCCTGCGCCACCCACCATTCCGGCGATCGCTGGTGCAGCGGCAACTCCCAAAGCGATACCGGCCAGGTTTACTACTGCCATTACACCTTTCATCGCCTTGCCTGCGATCTCGATCACAGCGCCGTATACCGTCTTTCCGATCAGTGTGTTCAGACCGATCAAGACCGACAGAATGCCCAGCGCAACGAGATATCCGAGGATCCTGTCTGTTATGCCGCCACCGCTTAAACCAGTCTGATGAGCCTTCATGCCTAGCATAGCGGCTGCTCCGATAAGCAGTGCATTTGCGGGTCCTAAGATCAGAGCAACGGTGGTGATCTTCGTCCATATGCCGCTCAGCCAGCGCAGAGGTCCAATGCTCCCAAGAATGAGCGTGATTGGTGCAATTCCCACGATTAGAAGCAAGATGACTTCTCGGGCAAGCAGTGCCAATCCGATACTGGCAATCAATCCTACGGCGAGCAGCATGCCAAAGAAGGACATGAAGATCTGCCCCAGACCCGGAGTCACCGTCATCATGCCGGACAGGATCAAGGAACCGATGATATTATCCCCGAGGTTGAAGCTTGAATTGATCTCACCCAACAGTCCTTCGAAAATCGCAACCATGCTCATGCTGGCGAGCTCAATCCCTTTTGTAAGGATGAAATAGCTCGATACAGCAGCGCCGGCAGCGATCACCCAATTCAGAATGGCTTCTCGCGCACTGGCGTAGCCGGTGACGGAACTGGTTCCGTCTTTTAGCGCTGAACCAACCGAGATCATGAAACTCAGCGGCATGAGGATTCCGGCAATGACGATGCTAACCCGCCACAGATCCCGGCGCACATCCAGGAACATTCCTTCTTGTTGCAGTACCGTTCTTCCCAGGTGATTTAATGCTTCCTGGATTTGTGAAACAAGCCCATTTGTCATCTCATCGACGATGTCTACAAGCGCCGTTTTGACTGCATCTCCAAGCGTTTCGTAAGGAAAGAGGATGCGCCAGATCGTTTGCCGCTCTACGACTGTGGTGGTTCCGACATCTCCACCTTCAGCATCTTCGTTTCCCTCCTCGTCATCTTCGTCAGGAAGCCCTGGAGGGGGAGGGGGAAGCTCCTGTTCAAACGCTGAAGGCAGAATCCCCCCGCCAATCTCGCCGGCGATCGACTCATTTGACATCACCATCTCTTGAGCGGGCAAGGCGTCTTGAACTGGAAGCTCGGCTGCCAGAATTGTTACCAGCAGTATCCCGGCCATACCGATAAGGATCCATCCAATTCGACGTTTCTCGTTCATGACGGTTCTTTTGAACCTGGCCCTCAGGGTGCAAAGGGATTACTGATTTCGACGGAAAAACCACCAACAAACAGCTTTTCCGTCACGGTGTCGATGATCATATTTGCCAGCGGGAGCGTCATAAGAGCGATTCCGAAGATTAAAATCCCACCTACGAGGTTCATCAATTCCTGTGAAACCCTGCCTGTTGCACCGAACGCTTGAGCGGCTTGTGCTCCCAGGCCGGATTTCACGGTCCCTACGGCGAATACGATCAAGACCAGCGCGTAGATCACCTTGATCGCCAGTTTACCTAGGGTGGTGAAGATCCCCACCAGGGTACTGGCCGCCTCATCTGTAGGCGGGGTATCTTCAGCGTAGGCAATCATTGTTGGAGAAAGAGCGGTCATCATAAAAGCAACGACTACCAGAACCCAGATGGCGCGCCTTGCCCAAAACTCCACCTTATCTAATACACTCAGAACCTTGTTGTATTGAAACTTCCCCTTCTCGGACATTGTTCCCACCCCTTTTATGACCACTCTCATCGATACCAACGCAGTCTTTGCCGAATTTATCCAGCACTTTGAAAAATGATGGCAATAATTCCTTTGCTCAATCCTAGGGCGGCAGCGGTTACCGCCAGTCCCATGATGACTGTAATCAGGTTCCCGGCGGCCCTACCTACACCGATAGGCATTCCGATGAGCTTGGCAACCTGTAATCCAAGTCCTGCGTAGACTGCCCCCACGGTAAGGAGCACCATACCGCTCCCCACGATGATGTAGGCAACCATACTTGCCAGCTCTGACCAGAGCGAATAGATACTGCCTGCGGATGTCAGTACAGATGGCGAAGAAAAACCTGATCCGTAGAAATGTCGCACAAGACCTGACGTCAGGGGGCCAACAGAGACAGCAATGCAGAGCAGCATGACCATTCCTATACCCTGCTGCAGCGCTCGAGCTTTTCCGATTGAATCGCCTGTAACTGTGGAAACTTGTGCTTGTACGAGGTTAGCGATGAACCCTACGAAGAAGTATGCTCCCCCTAAAGCCGCTAATACCCCCACTAATTCTCCAACAATCCCCTGTAACTTTTCCATTCGAATACCAACCCAGAATCTGCATTGTATGGCTACCACTCAATGTCAACACCGACTGCTGCCCGAGCATGAGATACAGCTCGTGCGCTGAAACTTCCAATTCCCATGTACCCCCCAAAGAGGGTGGATCCGGTACCGTCTACAATAACGGTTACCTCTAAACCATCAATGTTCAAACTGGTAAGCCCATACGTCATCCATGCGTCTTCGCTGATCTGTCCTTGCATAAAGCTGATGGCATTGGTCGCTCTCTCTTCTGCCCAGTTTTGGTTGAGCACGAAGACCTCATTTTTTGCAGCCTGTCGCATATCCAGCGCTCCTGCGGCTGCTAAGGCGGCAGAGTCAGCGGCTATTCTCACCTGGTTCTTAAGGTATAAGAGTCTCCCCAGATCCGTGACCACAAACAAACAAACGATAAAGATCGGGAAAAGGACGATGAATGCAAGGATCGATTGTCCCTTTTGGGATTTTCTTGAGGTTATGAACCTGTGCATAAGTACAAATTTCTTCATTTCCATGTTTACTGGTCCGCTGAAATCAAGGGCGAATAATAGAAAAATGCAGTGGCTCTTGGCAGTTCGACACCAGAATCGGGTACCCCCAGGGCAGTCCAGGCAGCTCTCATTTCATCAAAACTCATCCCACGGGGCGAAATCGCAACCGTCATGCCTGTTCCGCCAATTCTCGTCCTTCCAAACTTGGGGTCCTCAAATTCATAAAGTTTTGAGATGTCTTCAACCCATAACTGTTTCATGCCAATCGGATTATCTAAAGTTGCACTTCCAGCTTCATAATGTGCCCCAATGATAAAACTCCAGATAGGCTGAGTTCGCGGAGCGAAGATGGCATAGGAGTACGCCGCATTCTGAGCCGACAGCTTTGCATAGGTCCACCACCCTGCGTATAAAACCAGCGAGATCAATAGGAACATCATGGGGACGATGATGATAAATTCAAGCGTGCCCTGGCCCTGTTGACTCTTCTTAGCAAGTTTTCTCATCATGCCTGTCCTACTCCCCATAGAACTCCCAGACCGGGTAGAAGGTGGACCCCTGGACGGGTACAGTCCAATCCAGACCAAACGGAGCCCACACCACACTTACATTTCCCGATACCGTAAGGCGTTTTGCCGGGGCTCCAGTAATCATGGGATTAAAATCGTGGATCCCAACGACAAACTCCGTGTTTTCTGACAGCGAGTTTCCTATACCTGAAACGAAGCTTCCACCCCATCCGGCTTGCACTGATTCTCTTGATGCCGCCTCTAGGGACACAGCGGAGGACAGATGATGTCCATGCCACACAGCTGCAGCCGCCAGCGCTAAGAGAAACAAGCTGAACAGCAGCGGGAACACGATCAGGAATTCCAGTGTTGCCTGGCCTTTTTCGTTAAGCTTTATACGGTGGCTGAGCTTCATTGACCGATCCTCCTCGCTATATCAGCGAGGCTTTGAGGTTGTGACTAAAGTTGTTCTCGCACATGCTTCTGAAGCTGGATATGAGAATCCCTACCAGGTGATCGCTTGGGCGCCTGAGATTGCCTTGGCGCGCACAATCGCCATAACAGCAATAGCCACAAGCACAATCAGTGCCGCGATGGCCACCCATTCCAGCGTATCCTGGCCATCCTGATCACCGAGAATTCCCTGCAGTAGTATTGATTTCATTGTTCCTCCCCTTCAATTGTTATCCGTATAAATGTGCTTGGTTTATGTTTAATCTAGCATTAATTGTGGTGATCTGCGCGTGACGTAGGCGTCCCTTGGTTTCTTTTTCCTACAGCTAGATATCTATAAAGGTGCACTTTATAGCAGGGTTATGGCTAAAGCAGAGGGAGAATTGAGTTTTGGTGCGTATTCCGGACCATTCCGTCCACCGATTCCGATGAAATCCGTCCACTGATTCCGGCGCAAACCGCCCACCGATTCCGAAACAAATCGTCCACTGATTCCAGCATATTCCGTCCACTCAGGCTGGGACGCTCGGAATCCAAGGTCAGCATTTACGGATGAAGCCCTCCGAATCCTGTTGATTTATTCCGAGCAAGCGACGCTGGAT
>CBDAFF010000058.1:0-16696 GCA_965195195.1 uncultured Anaerolineales bacterium | reverse complement strand
CACCCTCTAGCCAACGCCCATGCCGGGCGCACGTAAATTACCCCGCAGCAAGCTACGGGGCATTCACCGCAGAACAATCGTCATGGGGGCTGCCGCCCCCAACCCCCTGCTTGCCCATTCATCCCGCCAGCAAGCTGACGGGTATTCTGGGATTACTAATAAATTGACGGAGAAATAAGTAGAAGCTTACTGCAACCGCGAATGTCCAGAACAATGCAAGGTACCAGAGTGACCAAGCATCTGTCCCCATGAGCAAGAATGCCAGCGCATTCAGGTAAAAGATGCCAGGTGGTTTGTGATCCCAAAAATCTCGATATAGGAGGTCCCCATCAAGAATTCTAGCTCCTCCGTAGCCAAAAAAAGTGCCGTCAACATGGACTTTCTGGATAGCAGGGCTCCAACGGATTTGGATGAGGAGAGAAAACGCTGCCAGGAGGAGAACGGCAAAGACAATCCATAGCTTGTCAGTCCGTATCGGCTTGGCTGCGAGAAGACCGAACTTTCGCTTGATACTCATTTTTCCCTTATATTTTGAAGCTAGGGATGAGGAAGTCCTTGCTGCCGGATAATTTGGTGATTACTTGCGTTAATGAAATACCCCCGGCATTCTCTCCTTTAGAGCATGCCCCTAATTGATACATTACTTTCAAGTCAGTTTATAGCAAAAACCCCCTTGCAAATCGCGGGCTACAATTTACTCACTTACGATAAGCTGATCTAAATCCACTGGTTTTACTCCGGCCGTTTTGATTTAATTTTCATGGGATTGAACCATCAATACCTGGATACTGCCTGGATCCCCAATAAATGCAATCTCGACCACCTTGCCGATACTCGTCTCGATCAGATTCCATTTCTCCGGATATGAATTGATGAATCCTGTGGTGATGTAGAGTGCTTTAATCCCGTTCTGGTCGACCCACGTTTGAAGGATCTCCGTTGATTCTCCATCTGGAAGACTTGTAAGATTCACTAACGACATTTTTGACGCGACTGCGGGGAGTGGGTCTGGTGCAGCCAGATGTGTCCCCGGTGGCAGATTGTCTTGTAAGAAGTGTACAGCTCTCTCTCCTGCCGATTCGCCGATGCTCCACGGGTTTGGAAATGGATAATGATCGTGCAGAATTAACCCCGCGCTGAACGCAATCAAAAGCCCAACAACATTTCTCCAATGTGTTTTCGGCATGATCGAGTAGACAAGCCAAATAACGAGAAGCGCTGCAAGGATGATGAAGCCTACAACGAGGAAAGCAGGCTTATTGTCTAATATGCTGTAGATGGATAAAGCGACGAGTGGAATCGACCATAGTATGCGTTCTTTGGCTCGGATATCAGGAGAAATGATATAGTTCAATCCAATGCCACCTAGGACAATTAGAATGAAGTGGGAGAGTAATAAAAACCCATCGCGAAGGTAGAAACCAAGGTATAACAAACTGTATGCCGGCCAGAGAAGAAGTATAGTCAAGAGAACATAAGACCGCTTCTTGAGCAAGGTAAATAAACCAACTGCGGAGAGCAGGAACATCATTGGACCGATTCTTTTCCCATAAGCGGAGAGGAGCACCTGTGGAACCTTTTTTAGATTGTGATAAATTCGCTTGCCAAATTCGGTAGGGTTGTGAAGGATTGCTTGTAAAACAGAACCTTGGTTTTCCCCCGCAGTCCCGTACAATTCCTCCGCCTCCGCATACCCTTCACCCACCGTGTCTCCACTAACCGTATCTTGAGACCACAAAAGGGTGTTATAACCTTTACTTCCGACGTGCAGTGAATAATCGCCTGTAGATAAACCTCTCACAATTACATACAGCGTAATAATCACAAGCGCAGGGAGCAATGTCGCAACCACAATCTTTCCAAAGCTAGATTTTCTAAAACTCAACCAGAATGAAATAGCGATAAAAAATGGAAACAGGAAAAGACCATCGGGGCGCGATAGAGCTGCCAAGCCGATGAAAACTGATGCAAGTGAGAGGTCTCTAATTCGGTTTGATTTCGAGAAAGAGACCGTAAAGGCTAAAGCAAGAGCAGACATAGATGTAAAAAGAGCATCACTGGGGTTGGAGAGAATCTTGATCAATGCAGTTGAGATGAAAAGCAAGCCGACAGCAACGAACGGGTGAAAAAAACGTTTAAATTGCCTGCTAAGCTGAAACGTCGTCAGCCATATGAGGGCAAAGAGTAATATTCGACCGATGCCAGCGCTCAGCAAGAACCAATTGGTTGAGTTTTTAGTGATGAGGTAGAGCGGCGCATAAACAAGGGCCACTAGAGGTCCGCGTGCAAGTTCTCTGAGTTCACCAGCGGCAAGACTTCTCCCACTGTCAATGTACTTCGTTTCATCGTAATGATTAATTTCCTGAAACTCTGGGAGTAGATCCGGTGAAACTAAAACAATATTAACAAACAGGATGAGGAGGATAAGTAAGGTCTCCCGATCAATTCGATTGAAGATATTTGTTAACTTGGTATTCACTCGTTAGCTCCTCATCAAAGGACTTATTCAAGATATTTTTATGAATTCTTTTTGCTATTTTATTGTGACTTCTTAGACTATACAAGGATTCTGTATTTCCGTGATAGGAGATCATCTGTTCTTTAACCCATCACTGCTCCTCGAATTCAACACCACCGAGATTGCCCAGCGCGGAATTGTTTCCGTCTAAAAGCACTATCTACTTTCAGGAACTGTACAATCTGATCGAAGGTAACCTGATAATCATCAGGCGTAGAGCAACATATCAAGCATATCCACATATGTCTTGTCGAAATGAAAAAGTCGCCGTGGATCTTTCAGTGGGTAGAGATGGAAAAGTGGGTACTGGAGTCAAATAACGGTCGATAGATCTGGTGGCGGCGTCTGGCCGAGAACACTGCCAGGAACTCGCTCGCTCAAGAGCCCGACAATCGCTTGACCATCCCCTTCGTGCGCCAAGCGAACCAATTCATCAATTGCCGTCTGAAGTGTTTCGCCATACATCATGTTGTTCTCTTCCACGGTCACGATATCGGGGTGCTCTGTTTCCGTATAGTCCAAGCCATCATCCCAGAGCTCCTCGCTGAGCTTTTCGCCGGGGCGGATACCCGTGAATTGGATTTGAATGTCCTTCCCGGGTTCAAGCCCGGAAAGACGGATCAAGTCCTCCGCCAAGTCAACGATGCGGATCTGCTTACCCATCTTCAAGACGAAGAGATCGCCTGCCGAGCCCATGCTCGAAGCCTGCATCACCAGGTGCACTGCTTCCGGGACAGTCATGAAAAAGCGCTTCATCTCCGGGTGTGTGATCGTAATCGGGCCGCCATTGGCGATTTGTCGTTTAAATATGGGGACGATGCTGCCGCGGCTGCCGAGCACATTCCCAAAACGGACTGTTACGAATGTTCTGCCGAATCGTTCCGCCGCATCATGTACGATCATCTCGGCAACGCGTTTGGTTGCACCCATCACGCTCTTCGGCTGAACGGCTTTATCTGTGGAGATTAACACAAAATGTTCGCTGCCGCATGCCAAAGCGGCATCTACAACACTCTTCGTGCCAAGCACGTTATTGGTGACCGCTTCCTCGACGTTGAGTTCCATCAGTGAGACATGCTTATGCGCCGCAGTGTGGAAAACAACTTCCGGTTGTTGGCTCGCGAAGATATCTCGAATTCGCTCTACATCTCGCACATCGGCAATTACAGGGATGATGGGTAAGCTGGGAAATGTTTCTCGCAGTTCAAGCATCGCTTCGAAGATGCTGTTCTCACCATGGCCGAGCAGGACCAACTCCCTCGGATTCCAACGCGCAACCTGACGGCAAAGCTCGAGACCGATGGAACCCCCCGCTCCAGTCACAAGAACTCGCGTGCCGGTAATTTTCCGGCCGACAGCCTCATCATCGATTTCCGTCGGCTCCCGCCTGAGCAAGTCGGTGATGTCCACCTCACGCAAACGGCTCACGCTGACTTTGCCGCCGATGAGTTCATAAATCCCGGGCATCGTGCGGAAGGGGATTCCATTCGACTGGCACTCTTCCGCCAATACCCTGACTATATGGCCAGGCGCTGTCGGGATGGCGATCACTACCTCTTGCGCTAACATGCGCTCGACAACATCATTGACTTCATCAAGTCCACCCATGACCTTGATGCCGTGGATCTCCATCCCTATCTTCTCTGGATCGTCATCTACAAAGGCGACCGGGGTCATCAGCAGCTGTGGGTTGCGCTGCATCTCACGCAGCACAAGGACTCCCGCATCCCCCGCGCCGGCAATTACCACTCGTTTACCACCACGAAGCTCACTCGCTTTTTGGCTGATCTGTCCGCTTTCAGCTAAAAATCTGACAACGATCCTAAGACCGCCGACGCTGAAGAGTGAGAGCAGCCAGTCGATACCGATCACCGAACGTGGGAAACCAAGAGCAAAGCCGCCTAAGGCTCGAATGAAGACTACAAGGACACCCACACAAGCAGAGGCGGCAAGTGTGGCTACGAAGATCAATCGTAATTCACGCACACTAGCGTAGACCCAATAGCGGCGATAAAGACCGAAGATGTAATAAACGAGTGGTTTAACGATGATTGCGATAGCAACCATTGTCCAGATCGAAGGGAGGTAGTAGTTGAATAGCGGTCCTACATCAAGGCGCAAAGCAAAGCTCGCCAGTACGGCTGTTACTATCAACACTAAGTCGGCCAATAATAAGGTCCGATTACGGATCTGCAGTATAGGGCGAGATTTTCCAGTATTCATTGGTTAGCTCTGAACCATTCTACCGTAATCTCAAGTCCTTCCTGTAAGTCGATACGCGGGCGATATCCCAACGCTCTTTCGGCCAACGAGATATCAGCTTCAGAGAAGAGGAGATCTCCCTGGCGAGGAGGGCCGAATACAGGATACGGAGTTTCGGGGAAGAAACGCTGCAAGATCTCGACCAAATCATTTATCGGAATCGAGTTCCCACCGGCGATGTTGAAAACTCGACCGTCAATGGATTCTCCATCCGCGGCCAGCAGCATCGCCTCTACAATATCTTTCACATACACAAAATCGCGGGTTTGCCGGCCGTCACCGTGGATAGTCGCTGGCTCACCAGCTGACATGACCTGGATGAACTTTGGTATGGCTGCAGCATAGGGGGAGTCAGGAGATTGGCGCGGGCCGTAGGCGTTAAAAAACCGCAGACAAACGGTCTCCAAGCTGAACGACTGCGAGAATAGCTTCGCAGCCTGTTCCATCGCGAGTTTGGATGCTGCATAAGGAGATAATGGATCCAGGGGGTAAGTCTCGGCGACGATGCTCTCACTATCACCATACACCGCAGCCGAAGATGCCAGCACAATCCGCCTAACCCCTGCCTGGCTGGCTTGCATGAGTAGGTTAAGACTTCCGGTCAGATTTGTCGCATAGCAAGCTAGAGGATCATCCATTGACCCGGGTACGGAGATGAATGCAGCCAGGTGGAAGACAGTGTCGACATCTTTTATGCTCTCTTGAACGACCGCCGCGTCCCGGATATCCCCTTCGATGAACTCAATGTCCAAACCTGTGAGATTCGCTTTCGAGCCCATGGAGAGGTTATCTAGAACACGAACTCGATCTCCGCGGGCGAGTAAACCACGCACGAGATGGGAGCCGATGAAACCAGCGCCGCCTGTAACGAGAATGATATTCAATGAGCTTCTCCGTGGAAATACTCTAATGCTGTTAGATCCATAATAAAGGTATCAGATATTCACAATCTTGGTTACTTCCGTACTTATTGGGCGACTTTGAAGAAATTCGAGAAGAGATAGCGGTATGAATGGGATCGCCCAGATAAAATTGCTTGGGAAGTATACCGAATTAAAACCTGCAAAGATGATAAAGATTAGTAATGATGAGAAATAAACACCGAGGTTATACCTGGCTGACGCAAAGTAAACAAGGAAAAACAGGAGAATCATCAACCACCAGGAGAACGGGAGAAGTCGCTCTAAATAATTCGTTAAGAATCCCCCTGATTGGAAATAGTAAAAGCACGCGAGGACTAAGCCAACAATAAATAGAACTGAGTTGCTAAGGGGGATCCAAAAAAGGTCTCCGCGTGCAAAATAATCAAGCCGGCGATCGAGCCTGCCGGATCGGATGAGAAAATAAGCTACACAGAAGACAATTGCACTAATAAGAAAGAGTGAGGCCAGGGCCAGGCGCTGTATAGAATATCCGAAGATTAAACTTCTCTGAATTTCACTCGGCGATAAAAGGCTGACAAGTAAGAATATCCCACTTACGATGATCCCTAATCCAACATAGAGTTTCGCAATGCGTCGATGGTAATAAACAGAGTTATCCATGATGACATCTAACCCCATTCTACGATTAAGCTTAGGTTGCTATCTTTCGCAGATTCAACGTAAGAGTAAAGTCTGGCAAGCTCGGTTAAGTATATATCTGTATGATTATTACTTGAGTTTTGACAAAAAGTCGGGCGGCTAGCGACTCGCGCTATACCGCCCATCGGTGTAGACTTTTCTTATGACAAAAGAAATCAACACCGAAAAGCAGATTAGCAAGTTAATCGAGTTTCGTCAAGCTATTTACCAAAACGGTTTCACACGCCACAAGGATGCCCAGTTTGAACTTCTGGATGCGCTAGTGCTGAAAGACCAAATTACATCCTTCCCCATGTTGAGCTGCTCGGCAGCGTTCACGAGACGCTGGTCCAGTGCCTATGCTGCACTGGAAAAAGGGCAACAAGACACAACCTGGCTGAGGAGTTATCTGGCGAAGCAAGTGCCTGATCCAGGGATCCAATTCTTCTCGCTGGATTGCACTGCATGGGCAAGACCGGAAGCGCATACCCTTCCTGACCGGCAGTATGTATATCAGCCAAGCAGGACCAATCAGGGATCTGTGGTCGTGATTGGACACGCCTACTCCCTGTTGGATTGGGCACCTGAGCCGAACAGCAGTTGGTCACTGTCGGTAGATGTAGAGCGGGTTCCCAGCAAGCAGACCGACCTGGAAGTCGGAGTTGAGCAGGTGAAAAGGCTGTGCCAGGTTCGCAGGTTCCGTGATCATGGGCTGGACATTGTGGCTGCGGACGCTAAATACGGCAATCACCACTTCCTGGATGCGCTCAAAGATCAGCCCTGTCCTAAGATACCAGGATGGTACGGCAAAGTAGTTCGGCTCAGGAAAGATCGGGTGCTCTTTCGCCCAGTTCAAGAACGAAAGACGAGAAAGCGGGGGCGACCCCGAAAGCACGGACCGCGCTTCGCATTCAAGGAACCCGAGACCTGGGATGAGCCCGCCGAGTTTGTATCTCTTCAACATCCGCGCTGGGGATCGGTCCAGATCCGCCGGTGGAACGACCTGCATGCCTGGCAATCGGTGGACACCTTGTTTGATGTCCTTCAGGTGCAAACCCACCTGGAGAAAGAGGAACCACCTGCGCCCTTATGGCTCGCATGGCAAGCGCCAACGATCATGCCCGAGGATATCCTTGTGAATGCAGAAACCATATGGCAAGCTTACCAACATCGATGGCCGATCGAGCCCAGCATTCGCTTCCGCAAACAGCGACTCTGGTGGACGCTGCCCCAATTTCAACTTGTGGAAGCTGCCAATCGTTGGAGCACTCTAGTAAGCCTGGCCATGTGGATGCTCTATCTGGCAAGGCCGATTGTCCAAGATCAGCCCCTTCCCTGGCAGCGACCGCAGCATGATCTTACGCCGGGAAGAGTGAAAAGAGGCATCGGATCGGTTTTTCGCGCGATTGGCAACCCAGCATCATCGCCCAAACCGCGCGGAATTCCTCCGGGATGGCCAAAAGGCAAACCAAGGAAGCCGCGGGAGCGATTTCCGGTGATCCGTAAGGGTCCCAAACAGTCCTGTTACGCCGTTTCTTCGGCTTGAAACTCGATTGTTAAGGTGCAATTGCCAGTGTCATTGTTTCTGGCGTTAATGGAATTAGTCAAAACTCAAGTTAAAAAGAAGGAGCAAAAAATGACTCTGCCTTACCCCAAAGTTCACGTTGTGATCAACCCCACTGCCGGGCAGGATGAACCGATCCTGAATGTGCTCAACGATGTTTTTCATCCGGCTGGCGTTGATTGGGACAACAGCCTGACCCACAAATCAGGCGATGCTACTCGATTAGCAGCCGAAGCTGCGGCCTCAGGGGTCGATCTTGTAGCGGCCTATGGTGGCGACGGCACTCAAATGGAAGTTGCCAACGGTCTTTTGGGCACCGGTGTGCACCAGGCGATCCTGCCGGGTGGTACAGGCAACGCCATGGCCCATGACCTTGGCATTTCGCTCAAATTGCGGGAGGCGGCTGAGTTGATTGTCACCAGTCCCAAACGCCGGGCCATCGATTTGGCCAAGATGGGCGATCAAATTTTTATGTTGCGCGCTTACGCCGGAATGAGTTCGGATGAAGCTGCCAGCCGGGAAGAAAAAGATAAATATGGTCAGCTCGCTTACGTGCAGGCAGGCTTGAAATTCATCCGTGAAGTACCGGCAGCACATTTTAAAGCTACGGTAGATGGAGAAATCATCGAGGGAGATGCGTTGATTTGCTTCATCCTCAACGCCGGTTCGATTGGCGGTGTCATGGGCATAGAAATCCCAAAGGTCGGAAATGTCAGCATCAGTGATGGTCTTCTGGATTTATATGCCGTTACCAAGGGCGTGCAGCCTTTTAGAGCGATCTCCAAGTATATATTTCACCACCACGGCTCAGATGCTGGTGTCTACCACTGGAGTGGCAAAGAAATCACCCTCGAGGTTGACCCGGTTCAGGATGTCTGGATCGATGGCGAGCCAGGCGGCGAAACACCCTTTACTGTCAGCGCCATGCCCCTGGCATTGGAAATTGTCGTCCCGGCCTAGTGTGGAGCGCGATTGCCCTGGTAAAAATCGGCGAGAAAGTCTTTATGCTACGAACCTACACGGCATGGATACCATTAATGAAGAAAACTAATTTTTCGGCACTTTCGCTCGCTCTGGGTTGCCTTTGCTGCCTGCCATTAAATATTGTGAGCAACTGAGTCGCCTTTCCTTCTTCATGCCCGGTGCAAATTGGGTACAACCGGTGTTGACAAGCATGGAATTAATGGATTTTATGGACTCTTTGACCCCCGTATATGGTGGTCGGATAGACACTGTTGACCATATATAGGGGGTGGACTCAATGGACTCACTTCCCTGCAGATTACTCGATTTGAATTCCAGCTGGCTTATGTCGGATTATTTTTTTTAGTTTCAAACCGGAATTCCAAATTTTAACAGAGCCCACTCACTCAAAATACTTCGATGTTATGCCTAAGATTGATCCAAGGATGGCGATCGGTAGAAACTCATAGAAAACAACGAAAATTGAACCGGTCAATATGAGACCCGCAGCGATCGAAACCAGGGCTGCGCCGGCGTAGAGGGAGATCCCCCATCGTTTCCAATTCCACATCCCGATCCCTGAAATTAGAGTTGCCAGGGATAGGATGAAGAGGACAGGGAGCACCCACACGAGATCTCGTTCATAATCTTGTTTGAGCAGATAGTAATAAAGAAGCGAGCGGCCTACACTCAATATGATGACGAGAATGAGAAACCCTGTAAGACCACACCCGCGTTGATGATGCACGTTCTTTTGACCCTTCTTCGGTTGCTTTTCACTCATCAGATTATTTCTCCTCCAAATTTCCCATCATATTAACCCATTTTCTACAAAACGATAGAGGTGTTCGCAAAGCATTGCCGTTGCTGGTTAGATAATCGTCTTGCTTGTAATGTATTCTGTCCGCGATTCGTGCAAACTCACATTATTCACACAGCCCGAATCTCGATTAAAACTTGGAGTGTAAAGAAAAATTTCCACACCGTGGATTTAAGATTTTCATCCGATTTCACACTTCGAACAGTTTATTCAAGTTTCTCGATGTTTAATATAGGTCAAATACACTGCCTCAAAATGCATGTATAAAGAAATCCTGGCAACCATCTTCAAGAATCTGTGCAATTGTTCATACCAATCACACAAAGAGGAGAAAAATGGAAAATTCGAAACGATGGATCCCTGGGGTGATGGCCGCAATCGCCGCTCTTATCGGGCTGTACTTGGTTTTTATCGCTCCAGGATACTTCGACGCTACAATGGATAAACTCATTATCGTAAAGACGAAGCAAGCCACAGTGTTTACGAGTGGACCCTTGACAAGGCTATTCATAGGGTCATTCTATAGCGGGATCGAAATGTTGGCCGGCTTAGGCCTCATCGTCACCTCGTTTGCACTATACAAGGGGAAAAAATGGGCCTGGTCGATGGCGGTGCTCCTTCTGGCGATACCCGCAATTGGCAATTTCTACATCGGGCTAGGTTGGCTTGAAAACCTAAAAGCATTCCCCCCTGCCTATACAACCTTTATGCTGAGCCTGGTCGCTTTCTGGGCTATGATCCTGTTGAAAGAGAATGAAGGTAAAACGAAAGTTGTGCTCTTCGTTATCTTCACCCTCCTGGGAATGGTCGGCGCTCAAGCCTTCACCTTTTTCCCCCATGCCCTGCGCGTGGTCATGAAAGACTACGGTGCGGCGCTCTTAAATCCATCTGTGTCAATTTTGCGGCACACCGGTCCCCAGATGTTCATCATCATCATTTTGGTGCTGTATGCTATTTGGGCGTTGGCGGAGCGTAAAGAATCGGGCTGGTGGGTAGCTCTGATTGCCGGTTTGCTCATTGCCATGGCATCTTTCCCCGTCCATTACCTCCGCCCATCCGCATCTCTTGTCCCGGCAGACACGCTCGAGGCTACAATCTTCACTTCTGCCTACTGGATGGCTGGAGCACAAGGGGTCATCCTTGCCATCTTGCTGCTCATCCCCTTCTTCAAAGACCGCTTATATACTAAGGCGGAGCAGTCAAACATAAAGACATGAAGATGGGTTCGTCAGACACAGCCCCGGGAATTTCCCGGGGCTGATTTATTCTATAGGGAGATCGTGGATGAGTGATTAAGTAAAAGCACAGGGTGGTATTTGAACAGTTGAATTACAATGACCGAGCTTCTATCTAAGGAAGTCTGACGGATTTGGTTAGCGGCTGATGGAAACATACCAAAAGAGAAAACCAGATTGCACGGGATAACCGTATGAATAGATATACTTATCCCACACCAAGTTTAATCTAGAACGGTTTATGGATAACAATTAGAAGTAAGGACGTGATGCGGAACGTTGCCGACAGGGGTGTCTGGGAGCCTATTGAATCTATGGATCAAAAACACCCGGAGGATTGCTCGTGAAGAAGGTCATCTTCATCTCATTGCTTCTCCTAACCGCCTGCGCGCCGCTACCCGGTCCCGCGCAGGGGCTGCCGGGTACGTCAGGCCCTCAAAGCACGGTTGGGCTTCCTCCGGCGTACACCCCGACGCCGGTGCCTCCACCCACGGTTACCCCCCAACCGACTCCTGAAATCCAGCTATCCGCTCAAAATCCAGGCTTATTGGCCGATCATGTCGGTGACCTCGCTCAACTTAAAGGCGCTACTCGCTATTCAATCGAGGTGGAGGTGACGTTTGATTCCGAGATGAGGACCGCTGTTCTTGATGGCTGGGCTCAGATCCAATTCAAGAATCATCTCGACAATCCGTTGCATGAGATCTATCTAATGCTCTGGCCAAACGATCCGCAGTATCAGTCTGCGATGGTCGCGGGTCCTGTATTTATCGGGGACAAAGTGATCGATCCCAGGCAGGAGTTGAATGGCCTGGCCCTGCGGGTTGATCTGGCGCTGCCGCTCGCCCCGGGGGAAACGATCGATTTGGGTCTGCCGTTCCGGATTGAAGTGGAAACGATGCGTCCTTCAGCCCCCCGCCGTTTTGGTATCACCGAGGGTGTGTTGATCGCCCCGACTTTCTATCCATTGATCCCGCGCATCGTCGATGATGAGTGGGATATCCGCCGTGCACCGCCGGGCGGGGATACGACTAACTCCGAGATAGCTCTCTATCAACTGCAAGTGACTGCGCCCGCTTCCTTTGATCTCGTCGCCTCCGGAGTGGAGATCCTGAACGAGACCCTGGGCGATCTTCAACGATTGACGTATGTGACCGGACCAATGCGGGATGTGGCCATCGCCGTTGCCGACTTCGTCGATGTGTCCCGCCAGGTTGGCGATGTTACCGTAACAGCCTGGGTCCTGCAGGATCATGCTGACGATCTTGATAAAGTGCTCGATTCAGCGACTCTGCAAATGCAAGTCCTGGGTGATCTAGTGGGTCCCTACCCCTATCCGGAGTTGGATATTGTCGACGCGCCCCATGCCTTCGGCGGAATTGAATATCCCGGGTTGGTCTTTGTTGGCACATTGGGGACACACTGGGTTGTCGAGCCAACCGTCCACGAAGTCGCACACCAGTGGTTTTATGGCCTTGTCGGCAATGACCAAATTTCGGAGCCCTGGCTGGATGAAGCTGCGGCGACATACGCGGAGGCGCTGTATTACGAACACGCGTTGGGATCGGGACGTGCGACCGGTTTCTTGAGTGATTTGCGCGCCATCGTGCGGGAACACCCGGACCCGACGGTTCCGATCGGCTTGCCTGTCGGGGATTATGCCTCCGATGCCGATTATGCCGTGTTTGTGTACTTGAAAGGCGCGCTGTTCCTCGACGCGCTGCGCGGTGAACTCGGCGATCGGTCATTTGAGAAATTCCTGAAGGCGTATTACGAGCAGTATAAATATGGATTTACGAGCGGGAGCGATTTCCAAGAAGTTGCAGAAGAAACCTGCCGTTGTGATTTGCAGGACCTTTTCGACCTGTGGGTTTACGAAGGGGGCGTCATCCCTGCATTTGAGTAATAGACAACACCTGCAGGTTGCCCCCCTTAACAATCCGTGAAACTTGTTGGAACCGATTGTCCCTTGGGACATTCATTCGGGTCCTACACATCTATTAATTTGTAGGGCGGCCCACGGATATCCTATGTTTCTCTTCAGTACCTAGAGCGAAATCTTGCATCAGCCCGTAGTCTAACGGTGCTCTCTCTTAGTTAATGAAGGCTTATCCTTGACCCTTCTTCCCCAAAGGTCTTACAATCCATACTACAAATATTCTCATGCTGCGGCCAAAGACTCAAGCGCCGCCCTGTTAATTGGAGCTGCAAATGCCTGATTCGCTTTTTCGAGGGACTCTGGAAGAACTAGATCCAGATGTATACGAATTAACTCAATTGGAATCCGAGCGTCAATATCGAAAATTGATCCTGATCGCAAGTGAAAGCACATCTCCGTTAGCGGTGCGAGATGCTTTGGATTCGGCGTTCCAGAATGTCTATGCGGAAGGATATCCGGATGAGGATACCCGCTGGATGACTGAAGAAGAAATCCTGGATTATGACAACCGCCTCGCACACTACCGCCGTTATTCCGACCCGCGTTATTACAAGGGCGTCGAGTATGTTGATACGATCGAGGCCTTAGCACGCCGGCGCTGCGCCGAAGCTTTTGCCGCCAATGGTTTGACGGCAGACGACTTGTATGTAAATGTGCAGGCGCTTTCGGGAGCGCCAGCCAATAACGCTGTGTATCACGCGTTGGTTGACCCCGGTGACACGGTCATGGGTATGAACCTGCTGCATGGCGGTCACCTCTCCCATGGATCCCCCGTAAATCGCTCCGGGAAATTTTATAACATTGTCCACTACACAGTTGATCCCGAGACACAGCGTATAAACTACCAGACGGTCCAAGATCTGGCGACCGAACACAAGCCCAAGATGATCATCGCCGGTTTTTCGTCCTACCCATGGTCGGCCGATTGGGCCAGGTTCAGGGCGATCGCCGACTCGGTTGGTGCGTACTTATTAGCCGATATAGCCCATGTTGCCGGAATGGTGGTTGCCGGGGCCTATCCATCTCCGATCGGACATGCCCATATTGTCACGACGACCACGCATAAATCACTCAATGGGCCCAGGGGAGCAGTGATCATCACAGCGGATTATGCCCTGGCCCGCAAGATTGATCGAGCGGTATTCCCGGGAGAGCAGGGTGGTCCTCACATTAATACGATTGCCGCGCTCGCGCTCACTTTTAAACTCGCGCAGACAAAGAGGTTCAGCGTTCTTCAACACCAGGTGATACGGAATTGCGAAACATTGACGAAACGCTTAGAGGAGCGGGGCTTTCCGATAGCGTTCGGCGGCACTGACACCCACCTCATGAATCTGGATTGCAGATCCATAACCGGACCTGATGGCACAACGCTTTCCGGTGACATGGCCGCGCGTATATTGGATCTGGCGGGCATCGTTGTAAATCGAAATACCATACCGGGCGACAGATCTGCACTTGACCCTTCCGGAATTCGCATGGGCACATCCTGGATCACCCAGCGTGGATTTACAGAAAAGGAAACGATCACCCTCGCGGACATCATTGCCGACGTTTTGATGGCGACAACACCCTATGCATTGAAATCACGTAAACGTCGAAATAGACGTGCGAAAGTAGATTTCAAGACCATGGAAGAGGCAAAGCTGCGCGTGTGCGCGTTGGCCGAGTCGGCGGGTATCGACTTCGACCCGACGGTTCATGGATATCCACACTTCTATTACATGGGCGACGAACCGCCAGGGAAGGGCTCAAGGGCAGCTTTTGACATTGGCGGCGCCCGCGTCCGCGAATTCTTGAATACAGCAGTGAGCAGTGATGTCGAGGCCTTGGACCCTGATCAAAGCCAAGCCACGCGAATAAGCACACCACAAGGTGAAATCGAGGGTACGCTCACCTCTAAGTCTCCTTTTGAATTCCAGCTAAGTGTGAAATCAAGCGAAGCCAATCTTGCCGCCGCCTGGCTGCGAGCTTTATCGGATGGTTTTGTCAGCATTAGAGATGATGATCCGCTGGCGAAGCCCCCGGGACCGGCGTGGGTTCGGGAATCGAAGGAACCGCCTGCGAAATCCGTCAAGGGGGATCCGGTAGCCAACGGAAAGCCATTTTATATCGGTATATCTGGGGGATCAGGTGAATCTTTACCCGGTTTCACCTGGGAGGAACCCGCCGAACCGGACGAATTAAAACGGACGACTCTCCACGCGATCCATCTGGAATTGGGAGCGAAGATGGCGCCGTTTGCCGGGTGGGAAATGCCCCTATGGTACTCAAGCGTTAGAGAGGAACATCAAGCTGTCCGCACCGCCGCTGGTTTGTTCGATGTTTCTCACATGGGGATCTACCAGGCAGAAGGGCCAGATGCTGCGGTGTTCTTAGACAGTGTCTGTGGAAACGACATCGGCTATCTCAAGATCGGCCAATCGGTATATACACATTTCCTAGACCCAGATGCAAACGTAATCGACGATCTGATTGTTTACCGGCGCGGAGAGGAAGAATACCTTCTTGTTGTGAATGCATCGAACGACGATAAGGATTGGGCGCATCTCTGTGCGGTCCGCGATGGTGAAGTGCTCGTGGACAATAAACGCCCTTGGGCGAGAGCGTTTGGACGCAACGTTGTGCTCCGCAACCTGCGCGATCCGGCGGCGGGGAAGGACATGCTGGTGGATATCGCCTTACAAGGGCCTTTGTCGCGCGACATCCTTCTAGCTCTAAAATGTGATGATGCCACATGCAAACGCATCCAGAAACTGGATCGCGCCGAGTTATGTGAAGCCACGCTCGGAGGCGTCGATTTGGTTGTCTCCCGAACGGGTTATACAGGCGAGAAAATGGCCTTCGAATTGTTAGTGCACCCCTACAAATCGACTGTCTTGTGGAAAGCTCTGCTGGATATCGGCGAATCGATGGGGCTCAAACCGATCGGATTAGGGGCGAGAGATTCATTGCGCATCGAAGCCGGGTTGCCTTTATACGGGCACGAGATGGGCGGTGAGTTAACCCTGGGCGTGGGCGAAGCAGGATTCCGCAGCTATGTGAAGACGTATAAACCATGGTTCATTGGACGAGAGAGTTTCCTGGAGCGAGAAGCTGAGCGTGACAGCGTGGTGGTCCGCTTCCGCTGTGATGTGAAGGGGATCCCCATGGTCCACCTCGGTGATCCTGTGTTGGATAAGCGAGGTCTTACCATCGGGGTAGTGACGAGCTGTGCTGCCGATCGGATGAATTATCTGACCGGGCAGGCATACATCTATAAGAAGTATGCAGAAGAAGGAACGCCCTTCTTCATCTTCCAGGGTACGCCGATGAAAGCAGATGGTGAAACCAGGCCAGATTTAAAGCCCGGGGATCGGATCTTCATCCCCACCGCGGCAACCGTGTTGCGGAGATTCCCAAAGCTGTAAACGAAGTCTTACCGCAAGAAACTTTTGGGATAGAAAAGCAGAACGGACGCAGGATCTCGTTCTGCTTTGTTGTTTTTTGTGAGCCGTGAAGCGGCGATCGAGAAATCCCTGGGATGTAACTTTAATGAGCTCTGATTGTTTGGCGAATAGTCTCAAGCCCTGAATAAGGCCGGAAGCAGAGCTTCCGCACTCGTGCGCCTGCAAGCGTGCATGGACAGAGAGGTGAAAGTCCTCTTCAGGCATGCGCTCTCCGGCTTGCAACCTACTGTAACTGCGTCGCCGCGAGGCGGGGTGGAGAGCAACAGGAGGTGAACGACCAGTCCGTAGGATGACGAACTCGAAACGGCCTTGTGTGACTGGCGAGCCTGCGAGTCAATGGCGAAGCCTGGACCTGCGGAAGCGGGAGAGCCATCGAGCTGAGGG
>CBDAFF010000057.1:0-102139 GCA_965195195.1 uncultured Anaerolineales bacterium | reverse complement strand
GGCTGTTGCCAGGTCTACCGGAATGAGAAATCACCCAATGCGAAGTTCTGCTTTGCTAACTTGACCGAACCGCCGGATGCGGACCCGCATGTCCGGTGGTGTGGGAGGGGGGAGCCGTGAGGTTTCCCCCTATCCCGATTTCTAAGGCTGTCCCCTTCAGGTTGGGGGCTCTTTCGTTGTAAGATGTAGTTGGCGTTCTTCGCAGAATGAAGCGAGAGTTTGAGCAGATGGAATGTATATTTTTATTTGTAAGTATTATTTTCGTCCGTGTGGTCCTTCGTACCTATCAAACAAAATGTCCGAAATGTGAACGTTATTTTGCCCGAAATAAGATAGCCAAGAAAACGCTTCGCAAAATTTGATGGTGGTTTGTGGAATGGCTAATTTCATATCGTTGTATTTACTGAGGACATGTTTGGAAAGTGAAAAAAACTGATATGGACTACACTTTTTGACCTAAAATGATACAGCAGGAGTTGTTCATGAATGAGCAAATTTACAGCGCAATGGCACAAAGCATCATTGATGGCGAGTCTGAAGAAGCCGAAAAGCTTGCCAACCAATCCATTGAATTGGGCATCGATCCCCTGGATGCGATCAACCAAGGTTTTGTCTTGGGGGTTGAACATGTTGGAAATCTCTTCAGTTGTGGGGATGCTTTTCTTCCAGAGCTGGTAATGGCTGGAGAAGCGATGAAGGCTGCAGTGAATGTACTAGAAAATGAGATGGCCAAACAAGGGACCGAGCGAACAATGTTGGGATCTATCGTCTTAGGCACTATTGAGGACGATATCCATGATATTGGTAAAACCCTGGTTGGGACAATGCTCTCCGTAGGTGGATTCAAAGTGTTCGACCTGGGAGTGGATGTGCCCATCCTGACTCTGATTGAGAAAGCCAGGACAGAAAAAGCCGACATTATTGCTGTCAGTGCCTTGCTCACGACCACTATGGTGAAACAGCGTGATGTCGTTGAAGCGTTGGATGACGTTGGGTTGCGCTCAGATATCAAAGTTATGGTTGGTGGGGCGCCTGTCACGCGCGACTGGGCTGAAGAGATCGGTGCAGACGGTTATAGCGAGGATGCAGTTGGTGCAGTGGTGGTTGCCAAAGAACTTCTAGCTGCCAAAGCACTTCAAAAGGAGTAAGCTTTTGCAACCACAACTAAGAATCTTATCGTCAGAGTTGGTTCCCCAGATTATCGACGAGGCTTTTCAATTACTTGTCAATCCGGGAATCAAGATTCAACTCAAAGAAGCGCGGGAACTATTGGCGGACGTTGGTGCCGGGGTGGATGAAGAGCGCGGAGTAGTTCAGATCCCGGAGGAAGTTGCTCGCAAAGCGTTGGAAACAGTACCCCATGAGTTTTACCTCCATAATCAAGATGGAGAACCGAGCGTGCATTACGGGGGGGATTCGGTTCATTTTGATCCCGGCTCTTCAGGGGTGAACGTGCTCGATGCCGAGACCATGAAGCATCGACCGGCAACCACCCACGACCTGATCGAGGTCATCAAAACCGCCGATTCGCTCTGGCAGTACGACGCGCAATCCACCGCGCTGGTGTGCAGCGAAATCCCCAAAGAAATCGGCGATCTTTACCGCCTGTATTTGGTGCTGCTGTTCTCTAAGAAACCGGTGGTCACCGGGGCTTTCTCGACCAAAAATACCGGTGCCATGATCGATATGCTGGCGATCTTCGCCGGTGGACGTGATGCGCTGGTCCAAAAACCTACCGCGGTCTTTGATGTGTGTCCTTCCCCGCCGCTGATCTGGAGCCAGTTTGGCTCACAAAGCTTGATTGATCTAGCGCGGGCTGGCATCCCGGCGCAGATCGTCTCAATGCCCCTGGCCGGGGCTGCAGCGCCGGTTACGTTGCTGGGTTCAGTGGTACAGCACACCGCCGAATGCATCAGCGGGATGACCATCCACCAATTGGCCAAGCCGGGTTCGCCGATAGTGTGGGGTGGCGCGCCTGCCATTATGGATATGCGCCATGGCACCACCCCGATGGGCGCGGTTGAAACTGCCATGATCGACGCTGCCTATGCACAGGTAGGCAAAACGTTCGGCTTTCCGACGCACTCATATATGTGTGCTAGCGATGCCAAGGTAGTTGATTATCAGGCTGGGATGGAGAGCAGCACCACCGCCATGATCGGCGCGCTGGCTGGGATCAATATGATTTCCGGCGCGGGCATGCTGGATTTTCTGGCCTGCATTAGTACTGAAAAGCTGCTAATCGATGCAGAGGCAATTGGCATGGCAAAGCGCATGCTCAAGGGGATGCAGGTTCACACCGATCCATTGGCAGCCGACATGTACGAGGGGATCAATTTTAAGGGCGATTTTTTAAAGCAGCGCATCACGCGCCAGTTGCTCAAGGAGGAGCAGTATATGCCCTCCGCGGTGATTGACCGTGGCTCTATCCGTACATGGCAGCAGATGGGCGCGACGGACACGTTTTCGCGTGCAAAAACGCAACTGCAAGATTTGCTGAATACCTACCAGCCTCCAGAATTTCCATTGGGGCTAGTGGCCGAACTCCAACATATGGTTTCAGGTTTGGCCAAAGAAGCCGGTATGGATCAACTTCCTGAGTTTTAATGGTAGCCCCGCTTCGGGGGTATCTTATATTCAGGGTGAGGGAATAGTCCTACTTTCTTATCCGACGGTTCCACGTTCGAATCGCGATGGGGGCGCCTTCTTATCTATCTTGAAGTGTCCTTACGATAAACCCGCCGGATTCTTCTTCCCTATCAAGATTTTCCATTAATCCAAAAGGTTCAGTATTTGATTTATCTGGATACACTGTGCAATCTTATTCTCAAGTTGAGGGCTTGTCGGAAACTTTAAAGCGGCTAACAAATGCGCTCTCGTATAGAGGCTGTAGTTTTCCTGATAGGTAAATCACGAGAGGTGATCCGATAAAGAATTGGATGATGAACATGATGGGGCCCTCTGCTATCGGGAGAGGGATTAGCATGATACTCCACACCAGTCTGTGTAACGCACATTGTATATCAGATTGCTCCGCTGCTTGTTATGAGGAAGAGTTTTCACCCTGAATTTGAATCGCAGATCACGGTAGATTTGGGAATCTGTAGGGTACTGAATCATGAATTCATATGACGGTAAGTTTGAGAGGGGCAGGTGTTCCAAGGGCGCAATTAATTTGAGCACAATTCCTTTCAACCAAGAGAAGTTCGTTCGGATACCACAGGTGTGCCGCGGCATTAAAGTTCATATAAAAGACCGGGGATAAACATCACCTTACACCCAGCTTTCAATCCTCCCCCAAAGGTTGGATAACGTGGTTTAATGCGAGCGTACCTTAACACGGGCGACCTCCGCCCGTAATCCCTCCGCCCTGGTCGCCGAAAGGCGACCTTGTGCGTTATTTGTATAGCGATTCCCCAAAGCCTTCATATATTCCCGATCTTCTCTTCATCGCTTCTTCATTTCTACGCGATATCCTTCGGCTATGAAAGTGCAGAACTATTCGTCTGCACAATAAACTACGGAGGTCAAGATAATGACTTACAAGAAGGTACTTCTAGGGTTGGGCTTGGCAGCGGTCATCGCTGGTGCCGCGGTTACGGTAAACGTGGGTTTCGCACAGGCCGAGGATCCACCAACATTCCCGGCAAATCAATCTTTCATGTCTCAGCGCTCCATGCGTTGGATGTCGGAAGGGGAAGATGGCTGGATGGCAGATGAGCTTGGAGAGATCATGCATGACGCAATGATCGCGGCATTCGCTGATGCTCTCGGGCTTGACCCAGTAGATCTTGAGGCGAGGCTAGAATCTGGCGAGAATATGATGGACATCGCCCTCGCTCTAGGGTTCTCATCGGAAGATGTGTGGGAGACCATGCAGACGGTGCGTGACGACGCTCGCGCGGCAGTTCTAGAAAGCGGAATTGAAATTCCAGCATTCCGAGAGAATATGCCAGACAACGTGCCGTTCAACCATGATGAAGAATGCGAGCTGGATGCAGGTTCCGCTCGTATGGGTGGACGGGGCGGCAGCTTAACAGAAGGTCGATTCTCCGATAGATAGGTCATTCTGTCCCAGGGAAGCCTCCCGTGATCCAAATCGGGAGGCTTTTCTCGCGTTCTCTCTTCAGCCGCTAGTAGGTGGGTCACTGTGCTGCGAAAGGCACTATAATCTAGGTATGTCTCAAAAAATACTGATTGTCGAAGATGAAATCGAACTTGTGAAAGTTATCCGTGATTATCTGGAGAAGGCCGGATTTCGTGTCGATTCAGTGGATAACGGATCGGCTGCGGTCTCTGCATTCCAGCATAATCCGCCAGACCTGGTCTTGCTGGATCTCAACCTGCCGGGTATGGATGGTCTCGATGTGGCCCGTGAGATACGACGAATAAACGATGTTCCTATCATCATGGTCACAGCCCGGGTTGAGGAAACGGATAAATTGATCGGCCTGGAGCTGGGCGCCGACGACTACATCACCAAGCCCTTCAGTCCACGGGAGGTTGTGGCAAGGGTGCGTGCTGTTCTGCGCAGAACACAGAAACCAGTGACAACGCCGGAGATCATCGAGAGTGGAGATATTATGATCGATCTTCTTCGGCACAGGGTGAACGTCGCCGGTCGATCTGTTGAACTCACTCCTACAGAGTTCGATCTCCTTGTTGTGATGGCTTCGCAACCCGGCCGAGCGTTCAGTCGCATGCAGCTCCTCGAGTCAACACAGGGTGAAACCTTTGAGGGCTACGAGCGAACAGTTGATGCGCACATTAAGAATTTGAGGGCGAAGATAGAAGCTGATCCAAAGAAACCCGTACTCATCGAAACCGTATTTGGTGTAGGTTATCGCTTCCGTGATGAGTGACGCCAATCGACGCAGGGGTCTCAGTCTCGCCTGGAAACTGCTCTTTTCTTTCCTGACGGTCGCGTTTGTTAGCATTGGAACCGTCGCCATCATCTCAAGCCAAACAACAGCGCGGGAAGTGCGTGGGTTCGTTCTCCACGGTGAGCAGTCGACGTACGCCGTCATGTTGAAAGAACTTGAAGACTATTATCAGGATCATGATGGCTGGGAAAGCGTGCAGACCATCTTGCCGGGGTCGGGGCAGAGAGGCCAATCCGGCCAGGGCCAGGGAGCTGAGGGGGGTCGCAATACCCTGCTCGCCGATGGGTCTGGAGTAATCATCATCGGTCCACCCGACAGACAGGGTAGTAACTTGTCACTGGCGGAGCGTTCAAGTGCATTCCCTATTGAAGTGGGCAACGAGGTTGTTGGTTATCTGGCGCCGATTGGATTAGGGTTTTCCAGTCCTGAAACCCAGTTATTCGAAGATCTTCAACGAGCCTTCTGGGTTGCATCTCTTATCGCTAGCGCCGTTGCCTTACTCCTCGGTGTATTGTTTGTTAAAGGCCTGCTTCGCCCGGTGAATGAACTAACCGACGCAGCGCGTGCTGTGGCGGGTGGTGAACTAAGTCGGCGGGTCGAAATCCGCACTAGTGACGAGGTGGGCGAACTCTCGATGGCTTTCAACCAGATGGCCGAGAACCTGGAGCTCTCTGAGGATCGCCGGAGAGAAATGACTGCAGACATCGCCCACGAACTGCGCAATCCTCTCGCGGTTATCAAGGCGCGCTTAGAAGCGATCATTGATGGGGTTCACCCTCTTGAAGTTGAGAGCATCGAGCCCATTTTGGAGCAAAGTGAGCTGTTAAATCACCTCGTCGAAGACCTGCGCACGCTAGCCCTGGCAGATGCTGGACAGCTTTCACTTGAGCTTTCGCGAACGGATCTGGGACTCCTCGTCCAGAAAGTAGTAGAAACGTATCGCCCTGAAGCACAAGCAATCGGGATTTCGCTGATCACCGATATCCCGTCGGAACCATCTATTTATGGAATGGTAGATGCCGTCCGGGTCGAACAGATTCTGGGGAATCTAATCACAAACGCCCTCCGTTATACGCCCGAAGGGGGGAATGTAACCCTAAGGCTGAGGTACGACTCGCAAAGGTCGATAGTCTTCTTGGAAGTGATCGATACCGGAGAGGGGATACCCGCGCCGGATCTTGAGCGAGTTTTTGAGCGTTTATATCGTGTCGATCCCTCGCGCTCACGTCAGGCTGGAGGATCTGGTCTAGGATTGGCTATCACCCGCAAGCTTGTGGAAGCGCATGATGGTTCGATACACGCTGAAAACCGATCTGATGGCGGCGCTATCTTCAGAATTGAGCTGCCGGGATGATCTATTGTGGGTTGTTTATAATCTACAGCACAGTTTGTTCTTGCCGCGTCACTGGGTTAAGTCTATAATTTATCGCGGAATATCCTGAGCACCCAGGATATGGATAGATTACAACTTTCGCTTTGAGCCGTTACCGGCTCCCACTATTTCTTGGAGAGGACATCATGGCTGACCTGACAACCACCTACATGGGATTGAAGCTGAAGAACCCTGTTGTTCCATCGGCTTCGCCGTTATCCCGCGAGATCGACGATATCAAAGCCCTGGAGGACGCCGGCGCTTCCGCCGTCGTTATGTACTCACTTTTCGAGGAGCAGATTGCGCTCGAAACGGGCGAGCTTTCTCATCTGCTCTCCGATGGCTCATTGAGCCTGGCGGATGCAAGCACCTACTTCCCACATAAGCAGGATTATCTGCGCGATCCAGACAGCTATGTTGAGCATGTGCGCAAAGCAAAAGAGTCCGTTGATATCCCCATCATCGCCAGTATGAACGGCACGAGTAAGGGCGGATGGCTGGATTATGCGCAGAAAATCGAGCAGGCGGGGGCGGATGGATTAGTGCTCAACATCTACTTCATCCCCACAACCGATACGCTTTTCGGGCTCGACATTGAGACACTCTATCTGGACATTCTCCGCGCGGTGAAAGAGAAAGTCAGCATCCCGGTTGCGGTCAAGCTGAGCCCGTTCTTCAGCGCCTTACCGAATTTTACTTCCCGGCTAGCCGATGAAGGGGCAGATGCGCTGGTGCTGTTCAACCGTTTTTATCAGCCGGACATCGATGTCAATAAGAAAGATATCAAACCGCATCTCAGCCTCAGTCGACCGGAGGACATTCTTCTCCCACTGCGTTGGATCGCAATTCTATACGATCAGGTTGATTGCTCGCTGGCGTTGACCAGCGGTGTGCATAGCGGCAAGGGTGTGATGAAGGCAATCCTGGCCGGAGCAGATATTGCCAACGTCTGTTCGGTCCTCTTGAAAGAGGAAGGTATCGCGCCTCTAAAAGGGATCATCGCTGATTTTGAAGCGCTGGTGGAGGTGTTCGGGGAAGACTCGCTAGAGAATTTGCGGGGGTCGCTCAGCCTTGAGAATTACGTTGAGCCGGCAGCTTTCGAGCGCTCGAGCTATATCAAGCTTCTGCAGGGCTTCGGGCGTATCTAACGCCGTTATTGCACGTAAGTAAAATAACCAGCATCTCCTTTTAGGACAAGCTCCTACAGGATTGAAGTTGGCTGGGACCAATTTAAAAGACGAAAGGAAAAGCTCTGGATCATTGATGTTCGGAGCTTTCCTCTTTAATATGGATTTCGCCGGAAAGGATGCGTGCCCTCTGCCAGGGTGGCAGGTCTTCTTTTTCGGCGAGCACTTCGCGCAGTTCAAAAATTTGGTCACGAAGGGCTGCCGCTTTTTCAAACTCGAGCGCTTCCGCAGAATGATGCATCTGCTTTTCAAGTTCATTAATGAGCCGTACGAGTTCATCTTTTGGAAGTGTCTCAGGGGTCACTGCCCTGTATTCTCCGGCTTGTTCGGCGACCGCTCTTGATGTGATTTGATCGGTCAGATCGCGTATTTCTTTGATGATGCTCATGGGCTCGATGCCGTGTTCTTCGTTATAGGCGATCTGCTTCTTTCGCCGTCGTTCGGTCTCGTCGATCGCAAAGCGCATCGAATTGGTAATCCTGTCGGCATACATGATGACGCGACCGTTGATGTGTCGGGAGGCACGGCCGATTGTTTGTATAAGGGAGGTCCCAGATCGCAAGAAACCTTCCTTGTCGGCGTCGAGAATGGCGACCAGCGAAACCTCTGGAAGATCCAAGCCCTCCCGCAGAAGATTGATCCCCACGACAACATCAAAAACTCCCAGGCGCAGATCTCGCAAAATCGCCACGCGCTCGATGGTGTCGACCTCTGAATGAAGATAGTGGACCTTGATGTCGAGTTCGAGGATGTAATCGGAGAGGTCCTCCGCCATTCGTTTCGTCAGTGTAGTTACCAGGACCCGCTCGCCAATTTCAACTCGGCGGCGTATTTCGCCCACAAGGTTGTCTACCTGGCCCTCAATGGGGCGAATTTCGACTTCGGGGTCGACTAATCCCGTGGGGCGGATGATCTGCTCGACCACCTGCGTGGCCTTCTCGAGCTCATAAGGACCGGGAGTGGCGGATGTGTAAATAACCTGACCGATTCGGGTCTCGAATTCATCGAAGGAGAGCGGTCGATTATCAAGGGCAGACGGCAATCGGAATCCGAAATCTACCAGTGTGCCTTTGCGTGACAAGTCACCGGCGAACATCCCCCGTACCTGAGGGATGGTCATATGGCCTTCATCGATGATGAGGAGAAAATCCGGGGGGAAGTAATCGATCAACGTCCATGGCGGCGATCCCGCCGAGCGTTGGTCGAGATGGCGGGAGTAGTTTTCGATACCGGAGCAATAACCCACCTCTCGCAGCATCTCGAGATCGTACATCGTGCGCTGTTCGAGGCGTTGGGCTTCTAGTAATTTCTCCTTTGAGTTTAGAAGAGCCAATTGATCTTGCAGCTCGACCTCAATATCTCTAATTGCAGCCTCTAACTTCTCGCTATCGGTGATGAAGTGCTTTGCGGGAAAGACGCTGGCTTTTGGGAGATCGCGCAGGAGCTCGCCGGTGAGCGGGGCAAAGCGGGTGATGCGCTCGAGTTCGTCTCCGAAAAAACTCAGCCGCAAGCCCAGCTCCTCATACGCTGGGAGGATCTCAAGGGTGTCTCCACGCACCCGGAACACTCCGGGCTTCAGTTCCATATCGTTGCGTTCGTAGTGGCTTTCAACAAGCTGGCGCAAGAGCGCATCGCGGCGATAGCGAGATCCCACTTCCAGATTGATGATAATCTGACCGTAAGCCTCCGGGTTTCCGATGCCGTATATACAGGAAACGGAGGCCACTACAATTACGTCTCGGCGCGAGATAACAGATGCCGTTGTGCTCAGCCTGAGCCGGTCTATCTCCTCGTTGATATGAGTTTCTTTTTCGATGTATAGGTCATGCTTGGGTACGTACGCTTCGGGTTGGTAGTAGTCGTAGTAGGAGACGAAGTACTCGACGGCATTCTCTGGAAAGAACGATTTGAACTCTGCATACAGCTGGGCGGCCAGGGTTTTATTATGGGCCAAGATCAGGGCAGGGCGCTGTGTTCTGGCGATAATATTAGCAATAGCGAAGGTTTTTCCCGTACCTGTCGCGCCGAGAAGCACCTGATGCTTGTCGCCGCGCTCCAACCCATGCAGGAGTTGTTTGATCGCCTCCGGCTGGTCCCCGGTCGGCTGATAGGGTGCATCCAGTAGAAATTCATTCATCGGTGGTCTCGTGGGGATCGAACATATGTGCTGGTAATTATAACATGCGAGCGAGTCTTGGTCGCCGGACATACAGGCTTTAAAAGCATACCGGAGGTTATTTGGAGGTGACGTAGATAGGGTTGCTGAAGATCCAGCCGCGCAACTTGCCCTTGTATTTAATATAAGCTTCGGCGCGGTACACCCCTGGCTGGTTGATAGTGTGCACAGCGGTCTCCTGGTAGTCCCAGCGGTGAATTTCCTCGCCATCATGCAACAAGCGGATCTCCGCCCGCTTCGGGACGCTGATCTTCAGCGTGACACCAAAGCGAATCTCAGTTGTGTCGCCCATTTCGAACTCACCTTTTTCTCCTTGGGCAGTAAAGCGAAAACCACGAGTTGAGGAGGGGAGGTCATATCCTACGAAGCAACGACCCTCGCGAATGGCGTGAAACAAGCGTCTACGGTCGATCTCGAAATCTCCTGTCAGGGGCTCCCGCAGTAGAACATGCGTATTCACTGTCCTAAAGAGGAATTCATAGGGGAAGATTGTACGTTTGAGTGGGCCTAGATTTACGGGAATGGCATGGGCATCTGTTCCCCCAATGGCGACGATCTTCTTACCAGAAGCGAGTAGGCGATCCCAGCGTTCGAGAACGTCCGGGTAAGGTCCGGAGGAGATAAGCGTAGGATTGTACGCATACCAGATCGAGCGAGGAAGCGAGGTCAGGAGACCTTTGAATTCGCTCATGAAGTTCCATAATTCCAATCCGGTGAAACCTGTCACGCCCCAATCAACCCACGAGAGATCATCTTCATTGAATGCAGGCGCGGCAGGGTCTGTCGGGTGGGCGATAAACGATAGCCCCCCCTCTTGGGTGACAGCGTCCACCAATCCTTGTGGATCATAGGCATGGGGAGCAAGTTCGCAGAGTGTTTCGTAGACCAATAAGTGGTTCTTTTGAGGTTCTCGTGCCTGGTCGTGGATCTCCTCTCCCGTTAATAAGAGAACTCGATGACGGTCAAGGTAACGGTATCCATCCATCCCCTCAACCCAGACATTGTGGTCTGTGACGACGACAAAATCGAGACCGGCCTTGATAGCCGCGAGGGCGATGTCCTCATGGCTGCCATGTCCATCAGAATAGCGTGTGTGTGTATGCAAGTTGCCGACGTATTCGTATGCCACAACTGTCCCTGGATTCGACGAATCTTTTGGAGAACGATCGTTACTTTTCTCTGCCGTTTTCCCGGTTACGTCCTGCGTCGCTGGGAGTGATCAACTGCGCGCCGACTTGGGCACAAACCCCGATAAGCTGTTGGCGTTGTGCAGGAGAGAGCGGAGCGAGGTGCGTTACTACAAGCTCGACCTGTTCACGAAGCAGGTGATCAAGGAGTATGCGCCATCTGCTTCCCGCAGGTTTTTCATCGATTAAAACACTGAGTTTATCTGGATCAAATGGGCCGATGAGGTCCTCTAATTCGCGTTTAAAATCATTATCGAAATGAAGCCAGCGAAAAAATGGTCCCGTCTCAGAGACTTCAAGGGGGTGGCGGTCGATGATATATACAATGATCGGTTTAAGATTAGACAATGTTCGTTCCAGCTATCGTAATGATTCCTTTATGTGTATCAAAGCTTAGCACAAGGACACCGTGGAAGCAACGATTCACAAAGACCCCGGGATGCTTCACCCGCTCCGAATATTGTTCTTGATCTACATCAACATGGATGCTGAGTAAACTCAACCCGGGGATCCAGCGTGGAGAGTATAATCAGCAAATTCGAGGTGAGGCGATGAGACCCAGAACCTTATCTATCCTTCTAGTGATGCTGCTCTTTCTGTTGGGCAATGCGTGTCAATTCACGAACCAAACTTTTAAAGAAGACCAATTTACGACTCAGCAAACATCTGACCGCCCCTTCAGACCACTTCAAGCTACCCTGAGTGCCCCTCAAGATAGTCAATCATCAGACTCCCTCAAAGGCATGGGTGAAGACGCGCCATCCACGGTAAGACCTACGCTGACGGGGGATCTTGATACTGCAATTTCGTCAACCACGGATGCTCTTCTATCAGCGATCAATGTCCGTCGAGCGCTGGATGGCTGGCCACCTCTTGTCCGCCAGGTTGCACTCACCGAAATTGCGAACAATAGAGCCATCGATATGGCGGTACATACGTATCTAAGCCATGAAGACCCTGAGACGACGGAGATTCTCGTTGAGAGCATGCTCATCGATAGGGGGTATCACGGTCGCGTAGCGGAACTGGTCTATGCTGCAAACGGGCCGCTTGATCGTCTGGGTGAGATCGCCATCGATGAATGGTTTGACGATCCCGATATGCGCTCTGTGCTCCTCAATCCTGCTTTTCATTATATTGGGATTGGGGTGATGGGCGATGGGACGACGTGGAAAATCGTGCAAGTTCTGGCGGAACACGCACCTTAATGGAGAATTCAGGTTGAAGAACCGTGAGATCGCGGAAATCTTCGAAACGATCGCTGATCTGCTTGAAATCAAAGGAGAGGCTGTCTACCGTGTCATCGCTTATCGCCGAGCAGGGGAAGCTCTGCGTTCGCTTGGCCGTGATGTCAACATTGCCTGGGAGGAGGACGATCTGGAGGCAATCCCCGGCGTGGGGAAGGCAATCGCAGCGAAGATCGACGAACTCCTCCGCACCGGTCACCTCGAATACTACGAGAAACTAAGTGCAGATGTCCCGCCGGGATTGGCGGACGTTCTCAAGGTTGGGGGTGTGGGTCCGAAGAAAGCCGCTCTTTTCTGGAAAGAACTGAACATCACCACGATTGATGAGTTAGAGCAGGCTGCAAGAAACGGGGAGCTTCGCCAACTCAGCGGCATCGGCGAGCGCTCTGAAGCGCGTGTCCTGGAGAATGTCATTGCCCAAAAAAGGCAGCAAACGGGGCGAGTCTTGCTTGGGCAAGCGTGGACTGCGGCTCATCAACTCCTATCCCGATTACAGGAGGTTGAAGGCGTTCAGCGTGCTGAGGCGGCGGGGAGTCTTCGCCGGATGCGGGAGACAATCGGTGATCTAGATCTGTTGGTTAGCGCGGAGAATACCCTGCTTGTTATCCAGGCTTTTGTCGCTTTCCCTGGAGTCTACCGTGTGTTGGGGCAAGGGGAGACAAAAGCGAGCGTGGAATTGATTGATGGCCTTCGAGTTCAACTTTGGGTTCATCCACCAGAGCGCTTTGGAAGCGCCCTGCAGTATGCGACAGGCTCTAAAGGGCATAATGTGCGCTTACGCGAGGCTGCCCGAAAAGCGGGATTATCGCTCTCCGAACACGGCTACCAAGATCAAGATGGCGGCATGATCTTCTGCTCTGAAGAGGAAGAAGTTTATCGCGTTTTAAAGCTGCCATGGATCCCGCCCACGCTGCGTGAGGATCGCGACGAGATTAAAGTTGCGAAGGATGGCGAACTACCAGGGCTCGTACAGTTAGAAGATTTAAGGGGGGAGCTGCATACGCACTCGGATTGGAGTGATGGGAAGTCGAGCATCATGGGGATGGCAGAGGCTGCCATCGAACTATCAATGGAGTATCTTGTTATCTCCGATCATTCCCACAGCCTCGGCATCGCTGGAGGGCTCTCGATAGAGGATTTGCGTGAGCAGCGTGCAGAGATCAAGCGTGTGCAGAAGGAAATCGGGAAGAAGCTCACCTTGCTTCAAGGGAGTGAGGTGGAAATCCTTGCCAACGGGGAACTAGATTATCCTGATGAGATCTTGCAGGAATTGGACATCGTCATTGCCTCGTTGCATACATCTTTACGCCAACCGCGCGAGCAAGTAACAGAGCGCTTGCTGCGCACGATCAGGAACCCACACGTCGACATCATTGCCCACCTTACAGGTCGCCTTATTGGGAAGCGCGATCCTGCTGATTTGGATGTCGATGCTATTTTCCGAGCAGCGTCCGAACACGATGTGGTGCTGGAAATCAACTCCAATCCCGAACGGTTAGATCTGAAAGATACGCATGCACGGCGAGCGCTTGAATCAGGCTGCCGGCTGGCGATTAACACCGATGCACATCATCCTGATCACTTTACCTTCCGCAGATTTGGCGTGGGAACAGCGCAACGCGCTTGGGCGGAAGCCCCCTCGATTGTGAATACATGGCCGGTGGACCGGCTCCAAGCGTGGTTAAAATCCCGACGATAGAGTACAGACAACCGCAACCTCTCGATACTTTCGGGGTTAACCCCCTTTAGAGCAGCAATTGCTGCATTAATAGACCCAGGAGAGAAGCGGATGTCGAAAATTGCCATTATTACGGATAGCACGGCTTATATACCCCAAAAATTAATTGATCAATATGACATAAAAGTCGCATCATCCTATTCGATCTGGGATGGTGGCAAGGAGATGTACCGCGACGGATCGGAGATGTCCCCTTCCCAGTTCTATGCTCGTTTAAAGGAGAGCGCGGATATTCCATCAACCTCCCAAGCCACTGTAACCGATTTCGATGAGATCTATAAGCCACTGGTTGCGGAGGGAAGACCCATCCTCGCCATTCACGTATCCCCGAAGCTTTCAGGGACTTTAACTTCCGCAACACTAGCGAAGGAGAATTTCCCGGGCGCGAAAATTGAGTTTGTCAACTCGATGTCAGTGTCGATGGAATTGGGATTTCAAGTTCTAGCAGCAGCTCGTGCTGTGGAGGCGGGGAAATCCTTTGAAGAAGTCGTTGAAATCGCTGAAAAAGCGAAAAACCACACTGGGATATTCTTTGTTGTGGACACGCTAGAATACCTGCACCGCAACGGTCGCATCGGGGGCGCGTCGAAGTTGCTGGGCACAGCGCTGAGCTTGAAGCCGCTTCTCCTTGTGGAAGATGGACAGGTGGAGGCTTTTGAGAAGGTGAGATCGAAAACGAAAGCCAAAGCAAGGTTATTAGATATCGTGGGAGAAAAGCTCGAGGGAAAGCAAAACGTGCGCATTGCGATTCTGCACGCCGCGACCGAAGAGGAAGCGCAAGAATTACTCCGTGAAGCAGAGGGTAAATTTAATCCTGTCGAGTCCATGCTTGCTGAAGTCAGCCCGGCTGTCGGTGCGAACGTCGGTCCTGGAACCGTGGGTTTAGCTTTCAGCACTGATATTTAAGCTCAGGGATTTCAAGTCGGCACTCACGCAAATACCGTTATCGACCTTAATTTCCGAACTTTAAGTGAGGACCTCTCAGGACGGCGAGATCGTACTGGGAGGTCCAGATGGTTAATCCTTCTTATTATCGGCACCAAGCCACCAATGTTAGTTTAAGCTCCAGGAGCTCTTCGATTATTCGCTTCACCTCATTGAGTACTCAATCAGGAGGTTGGGAAAAATGGAACAACGATCTTTTGGGAGATCAGGGATAAAAGTCTCCCCTTTATGTTTGGGCACGATGCAATTTGGATGGACAGCGGATGAAAAAACTTCCTTCGAGGTGCTCGATGCGGCCTATGATGCGGGAATTAATTTCATTGATACGGCTGATATCTATTCGCGGTGGATCGAAGGCAATCCGGGAGGGGTCGCTGAGCGTATAATTGGAAAATGGCTTCGCAAGAACCCAGAGAAACGAACGCAGGTCATCCTTGCTACGAAAGTCCGAGGACGGATGGGTGAGGGGCCAAATGATGAAGGGCTTTCTCGTAAGCATATCTTCTCGGCCGTAGAACAATCCCTTGAGCGATTGGGAACAGACTATATAGATCTATACCAGGTACATTGGCCGGATGAACGTACACCGATTGAGGAGACATTGCGCGCATTGGATGATCTTATCCACGATGGACGAGTGCTTTATATCGGCTGCTCAAATTACCCGGCGTGGCGTTTAATGGAGTCCTTGTGGACCTCCGATCGCTGCAGGCTGACAAGTTTCATAAGCCTCCAACCACATTACAATTTAGTCCATCGGGATGAGTTTGAGCGGGAACTCGAAGATATTTGTTTAAATTTCGACATCGGAGTAATCCCGTACAGTCCGTTAGCGGGGGGATTTCTCACTGGCAAGTACGCTGACGATCAAACACCACCGGAAGGCAGTCGCGGGGCGATGAGCGACCGGATTCAAGCCTATCTAATGGACCCGCACAGCCTATCTACACTGGAGATTGTCAAGAAAATCGCTTTGGAGAGAAAGAAATCACCTTCTCAAGTAGCTCTGCGCTGGTTGATTTCCCGACCTGCTGTTGTGAGCGCGATTATCGGTCCTCGAGATCTAGAGCAGCTAAAGGATAATCTCGGGTGCTTATCCGTTGAGTTAGCTGATGAAGAAATGCAGCGGCTGGATGAGGGAAGTTCATGGTGATTGTTAATCTCGAAGGAAATAATTTGTAGACCTCCGGTTTGTATATAAAAAGTGGTCACAAAGGGGGTGTAGTTATGGTAAGTTTATGCAGCCCGATGGTATAATGTAAAATGAGCTTAAAGGAGCAGCCGGGAGACCCAATGGAGCGCTCCATCCAACAATATCTTGACGAACTCCAAAATTATCACAACGCCTCGGTACATACAATTACTGCGTATGGCACCGACCTCGATCAGTTCTATAGTGTTCTCGCCAGCCATTCAGGCACACCGCTAGCGCCTGAGGCGCTTACTCCTTCGGCTGTCATGCACTATGTAGATTGGCTGGGGGTGCAGGGCTACAGACCGGCGACGGTCTCTCGCAAGCTAGCTGCTGCCAGATCCTACCTTGAGTTCCTCTCTGGTCAGGGTCTGGGGGAGGTTCGTCGCTTCCGTGAACTGCTAAAAGGACCAGCACTAGGAAGAACTCAACCGCGGACACTCAGCAAGCAAGAACTGGATAGGCTGCTTATGGCACCACGAAAGTATTTTTCTCCAGGTGCAATCCGAGATGCAGCAATCCTTTCGCTGCTGTACGAAACTGGGTTCCGAGCCACGGATATGGTTCGCCTCCGAGTTCCCGATGTCGATCTTACCCATGCACATATTCGAAGACCGCCAGATCGTACCCAATGGTTGGCGATTCCTGAATCGATCACGCTCCTGCAAAAATACTTAAGTGATGGGCGACCCCACTTCGTGCGCAACATCGCCGAGAATGTGCTTTTCCTAAACCAACGAGGCCAGGGATTGAGCCGGCAAGGGTTATGGCTGGTCGTAAAACGCTGGGCGGTTGTAAGCGAGTTGGAAGGGTCTCTCTCACCTCACACATTGCGACACTCGCGAGCCAGTCATATGTTAGAAGAAGGTAAATCTCGACGTGAAGTGCAAACACTCCTGGGGCTTTCGAGCCCGAACGCAGTTCGTATTCATCGCCGTCGACCCAGAAGCGAAGACGAGAGGTAGACTATGGGGTTTATTCGTGAACATGATATTGATGATGCAGTAGGAGCAATCAGAAAGACGACATCGTTGGAGCCGACAGTTGGTATGATTTTAGGTTCCGGTTTAGGCCCGCTAGCGGAGGCAATAGAGGGTGCGGAGCACATTGAAGTCAATGCAATCCCTGGCTGGCCTGTTTCAACAGTCGAAGGGCATTCAGGCAAACTTGTCTTTGGTCATCTGGAGGGAGTTCCCGTTTTTGTTTTGCAAGGTCGTGCTCATTACTATGAAGGACACTCAATTGAGCGTATAGGTCTCCCGGTGCGGGTTATGCAGAAACTGGGGGCAGGAATTCTAATCGTTACCAATGCCGCGGGAGCCGTTCACCCCGAGTTTTCACCCGGCGAACTCATGCTCATCTCAGACCATATCAACCTAATTGGAATGGCCGGTCAATCGCCGCTGAGAGGTCCGAATTTAGACGCATATGGCCCGCGCTTTCCAGATATGAGCCAGGCTTATGATCCGGAGCTGAAGTCGACCGCCAGAGCTGTTGCCGGTGAGGGTGATATCCCGCTGCAGGAAGGTGTTTACGTATGCCTTGCTGGACCATCGTTTGAAACCCCGGCGGATTTACGGTTTCTGCGAGGAATCGGGGTTGACGCCGTCGGGATGTCCACCGTTCCAGAAGTCATCATTGCTCGCCATGGCGGAATGCGCGTCCTGGGAGTATCTGGAATTAGTAACAAGGCCAACCTCGACGGCTCAACAGTGACGACTCACGAAGAAGTTTTGGCTGCGGGCGAGGTGATTGTCCCGAGATTAACAGCTCTAGTTAGGGGAGTATTAAAAGAATTATAAGATTGGAAATGCATGGAAGAAGTATTACTTTCAATCGAGGCTAACCAGAGATGGATATTTCTCCTTCTGGGATTACTCGGACTGGTGTATTTTGGATCGGTTCTGCGAGCGTATAACTCATATCGAGCGGCGATCTATGATTTGGAGCGGGAACGGTCTGTCTCCAGGCTGCGCCGCTCAGGTGGAATGCTTGCTCTCGCCGTCACCGGTATCGTCGTGGTGTTCATCTTGACGACCTTCGCTAGCCCTGCACTTCCTGCCTCGCTGCGCCCAACAGTAATGCCAACGGTTTCCCTGCTTGCAACCCCCATTTTAGGGCAGGGAGAAGAAGGAAACGCATTTTCGACAGCGACGCCAATAGACCCGGATGGTATTGATGGCGCAGGTTGTGCGAATCTCAATGCGACGATTTTCTCTCCTGAAAGCGGCGCGAGAGTCAAGGGCGAGGTGCAGTTTAAAGGGGCTGCAAATATCCCGGGTTTTGCTTTCTATAAGCTTGAATTCAACGATTTAAAGCCGGCAAGCTCCTGGCTGGCAATCTCGGCCAGCAATCAAACTGTATGCGAGCAAGGATGCGACGACGAGACAGAGATGTTGGGAATCTGGGATACAAGCCTAGTTCGACCAGGTCAGTATGCGGTTCAGTTGGTCGTCACCGATACACTCGGAAACGCTCCATTCCCTTGCCAGATCCGGCTGCAAATTGTCCCATAAGTACGCAATGAAGGTCAAAGGTTACGATGATTGAGCAAATTAATGTGCGCCAGGCAATATCAAGCGACATCCCCAGGTTAATTTCCATGGACCATGGATATAGCACAGATCATGTCTGGCAGCTCGCGTACCGCAAGCAGCCAAGCGAGATCGGGGTGACCTTCCGGGAAGTGCGATTACCGCGCCCGATGCAGGCCGTCTACCCAAGAGATCCTCAACGGTTGGCAGATGAGTGGACTCATCTGCAGGCACTACTCCTGGCGGAGGTAGAAGAGCAGCCCGCTGGATACCTGGCGTTGAGTGATGGCCCTGCTGAAGGATCCGCGTGGATTACAGATGTAGTCGTAGATCTGCGCTTTAGGAGGCAGGGGATCGCTTCGAGGCTGCTTGCTGCTGGTAAGGAGTGGTGCAGAGCCAGGGAAAGAAGACTCCTTTTCATGGAGATGCAGACTAAGAACTACCCGGCGATCTGTCTCGCTAAGAGAACCGGATTTCTTTACGCGGGATATAGTGATCTGTACTACCCAGATCAGGATATTGCGCTTTTCTTTGCTGTGGAACTCGGTTGAGATCCAGCCGTAATCTCTATGCCTGATATGGTTGCACCGCTGCTAATTCTGAACCAAATCCTCACTGCTGGTAATACGATTACAGCATTCTCGCTGCTGCTCTACGCGCTGACCTTCAACCTGCGTGAAAGGGTTGCGCGTTCCCTGGCAGTGTTGTTGGCTTGTGTAACAATCGTCTATTTTGGTGATGTGCTTGTGGCCACAACCCATTCTCCTGGAGAGGCTGAGGTGTGGCTCCGCTTACAATGGTTGGGCATTAGTTTTGTTCCTGCAGCCTATCTGCAACTTTCCGATGCTCTCCTGGCCGCAACGGGAAGACCATCCAGAGGCCGTCGATCGCGCCTCGTCGGATTGAGCTATCTTCTCAGCGGGTTAACGCTAGCAGGAGTCGCGTTCACCCAGTTGATCGCCGCTGAGGTTGTGCTTAGCGAGTCGGTCGTCTATTTACGCCCTGGACCACTCTTCCCGCTATTCAGCCTTTTCTTGCTCATCAACTTAATTCTGGCGGGGTATAACTTTTGGCGAGCTTACAAACGCTGCCTGACACGCTCTAGCAAACGACGGATGCGCTACCTGTTAGCTGGCTCAATTGGTCCACTAATTGCGGCGTATCCCTGGGTGATGCTAGGGGGATCCACACTAATTTCACAAGGCGTTCTTTTCTGGGGCATTTTAATCGTCATCAATATCTTTGTTGCGGTTCAGCTGGTGTTAATGTCCTACGCTGTAGCGTACTTTGGTGTTGAGATTCCCGATCGTGTAGTAAAAGCGCGATTGTTTCAATGGATAATTCGTGGACCCTTTGTAGCATCCACAGTGCTAGCTCTCACCGTCATTGTCAATCGGCTGGCAGCGATGTTTGGCTATGAAAACAGTCGCCTAGTCCCCTTCACCACGGTTGCATCAATCCTCATCCTCCAATATTTAATCACGCTTATCCGTCGTCCTGTCGAACTCTGGTTCTTTTATGGCGAGGATCGTGGTGATGTCGCTCGGCTTCAGTTATTAGAAGAGCGTTTACTCACGAGTGGGGATCTAAAGCAATTTCTCGAATCTATCCTCAATGCAACCTGCGACCTGCTTGGGAGCGATTCAGCATTCGTTGCGATCGTTGGGTCAGAGGGTCTGGAAATGGAGGTCGCGGTTGGTTCTGATGACCCGCTGCGAGGTTCAAAGGATCTTCCCCCGTTGATGGTTACCAATAACCGCCAGGAGTTTGATATTTTGGGGGATGTATTCTCTTGGGATGTTTTCTGGCTAATCCCGCTTCGCCTATCTAATCCTGCTGAGGTCATCGGTTTCTTAGGTTTACACGCTCGCGGCCCCGTACCTGATTTCACACCAGAAGAAGAGGAAATTCTGAGTACACTTCTTGAGCGAGCCACGATTGCGTTGACAGAGAGGAAACTGCAGCGAGAAGTTTTCGCGATCGTCGACCGACTGGTGCCGCAAGTCCAGACGATCCAAAGAATTCGTGCTGAAGCGCGTTATGCTGGTTCAGACGCGCTAACAACCCCTGTAGAAGGGATTGGATCTGAAGAGGAGCTAACGGAGTTTGTGCGTGAAGCGCTTGGCCATTATTGGGGCGGGCCTCGCCTCACCAGCAGTCCGCTGCTTGGGTTGCGTGTAGTCAGGCGGGCAATGGATGAGCATGAGGGGAACCCCGTAAACGCCTTAAGAGCAACGCTTCGCCATGCGATCGATCAGGTGCGGCCAGAAGGGGAGCGCCGATTCACGGCAGAGTGGATGCTGTACAATATTCTTGAAATGAAATTTCTGCAGGGCAGAAAAGTAAGAGATGTCGCCATGAAATTGGCAATGTCTGAGGCGGATCTGTACCGGAAACAACGAGTCGCGATCGAAGCGGTAGCCGAAACGATAGCGAACATGGAACGAGGGGCAATTGCCTCAGAAGAGGTCGTGGCCCAGAAGATGGAATAGTTCTCATTGGATGGTTTATCAACCATTCGGAATTTCGCAGGTCTCATCTGAGTAGGCGAATGGTAAAGGGTTATTAGCATGACACTGGACGATGTTACAAACGAGGTGGGCGAGCGCGAAGAAGCGCCAGTTCTGGATGAGTCGTGGTGGGCGGCTGTTTTGGAAGAGGAAGAACATCAGGTCGACCACACCGAACCGGAAATTGAGGGCGGCTCAGACAGACGAATAATCAATCAAGGTGACCCAGAAGATTGGATCTGGGCCCGCGAACTTTATCAGGAAGATGAAGTGATTGATCTTCCTATCGTTGGCTTCAATCGCGGTGGATTACTCGTCGAAGCTCGAAGCCTGCGAGGTTTTGTTCCGCTTTCGCATCTCATGAACGTTCAACCTGATCTTGAGGATGAACTGCGACTAAAGATGCTTGAAGATCAAGTTGGTCAACAGATGGGTTTGAAAGTTATTGAGTTTGATCCCGAACGGGGACGGCTTGTTCTATCTCAGCGTGCAGCACTCGCCGGACCAGGAAGGCGAGTCGAGCTCTTGACATCTTTAAACCCAGGGGATCGAGTGCAGGGAGAGGTCACCAACATAACTCGGTTCGGTGTCTTTGTCGACTTAGGAGGCGTGGAAGGATTAATTCATGTCTCAGAACTCTCTTGGGGGAGGGTCGGGCATCCATCTGATGTCGTTGAGTGCGGCCAGGAAATTGAGGTCCAAATCATCTCCGTTGATAGGGATCAGGATCGAGTAGCCTTAAGCTTGAAAGAGCTTCTGCCGGATCCCTGGGAGAAAGTAGATGAACAGTATTCAATCGGGCAGATTGTGGAAGGTGTTGTAACGAACGTGGTTAAATTCGGCGCGTTCATTGGCATTGAGGAGGGTTTGGAAGGGTTGATTCATGTTTCTGAGTTGGGTGATGGCAGCTTTCTCCACCCTCGCAACGTCCTTCATGAGGGGGAGCAAGTGAGGGTGCGAATTATCCATATCGATGCTTCAGACCGTCGCTTGGGGCTAAGTCTGCGCGGTGTCCCACAGACAACATCAGAGGAATCTGAACCTGAGATCGAATCATCCGCATCCCTTCCGGCGCAGTAGCCACGGATCGTCCAGCGCTTACCGAGTGTGCAGCAGAGCGCGCCCGGCCGTTATTTGACAATCCGCATTAACTGATATGAAAAAGAAAGAAGCCAAGAACAGCTCAAACAAAAAGGAAATTCCAGAAGATCGAGCAGGGCTGGAATCGCGTCTTGTGCTCGAAACACTCATGGATTCGATGGGCGATATTGTCGCAGTTGCTCTTATTGCAGTTGCGATAATTATCCTGCTTGGGCTCTTCGGCCTCACTCGTGGTGGTTTGATAGATCCACTTATTGAGCTTTTACGAACAGGGTTGGGTTTTGGGGCCTTTCTGGCTCCGATCGTTCTTGGTATTCCTGTCTACTTTTCAATCCGGAAACGCCGTGGTGATTGGGTCCAGGTATCCTGGCTTCGAGTCGTTTCGTTGGAAATCGCTCTCTTCGCTGCCCTGGCTTTGATGTCGACTTTCAGCGGGATGGGCCTGGCCGAGGCAGAGGCAGGATCAGGCGGGGGCATCGTGGGCTGGGGTCTTGCCCGGCTTATGGGGGACATTTTTGGAGGGTTCGGTCGGGTTCTTGTGCTAAGTTTGATCTTTTTCATCTCTCTGTTTCTTGGGGTGGGGGATTTCCTCAAGCGGATGATCGATGGGCTGGGGTCTTCTACGATTGGCAGTGCTCCGCCTGTTCCGGAGAGAGGAAATTTCGCTGGAACTGAACCTTCGAAAGTGCAGCAAGATGCGCAAAAACCAGTGAAAGCCCAGTCTGTTCGCAGGCTCCCGCGAGAATTCCGGAAGAACTTCCAGGTTGCACAAACCGCGGATAAAAAACCAAGCCAACCCTCAAAGCGTGATCCCCGGCTGCCAACGCTGGATATTCTCGAGCATGAGAAAAAGGGCGCCGTTACGTCAAGGGAGATAAACCTTGCTGCAGGTCTGATCGAAAAAACACTGGCCGATTTTGGCTTACCAGCGCGCGTTGTTAATTTTCGCACTGGACCATCGGTGACGCAGTTTGCAGTTGAGCCCGGGTATATCGAGCACAAAGGCACGGATGGAGTGGTTCAGCGGCAGAAAGTGCGCGTCTCCCAAATATCTGCTCTAGCAAACGACCTGGCGTTGGCACTCTCCTCTCCACGCCTGCGTATCGAAGCCCCGGTTCCTGGGCATGCGTACGTGGGTATCGAAGTTCCAAATCGCAAGCCCTCGATCGTTAGGCTGCGGCCGATATTGGAAACGGATACCTTTCAGTCGATCTCGTCTCCGTTAGCGCTGACGTTGGGCAGAGATGTGGCTGGTGCAGCGGTTGCCACCGACCTGACGGCGATGCCGCATCTTCTTATCGCCGGGACGACCGGGTCCGGTAAGTCGGTATCCATTACCTCAATCGCTGTTTGTCTGGCGATGAACAACACACCGGAAGACATGCGCCTGGTGATGATCGATCCGAAAATGGTTGAATTAATTCGTTTTAATGCGCTTCCTCATTTGCTGGGTAAGGTTGAGACAGAGTTGGAGCGAATTGTTGGAGTATTACGTTGGTGTACGGTTGAGATGGATCGGCGCTACCGGCTCCTGGAGTCCACCAAAGCGCGCGATATCGAAATGTACAACCGGAAAACCAGGCGCAAGAAAGGTGTCGAGCGATTGCCGCGCATTGTTGTCCTGATTGATGAGCTGGCGGATTTGATGATGATGGCGCCGGATCAGACGGAGCACACGCTCGTCCGACTGGCACAGATGGCACGCGCGACGGGGATCCATCTCGTCGTCGCTACACAGCGACCAAGCACCGACATTTTAACGGGGTTGATCAAGGCGAATTTTCCCGCCAGGATTTCCTTCGCTGTCGCCTCCGGCATTGATTCACGTGTAATCCTCGACACTTCTGGCGCAGAGACACTGTTGGGGAAGGGTGATATGCTCTTCCTCTCCCCGGAAGCGAGTGTTCCGGTCCGCCTGCAAGGGGTTTATGTGACCGATGGGGAAATCGAGCGGTTGAAGGCCTATTGGCAAAAGGAACTTGGTGATGATTCTCCTGAAGCTGAAGAAGCGCCATGGGAAGAGCTGCTTCACCGCCAGGCTTCTCTAGGGGATCAAGATGAGATTCTTGAACAAGCTATCGAGTTAGTGAGGCAACGCAATGAAGCCAGCGCCTCACTACTCCAACGCGGCCTGAGAATTGGCTACCCAAGGGCGGCAAGGTTGATGGACCAATTGGAAGAATTAGGCGTTGTTGGCCGACCACAGGCTGGTGGAAGAACACGTGAGGTTTTAATGGGAACAGATGAAGACCCATCAGCTCCAGCTAGCACAGATGAGGAAAAAGAAGACTCGACTTGACCACTACAATGTCTACGGTTAGCATACCTCTCGATAACCCTGAATGAGGAGAGAATCTTGCGCATGGATGAATCGTCAAAACAAGAAACAATCACTTTAACGGATGCACTTCGGATTCGCTTTAAGAACCTTCTCGACTCGATCGGCGCCTTCCTTAATGGATTAGGGATCACTCCGAATACATTAACGATTTCGGGTTTAGTAGGAAACTTGATTGGCGCATATTTCCTGGCCATTGGTTCTTTTATGGTTGGCGGATTAATTCTGCTCTCAATGGGAGCTATCGATGCTCTCGACGGGACTATGGCGCGATTACGGGGTGAGCCGAGTGACTTCGGAGCGTTTGTTGATTCAGTCACCGATCGGTATTCGGAATTGGTCATATATGCTGGATTGCTCTTCTACGCTGTTAGGGATTTTAATCTAACTTTGGTGATGCTGGTGTTTGCGGCAACAGCAGGATCTATCCTGGTATCTTATATTCGAGCACGTGCGCAAAGCTTGGGGTATGAGGCGAAGGGGGGGATGTTAACTCGCTTCGAGAGATTCATCATCCTTGTCCCTAGTCTAATATTTGGCTACCCGTGGATTGGCGTAGCTTTAATCGCAATTCTCGCAAATATCACCGCTCTTCAGCGAATCATCAGCGTCCGCCGGCAAGCACGTAAAGGATAATCCAATGTCTTTCGATCAATACGGAATCCATCTTGGATTCCTCTATCTTCGGTACTACGGCATGATTATCATGTTCGGGGTAGTTATGGCCACGTATATCGCCCGTTGGATGCTGCGTCAGATGGGAGAGGACCCCGAGATTGTCTGGGATGCTCTAACATGGGTGCTGATCTTTGGCGTCATCGGGGCGCGTCTTTACCACGTATTAACGCCATCGCGTTATTCCGGGATCACAACTGCGGATTATTTACAGAACCCGTTAATGATCCTCACAACGTGGGAAGGGGGATTAGCCATGCCTGGAGCGATCATCGGCGGGGTTCTGGGCATCTATATCTTTTCCAAGCGTAATAAGGTTAAGATAGGAACGCTGCTCGACGCCGCCGCTCCTGGAATTGCCTTAGCCCAGGCAATCGGCCGCTGGGGTAATTACATCAACCAGGAGCTTTATGGCCCCCCAACCAATCTTCCATGGGGGATTTATATAGCTCCCCAGAATCGCATTCCAGAATATGCGGCTTTTGAGTATTTCCATCCGCTCTTCCTGTATGAGTCCATCTGGAATCTACTCAATATGTTCTTTCTCCTTTGGATATGGCGGAGATTCGGCGATCGTTTGAAATCCGGAGATCTCTTCCTCGTGTATTTGATCACATATCCGCTTGGCCGGCTTTTACTGGAATTTATTCGATTGGATTATGTTCCACTTTTTGGGATCAACTTCAATCAAGGATTTATGCTTCTTATCGCCATCGCCAGTGGTTTGGTTATCTTTCTGCGCCATCGCCAGGAGAGTACGGCTTAATATATTTTCTGTGGGAAGGGCCTACTGTCCACACCGCTCCCCCTGTGTTATCCAGCCGTAGGGGTCGATCCGTATGTCAGCCCACCGGTATCACACATCCAACCTCCCGTAGGGTTTAAACCTGCGGGAAGTTTTAACATGCGAGCGAAAGCAGCGCTTCCTGACTCCAGAAAAACCAACAAACCATCGAACCACAGGAAGCTGCACGGCCAGAACACCGTATTATGGAGTGCGCAGGCTCTGCTTGCGTATTCGGGCAAAGCTTTGAGATAGCCCGGTTTTGTTTGGGACGGAAGGATGATTGAAGGTTCGCGGAAGAACTTGCTATAATGCGCCGAGTTAAGTGATGAGCAGTATCGAAGCTAATTCCCTTTGTAAAATGTTTGGGACCTTCACGGCAGTGGATGATGTGTCGCTCCATGTAAAGCCGGGAGAGATCCTCGCGTTGCTAGGACCGAACGGAGCAGGAAAAACCACGACGATTCGGATGCTGGCCTCAATCCTGAAGCCGACACGCGGCAGCGCTAAAATCGCAGGCTATGATATTGCCCATGAACAAGAGGCTGTACGCAGCGTTGTAGGCTTGCTGACGGAACAACACGGTCTATATACAAGAATGCGCGCAGCTGAATACCTCGATTTCTTTGGGAGTGTCTATGGCATAGATTCTTCCAAGATCCAACAAAGGGCTCGCACACTCCTGGGTGAGTATAAGCTGCAGGAATCTGCCGGGCTCCGCCTTGGTCAGTACTCAAAAGGGATGCGGCAGAAATTAGCACTCGTGCGAGCTTTGCTGCATGAACCGCAGATTCTGCTTTTAGATGAACCCACTTCAGCGATGGATCCAGAGAGTGCACACCACGTCCGCAGCAGTATTGTCGAAATGAGGTCAGACGATCGGGCGATCATCGTGTGCACCCATAACCTGTTTGAGGCGGAGGCTCTCGCAGATCGAATCGCGATCATCCGCAGAGGAAAGATCATTGCGAACGATAGCCCGGTTGAGCTCAAGCGGAAAATGGTTGGCGATCCGGTTATGGAGCTGCGATTGGCGTGTTCTTTGGACGGAGCGCGCGAGCATCTTCTAGAGGGGATCGTAGAAATCGCGTCAGGTGATAATTGGATCCGATACAGCACTTCGCAGCCAGAAGTGGTCAACCCGAAGACCCTGAGTTCGTTAGCGAACGCCGGAATTCCCGTGGTAACGCTCTCCAGGGTCGAGCGGAGTCTGGAGGAAGTTTATCTTCAGGTGGTGAGAGAGGTTGATTCACAAGAGGGGATGAATGATGGCCGCTGAGGCTTCGGCCCCTACTTCTCTGTTCAGTGGTGCATGGATCGTCGCCCGCCGGGAAATCAGAGATCAGTTTCGGGATTGGCGAGTTCTGGCGCCGATTCTTCTGCTGACTTTATTCTTCCCGCTACTGATGAACTTCACAGCCAGCCAGGCGGTAGACTTCGTAGGCCGCTACGGTGCGCCGATCATTGGCGAACGCCTGATCCCTTTCCTGTTAATGGTCGTCGGGTTTTTTCCAATCTCGATTTCAATCGTTATCGCTTTGGAGAGCTTCGCCGGGGAGCGCGAACGTCAAACTTTGGAGCCGCTTCTGGCGACCCCTTTATCCGATGGCCAGCTTTATCTGGGGAAGACAGCAGCCTCGCTTGTCCCTCCGCTCGCAGCGGCATACTTGGGCATAACCGTCTATCTGATTGGATTATTGGTTAAAGTACAGTGGGTCCCTTCACCTCAGCTGTTGATACAAATCCTTTCGCTAACTACAATCCAAGCAATGGTAATGGTCAGCGGCGCGGTCGTGATCTCATCATTGACCACTTCTGTGCGAGCTGCGAACTTATTAGCTTCCTTTATTATCATTCCAGTGGCTATGCTAATTATGGGCGAAAGTATGATCATGTTCTGGGGACGCTATCATATTCTGTGGTGGATCGTGCTCGCACTGATGCTCATCGCGATTGTCCTGACGCGGATGGGGCTGCGACTCTTCAACCGTGAGGAACTCCTTGCCCGCGAGATTGATGTGCTTGATCTTCGAGGGACAGGTAGGCGGTTCAGGTCTTCGTTTCTCTCCGATGCCCGGAATCCCATAGATTGGTATAGTGGATTATTCTCGAAGTCATTAAAGCGCATTAGGTTTCCAATACTCATAACTTCAGCTATCCTCTTGACAGGCTTTCTTGTGGGTTATAAACAAGCAGAGCTGTTTAAGCTGCCAGCTGAGATATTTCAAGTTAGTGCGTTTGATAAAGATTGGCTGGAGATATTGCGCGGATTTGGGATGCTTACGCCAAGCGGTGTGGTAAAGATCCTCTGGGCAAACATTCGAGCGCTCATCCTGGCGACGATATTTGGTGTTTTTACTTTCGGCGTCCTGGCGGAAATTCTCCTGATGGCACCCTTGGCGATTACAGGTTACTTCGCGGGATCCTTGACGCAGGCCGGGCTGGGTGCCTCCCAGTACATAACCGCGCTTGTGTTACCGCATGCGATCTTTGAGGTTCCAGCTGCGATCCTCGCCGGTGCGGCTATCTTGCAGCTGGGAATGGCTGCGATCAGCCTTCCTAAGGGGAGCTCGTTAGGAGAGGGTTGGATAACCTCGCTTGCAGAATGGGCAAGAATATCCATCGGAATTGTCCTGCCGCTCCTTGTTGCCGCAGCGTTTCTCGAGGTATTTATAACCCCGCGCGTCGCTGTATGGCTGCTTTCTGGATCATAAACTATGCCTGAATTAATCATCCTTGGTTCTGCTGCAGCAATCCCTGACCTTGAGCATGATAATTCGCACATGATTATCCAAACAGGGGATGGTGCCGTATTGATCGATTGCGGCACCGCGCCTATGTTGCGACTTGAGCGTGTGGGAATCCCGTTGGGGGAAATCACGGATATTATCCTGACGCATTTCCATCCAGATCATATTAGCGGCTTGCCTCTGCTCCTCATGAGCATGTGGCTTGAGGGGCGGCGCGAGGCTTTACGCATATTTGGACTGCATCATTGTTTAAAGAGGGTTGAGGATTTAATGGGCTTTTACCAATGGGGTGATTGGCCGGGCTTCTTTCCGGTGGCATTTCATCGCCTTCCGGAGAATGAGCGTGTGCGGATCCTCGAACAAGGTGAGGTGACGATCTACTCCTCACCAGTTCGTCATGTAATTCCAACGATCGGCTTGCGTGTTGAAGCTAAATCAACCGGGAAGGTGATCGCATATTCGTGCGATACAGAGCCTTGTCAGGCGGTCATCGACCTCGCCCAGGGAGCAGGATTGCTCATTCATGAAGCTACAGGTGAAAGCGTCGGTCACTCATCAGCCGCTCAGGCAGGGGCAACAGCCCGTGATGCGGGAGTGGAGAGCTTAGTTCTGATTCACTACCCTGTGGGTGATGCTGATATGGCTCAATTGGTGGAAGAGGCGAGGGGTACTTTCTCTGGGGATGTCCGCCTGGCCGAGGATTTCATGAAGATTGAGTTCTGACCAAAATCCTGAGAGGGGGATCAGGCTTTTTTAGATGTCCGCACGAGAGTCGCGTGAAGATAATGGAAATCTCCGCGTGGCGGAACGAGATCGATTACTTCAATTACCTCGAAATCGCTTGAACCAAGCGAGATCACATCTCCTTGGTGTGGTGATGTCTCGCTGTTCAGAATCGCTCCCGGATGATCTTCTCCCGAAACGACGTAACTCACTTTGTAGATTGCGGCCATGTCTACACCTCAGCGGTCGGCAAAGTGGCGATGACGGAGTTTGAAGGATAGGTCAGCCGCGATGTTGCGCATGACAACGTACCCCAGGTGGTGGTTTTCCTCGCATTCTTGCTCGAAGTCATAACAATGGATCATCAGCAATTTCGTCGGATCGGAAGCCGCGCGCACCGTTGCCGAGCGAGGACCATGGTCTACCAATGCCATCTCACCGAATATCTGACCTTTGCCGAGGTGGACGATGGTGCGGGGTGATTGCTCCGGCGCAGTTCCACTGTGGAGAACTTCAACGAATCCGTCCAGGACAATGTAGAGATCATCTCCAGTTTCGCCCTGCTGCGTGATGACATCTCCGCTTTTAAATGTGATTTCTTTGCAGATTCCGGAAATAGCCTGCAGCTCGGCAGGAGTGATGCCTTCAAATAACTCGACGGACCCGAGAATCTCTGTATGGTCCATAGTACCCTCCGACGCGGCACTAAAGTGAAGCTAATCGATTTTCGTCTTCCTGAAATTGTACTTTAAGTTGCTTAAGATACCAAGCTAAGAGATAAATCAATTAGACCTCGCTTAAGCAGATAGAGCTACTTTTCGGAACGCTAGGCTGTAATTTACACGGAGTGAGCGATCTATTGCCGAACAGTGACGGTCGAAATATCGTTGTTTCTTTGACGGTGTACCGCTGTGGTAGAATGATTTATGTTCGGTTGAGTACGCTCCGAAAGGTGTGCGAATCATGGATAAGGAGTACGATTCAAAACAATGGGTGGTGAAGATGTCGGGTGAGAGTGACGCCTGGGATCGACAGGCCTTAGAAGGTTTGGGTTGGCGTGTTGTACGACGATCCCATGCCTGGCGTCCTCCCACCGATGTCCTGGAAACAGATGATGAGATTGTCGTGGTTGTTGAGATTGGCGGCATGCGCGGTTTGAACATATCTGTAATCTTTGAGCGTCAGGTCTTATCGATCCGCGGGACCCGCCCAGATACAAACATTTGTAAAACCTATCACCAGATGGAAATCGATTACGGCGAATTCGCTTCTGAGGTTAAAGTTCCGTTACGGGTTGATTCTGACAAGATCGAAGCAACGTACAGCGATGGTTTTTTAAAGGTCGTTCTCCCCAAAGCAACCCCCCGTGAGATAGATATCAAGTGATGACGGGATATTTGATATCAAGGACATCAGAGAAGAGAGACAGCAGGGGGTATTATTAACTTAGAAGAGCTTATTTATTCATTGGAACCCATTGACGCTGAGGAAAGTATGCATAATTTCTCATCACAGATCCCAGTTCACGACGGAGTAATTGAGGGGGAGCCACAGGAAGTCAAGAGTCAGGGACCTGAGGAATTGCAGATCCCGGAAAACCTCCCGATTTTGCCCCTTCGGGGCGTTGTTGTATATCCACACACTGCCATGCCGTTAACGATTGGGCAGGCGCGCTCGATCAAGTTAGTCGATGATGTGTCCGCCAACCATCGCTTGATTGGGCTTGTCGCTTCTCGGAATCCTGAGTTGGAGGTTCCCGGACCTGAAGATTTGTACTCATTCGGCACAGTCGCGTCGATACAGAGGCTGTTTAGGGCACCGGATGGGACTATTCGTCTGATCGCGAGGGGAATAGCTCGTTTCGAGTTGGGAGTTTTCACCAGCCGTGAACCTTACCTGGTTGCTCGGATCTACCTCCGGCCCGAAAAGGTAGAGGAGAGTGTTGAGATCGAGGCGCAGGTTCGGGCAGCGAAAGACCTTTTCCAGCAGATTTCAGAGATCGGTCCATCGCTCCCGCGTGAAATCGTCGGGGGTGTCCAGCTTCTAGAAGATCCACTCCAAGTTGCGTACACGATTGCGAATTACCAGCGAATGGACCTGGATGATGGGCAGCGCATCCTCGAGGTGGAATCGACGATAGAGAAGCTGCAAATCCTCACCAACCTGCTCAGCCGTGAAGTCGAGGTGCTTTCTCTTGGACAGCAAATTCAGCAGGAAGCACGAACCGAAATCGAAAAAGTACAGCGTGAATATTTCCTGCGTGAGCAGCTAAAAGCTATCCAACGTGAACTGGGCGAAGGCGATGAGCAAACGGTGGAGATCGAGGAATTCCGCAAGAGGATAGCGGATGCAAATATGCCGGAGGAAGCTGAGAAGCAAGCCCGGCGAGAGCTTGAACGGCTAGCTAAGCTACCAACAGCCGCGGCTGAATATGGTGTGATCAGGACTTACCTCGATTGGCTAACCACAATTCCATGGGATGACGTCACTCAAGATAACCTCGATCTGAAGCATGCACGTGAGGTTCTCGATCAGGATCATTTTGGGCTCATCGATATTAAAGAGCGCATCCTGGAATATCTTGCAGTTCGAAAATTGAAGTTAGAACGCGGCGATACGATTGGCGGCGAGGCGATCGACGAAATCCGCCGTGAGAGAGAAGGTGTGATCCTTTGTTTTGTGGGCCCTCCTGGTGTGGGGAAAACATCTCTTGGACGATCGATCGCTCGAGCGATGGGCCGAAAATTCATCCGTATCTCGCTTGGGGGTGTTCACGATGAAGCCGAGATACGCGGGCATCGGCGAACGTACATCGGCGCAATGCCCGGGCGCATCCTTCAAGCACTGCGCCGTGCGGAATCCCACAATCCTGTTTTCATGCTCGATGAGATCGATAAGATGGGGCGTGATTTCCGAGGGGATCCAGCCTCAGCCTTGCTTGAGGTCCTCGATCCGGAGCAAAATCGAGAGTTTCGTGACCATTACCTTGAAGTCGCCTATGATCTCTCGCAGGTGATGTTCATCACGACAGCGAATTGGCTTGAGACGGTCCCCGCACCTTTACTTGATCGAATGGAAGTCATCCGCATCTCTGGCTACACTGAGAGCGAGAAGATTGCAATTGCCAAAGGCTATCTCATTCCCCGGCAAATCCGAGAGAATGGTCTTAAGAAGAGTGAGATAAGCTTCACAGATGCAGCTCTGCGTACGATCATCCGATCACATACACGTGAAGCAGGCGTCCGCAATCTCGAGCGTGAAATCGGCCGCATATGCCGAGGAGTAGCAACCAGGATCGCTGAGGGGACAGCAAAGAAGCTGAAGATCACCGGACCGCGCGTGCGTGAATTCCTGAAGAAACCGCGCTTTTTCGGGACTGAGGAACTCGTCGAACGAACATCGATTCCTGGGGTGGCAACTGGACTGGCTTACACAATGGCTGGTGGCGATGTGCTGTTCATCGAGGCAACGGCAATGCCTGGCGGCAAGAAGTTCCAGTTAACGGGGTCGCTTGGCCAAATCATGCAGGAGTCAGCCCAGGCCGCACTCTCTTATGTTCGCTCTGTTTCCGCTAGATACTCCATTGAAGACGAATTCTGGAGTGAGCACGACATCCACTTGCATGTCCCGACTGGAGCGCAACCCAAGGATGGTCCATCTGCAGGTGTAACGATGGCTGTGGCGCTGACATCTCTGGCTACCGGACGTCCGGTTCGGGCGGAAATAGGGATGACCGGAGAGGTCACACTGCGCGGAAAGATTCTTCCGATTGGAGGTGTAAAGGAGAAAGTTCTGGCAGCCCACCGAGCTGGGTTAAAGATGGTAATGCTGCCAAAGAGGAACGAAATAGATTTAGAAGATGTGCCCGATGAGGTCAGGAAAGATATTGAATTTGTTTACATCGACACGATCGATGATGCTATTGAGACGGCTCTTAAACCGAAGAAGAAGCGCAAGAGCCGCAGTGCATCTCAGAGTAAAGAAACCCGGTCAAAAAAATCAAAAACCAACGAGAAATCGTCAAAAGGAAAGAGCTCATAAAGGGGTTGCCAACAGCCAGGCGAGAATGCCCCCTGGATAAAGAGCGCTGATGCCGAAAGTATTGATTATTGACGACGACGAATCGATCACCTCGCTCCTGATAACTCTCTTGAAGCTTGAAGGATATCAGGCATTCGAGAGCAGGAACTGGGCAGTGTTACCGGGTGTCTGTATCGATGAAAAACCAGATCTGGTATTGATGGACTGTAATCTCTCTGACAGGAACGGGTTAGATATCCTGGTTGAAATTCGATCGAATCCTTTGCTAGTCGATCTACCCATCATTATGACCTCTGGCATAGATTTGAGTGATGAGAGTAAGGTGAAAGGGGCGGATGGCTTTCTCTTGAAACCCTATTCGCCTGACCTGCTCTTGGAGACAATTAAAAATAAAACTTCTGGTGGTGGAGAGTAGAACAGTTCTTTCATCACCTCGATTGGAGAATATTATTTCGTGGCAAGAAGACAAAGTAAAAATACAGCAAAACAGTGGCGATTGATGGATTTACATTTACACACGCCGGCTTCGAGTGATTATCATGAATCGGATGTAACCTATTTAGATATATTACACAGGAGCGAAGCGCGTGGGCTCGACATCATCGCTTTTACCGATCACAACACTGTGGCCGGTTATCGACAGATGATGGATGAGATCCAGCAGTTAGAGATGCTGGAATCACTCAACAGGCTCACCGAAGATGAGCGAAAACGTCTTCAGGAATACCGCCGGCTATTACAAAAGGTTACGGTTTTTCCCGGGTTTGAATTCACGGCAACGCTGGGTTTTCATATTCTAGGAATTTTTTCCCCCGAGAAATCTGTGAGAGAAATTGAACATCTTCTACTCAGTCTGAACATCCCATCTGAGCAGTTAGACGACGGCTCAGTGACAGTGGGAGCAACTGCGGACGTTCTATCGGCTTACCGGCTGATCGATGAAGCAGGAGGATTGGCGATCGCTGCGCACGCGAACTCAACTCATGGGGTTGCGATGCGGGGCTATGGATTCGGCGGTCAAACTAAGATTGCCTATACCCAGGACTCTCACCTTCATGCGTTGGAGATTACAGATTTAGGTCTGAAAGGTAGGAGAACCACGGCCGCGTTTTTTAACGGAACAAAGCCAGAATACCCGCGTCGGATGCACTGCATTCAAGGTTCAGATGCCCACAGAATTCGCATAGATCCGAAAAATAAGAAGAACCTCGGCGTTGGGGATCGAGCAACCCAAGTTATGCTGCCAGAGGTTTCTTTCCAAGCGTTGAAAGAACTGTTTATCAGCAATGACTTCGCGCTCACGCGCCCACATTGGCCTGCAGCCGAAGAAGATTACGATTTTATTCAGCGTGCACGCGAAGACGGACCGAGCATAAACCAAGATTTTCATGAAAGCATGACAGCGCGCGGGGGTCGACTTTATAAAGTCATCGCTGATGTCTGTGCCTTCGCAAATTCAAACGGCGGAACGCTTTATATCGGTTTGCCGGCAGAGGCGAAGAAAGAACCAGTGGGGGTGACAAAGGCAAAGACCAGTGTTGATCAACTCCAGCGGGAGTTAAGTAAACGCATCAGCCCCGCCCTCAATGTTCAAGTGGATACCATGGAAACACGTGGGAAAACGGTTATCCGGATGATCATCCCCCCGGGTGATGACCCGCCCTATGCAGTCGATGATAACAAAGTCTACGTCCGCGATGAAGCGGAAACAGGGCTCGCAGTCCGCGATGAAATCGTGAACCTGGTGCATCGCGGACAGCGAGGACAGCGTGTGGAAGCGGATATTCCTGAAAAGCTGGAAGTCACAGAGGAAGCTCTTGCTGGTATTCAACACCCACGAACCGGAGTAGAAATCGTGGGTTCGGAAGAACGCAATGGGATCCAGTACTACACGATGTGTGATTTGCGTAATGGAAATGTAGTCAAGAATGTCACCCAGAGTTCTGCGCGGAGGCTCTGGCATTACGCTATTTCGGAATTTCGTAAGTTACCAGAGGACCTGAAGGGCGTAAACGTTTCATGGCGAGGCGATCTGGGGGTGTTGAAGGAGCAGAAGCGCGGCACCCGAAAGCGTTATGACTTGATCCAAAAGACAGCCCAGGGACACCGTGTTTACTTTGGGGTGACCGAAGACGGTATTCATGGTGATTGGAAAGCGCTGGTCGAACCTGAGGGGGGGTAAAACTGGCTTTATCCACAGGCATCTCCTGCTGCTTCTTTGAAGAACTCGGTTAACTTTATGTGCGAGCCAGACATCTCTGGTTCGCACAAGTCTTATTAGTTGGAGTTGGATGGATGAGAATCCGCGAATTTCTCTTTGAACAAGATTACGAAGAGGTAAGGTTACTCTGGGAATCATCGGGCCCGGGTATTCAGTTATCACCGTCGGATATACCGCAAGAGATCCAGAAGAAGCTCCAACGCGACCCCGATCTCTTTCTTGTCGCCGAGTATGACGGACGGATTATCGGCACGGTTTTTGGCGGTTTCGACGGGCGCCGTGGAATCGTCTATCACCTGGCTGTACAGCAATCTGAGCGACGCAGTGGAATTGGCCGCTCGCTGATGGTTGAGATTGAGAATCGCTTGCGGTCTAAAGGTTGCCGGAAGTATTATCTACTGGTTACGAAAGACAATGATGTTGCGTTGGAGTTCTATGATTCGTTTGGAGCTGAAGTGATGGATCTATATGTTCTGGGGAAGGTAATCCAGTGAGAATTGCTGTTCTCACGATCTCGGATCGGTCTGCACAGGGAGAGCGCGAAGATCGATCTGGACCACTCATCCTGGAGATTGCCCTCAAGCGAGGGTGGGAAGTGATCGAGGCTGATATTGTCGCTGATGAACAGGTTGAAATCGAGGAGCGGCTTGCGTCCTGGTGCGATAGCGGTGAGATCGACCTCGTTTTGACCACCGGCGGCACAGGTTTCTCCCCGCGTGATCGAACTCCTGAGGCGACTCGCAAGGTTGTGGAGCGGCTGGCACCGGGGCTGGCGGAGGCGATGCGGGTGCGAAGTATGAGCAAGACTCCCCACGCAATGCTCTCGCGAGCGGTTGCTGGAATCCGCAAAAGCACATTAATTGTGAACTTACCCGGCTCACCGAAAGCAGTCGAGGAGAATTTGGCTGTGATCATCCCCGTGCTGCCTCATGCAATTCAACTTCTACGAGAAGATCCGGAGGCGGAGCAAGGCCATCTTCTGTCCCCTCCACATCGAACAGCCTGATCCTCTGGAGGAGAGAATGTCATCAAACAAGAGGTACCGCTGGTACGTTTTGGCAGTGTTTTTTGCCTTCATGCTCTTGCATCAATCGGACCGTCTCCTCATCGCGCCGCTCACAACGCCAATCATGGAGACATTCGGGATAAACGAAGCACAGATGGGCGCAGTTGTGACTGGCGCCTTATTGGTCGGTGCATTTCTTTATCCAATATGGGGTTACCTTTATGACCGTTTCTCGAGGCCTAAATTGCTGGCGCTCGCCTCAGCGATATGGGGGTCGACGACATGGTTGAGCGCCATTGCGCCGACGTATAAAACCTTCTTGGCAACACGTGCGTCCACGGGTGTCGATGACTCGAGCTACCCAGGGCTATACAGCTTGCTGTCGGATTACTTCAAACCAAGCATGCGCGGCAAAGTCTATGGATTTGTGCAATTATCCCAACCCTTAGGTTACCTGCTCGGTCTCGTCGTCGCGACTTTTTTAGTTTCAAGTGTGGGTTGGAGGAATATCTTCTATGTGACGGGCTCTCTGGGCCTCGTTCTGGCGTTGATTATCTTCCTCACGGTACGTGAAGCGCCGCGTGGCAGCAGCGAGCCTGAATTCGAAGGGGTTGAGGATATTGGTGTTCATAAATTTGAACGAAAGCATGCCCTGGGGTTGTTCCGAAAGCGGTCACTCCTGCTGCTTTACGCCCAGGGTTTCGTCGGTGTCTTCCCCTGGAATGTAATAACCTTCTGGTTTTTCCGGTACTTAGAAGTCGAGCGCGGATTCGATGAGAGTGCGATTCTGCTTACACTCGGCCCGGCTGTCCTGATGCTCGCATTCGGCTACTTCCTCGGCGGGGCGGTAGGCGACTTCGCTTTCAAACGAACACCCAGGGGGAGATTGCTTGTCGCGATGAGTGCAGTCCTGATAGGGGCAGTGCTGCTTACAATCACAATGAATATCCCCATAACGGAGCGCGTTCTATTCATGGGCATGATGATCTTGACGGCGTTGTTCATTCCATTTGCATCGGCGAACGTCGTCTCCACCGTGCACGATATCACGCTGCCTGAAATCCGCAGCACTGCTTTATCCGTCCAGCTATTCATCGAGAATGGTGGCGCGGCGATAGCTCCCTTTATCGCCGGTTTGATTGCCGTGCGCTATTCTCTGTACGATGCGATCTTGTGGATCTGCATCATAGCCTGGGCGCTGGGCGCGATAATCCTGGCTTTTGCAGCTTACAAAGTGCCGGAGGACATCTCCAGCCTGCGTGAGGAAATGCGGAAGCGAGCCCTGAGTGAGCAAGAAGCTCCGGCGCTTGGAAAGATATAAGCTTAATAACTGTCCGAGCGGTAGATCTGAGCGCCGCTCAAGCGTGATGATCTGAGTTAGATTTATGGTTGATCGAAACAAGGCGAAGCTCCGGAAAGTCTTCGAGAGCGCGGAGAGCGCCTCCCCGGTGCTGACACGGCTCATCGCTGGTGTTCTTTCCGGTCATCCTGAGACCGTCTTTAACTTTAACGAGCTTGAGAAGATCGGACTTGCCCTGCTTAATCGATTGCCTGTCTCGATAGCCCGCGCGGTGGTCCGCCAGCAGTTTCGATGGACAGCACTTCCTCCCCTTGATGCGGAAAAACTCCAGGTAGAACAACTCGTCGCTGCACGTCTCGCTGACTATGACGGGGTCGATGGAAAATTCGATACGATCCTCGTCGGCTGCGCGATGGGTGGCGCCACGGCTCATCTGGCGGCGGTACTCGGTGCCCCATTTCTTCCCCAGCCTTTCATCCTTGGCTTGCGAGGTGGGAGTCCCGAAGATGAAGTGCCTCCTCACCTTGCGCTCACTTCGCACGTGGCAGAGCGGATTCTTGATAGGAATCCAGAGGTCATGGCCATCGGACACTTTGATCCGATCCATGATGGGTGGCTCACGCGCGTCGTCAGTCATCTGCGACTGAAGTTGATTGATTTACCAAGAGGTTATCGAGAATTTCTTCAGAATAAGCTGAATCCAGGCGGCACGATCGTCTATCTCGATTGCGAGGCGCGCTGGCTGCACTACAAGCAAGGCTCTCGACAGGTCTACCAGATCGGCGGTTGGGGTGGAATTTCACCAAAGGAATTCTTTGAAGGAAGCGAACGTATCGACAGAGCTCTGGCGGTGTCCGGCTCAAAACATCGCGGGGGTTGGGGGATTCCGGATCAAGAGCCAGTCGAGGGGCCCGAATCGGAGTGGGGGAGTGAGCCCGGTCTCGATCAGGCATTGGAAGCATTCGCTCGCGAGCAGGGATACGGTTTTGAGCGAATCATTTTCGACGACCCACAGGGATTTTCGCGCCTGGCGTTCCTCGCCCATCAGGAGCTTTACCGCCGGCAGGGTCGCGAGGCAGAGGGCGTCGTGGTAGAGACCTTCACACAGTATGATCCTCATCTTGTACTCTCCTCGGGTCTATTGCCTCTATGGTTGATCTTCAACACGACAGACAGCCGCGAATTTCTTGAAACGCAGAGCCAATTCTTCCCCCGTGGGAAGCCTGTCTATTTCAGCGGGCTGGTCACACTCTCACGCACACCGGACATGGTGCCGTGGGAGGGGTGGGCACAGGCTTTAGAAGGATTCTCCTGGACCAGCATCGGCGCCCGTCCGTCGCGATACCCAGAAGATCTAATCTCGCTGTGGCGATGGTCGGAACGCCTCCGTGATCTTGCGCCACCCTTAAAAGCCGTCAAATCCTCCACATTGCCGCTCTCCGCGCTGCTCGATCTTATTCCCCAGATCTAATCGACACAAAAAACCAGGGACCACTCTGTGGTTTAAGTCATACTTGACTTACTTTATCTAATAAGATATATTATTGTTAGACCCACCCCCGTAGGGGGGGGATAAGATGGGAGTGCATGATGGATCGAGAGGACACACTTCACCGTTTGAAAAACATCGCCGGCCATATTCATGGGATAGAGCGCATGGTTGAGAACGATGCCTACTGCATCGATTTGCTCAGACAAATCCAGGCGGTGGAAGCGGCGTTAAACAAGGTGAGCTCGAATATATTGAACGATCATCTACATTCATGTTTGATCACCGCGGTGCGCGGCGATGACCCTGAAGAGCGCGAACGAGTGTTAAAAGAAATCATCGAAGTCTATGAGACAGCGACGAAAGTATAGAGTCACAGAATCCGAGAAAGCATTCAAGGAGGTATAGGATGAGCACAGTTTCGTTTGAAGTACCGGGGATCTCATGTGGTCACTGCACGCACACGATCCAAACCGAAGTGGGTGAACTCGAGGGAGTGCAGAGCGTTGAAGCCTCACAAAGTGACAGGCGAGTGACAGTGGAGTTTGAGCCCCCGGCGACAGAAGAAATTATTGTGGGGCTGCTGACGGAAATCAACTACCCGCCAGCAACGTAGTGGTTGATTCATCGTGGTTGGATAGATAAGAGGCCTTGAGCCTCGAAGCGCAGTGGAGTGATGTAGATGACCCCACTCCGCTGCACTACTTGCCTGATCAAAGCTTATCTGCTTTGCCTACACGACGAGCGTCGCGATCTGCCAATTCCATGTTGACCGACCAGTGAACGATTTTATAATCGAACTAATGAAGAGGTAATGAGTATCATGGAAGAAGCGAAGAAGACTCTCACGCTTCCGATTACTGGAATGACCTGCGCGAACTGCGTGGCCGCGGTCGAACGTAACCTGAATAAGCTCGACGGAGTCCAGTCTGCGAATGTCAATTTAGCTTCTGAGCGAGCGAGCGTGGATTTCGATCCCGCCAAGGTGGATCAAAAGGACATCATCGCCCGAATCAAACGAACAGGATATGACATCGCCCTCGGTGAAGCAGACTTCGTTCTGAAACGTTTGGGGGACGTCAATGACGCACGCCGGCTCGAAGAAGCCCTGCTCGGTACCGACGGTGTTGTTGGCGCTTCTGCGAATCTGGCTACCGAGCGTGTACGCGTCCAATACATTCCAACTGTCGTGAGTCAGTCAGATCTACGTAAAGTGATCCTCACTACGGGTTTTGAAGCACTCAAGACATCCGATCGAGTGGAGGATGTCGAACGTGTGGCAAGAGAGAAGGAGATCAATCACCAGAAGCGATTGCTCACGGTGGGGCTGTTTTTCACGATCCCCTTATTCCTGCTCTCTATGTTCAGAGATTTTGGGTTCTTGCCCGCGGGTCTCGCTGATGCGGCCTGGCTCCCGTGGCTGATGTTCGCCCTGGCAACCCCGGTTCAATTCTACGTGGGCTGGCAATACTACGATGGAGCCTACAAGGCGCTGCGCAACAAGTCAGCTAACATGGATGTTCTAATAGCAATGGGCTCCTCAGCTGCCTACTTTTACTCCATTCCGGTGATGCTTGGCATAATCGATGGGCATGTATACTTTGAAACTTCGGCGGTTATTATCACATTGATCGTCCTGGGAAAATTCCTGGAGGCGCGTGCGAAGGGAAGAACGAGTGAGGCAATCAAAAAGCTGCTTGGTCTACAGGCAAAGACTGCACGTATTGTCCGCGATGGACAGGAGATCGACATACCCATTGAAGAAGTCGAGGTGGGTGATATCGTCGTCGTTAGACCCGGAGAGAAGTTTCCTGTTGATGGCGTTGTGATCGAGGGAAAATCTTCTGTCGATGAGTCGATGCTCACCGGCGAGTCTCTGCCGGTAGGGAAAGGTCCTGGAGATACCGTCATCGGTGCAACCGTGAACAAACTGGGTCGGATCAAATTTGAAGCGTTAAAAATTGGGAAGGATACAGCCCTGGCGCAGATCATCCGCCTGGTCGAGGAAGCTCAGGGTAGCAAAGCGCCGATACAACGCTTAGCAGACCAGGTCTCGTCGATTTTCGTTCCGGTTGTGATCGGGATTGCCTTAATTACATTTCTGGCATGGTTTTACCTTGCCCCTCCTCCAACGGATGATATTTCCATCTTTACCCGCGCCTTGATCAATACGGTGGCAGTCCTGGTCATTGCTTGCCCTTGTGCGATGGGCCTGGCTACTCCTACAGCGGTGATGGTTGGGACCGGAGAAGGCGCCAACATGGGGATTTTATTCAAATCCAGCGGGGCGCTTGAGCGGGCGGGAAGTTTAACGACGGTCATTCTGGATAAGACGGGGACAATCACTCGCGGCCAACCTACGGTCACCGACATCATCGTGAATGGGTGGGATGGGAGTGAGGGAGATTTACTCAAGCTCGTTGCAAGCGCTGAGCGTGGTTCCGAACACCCACTTGGGGAGGCGGTCGTTGAAGCAGCTTCAGATCAGGGGATTTCCTTAGATGAGCCGGACGGATTCAAAGCTATTGCCGGGCATGGAATAGTCGCCAGCGTGGGAGAGCGAGAAGTTATCGTCGGTTCGCCGAAGCTGCTCGCTGACCGTGGTATGGGAATGGACGGCCTCCAGCGGGAGATAGAGCGCTTGCGGTCGCAGGCGAAAACAGTCGTTGCCGTGGCAATTGATGGTAAACCAGCTGGTATTTTGGGCATCGCCGATACGGTGAAAGAGGGTTCGGTTGAAGCAATTGAAGATCTCCAAAATATGGGGCTGGAGGTCGTCATGATAACGGGAGACAATCTCCAAACCGCCCAAGCGATTGGCTCTTTAGTCGGTCTACACTCACAAGATTCACGGGGGAACAGTCTCATCCGCGCCGAAGTGCTTCCGGCAGAGAAGGCAGAAGTGGTCAGAGATCTTCAAAGCCAGGGAAAGGTCGTTGCCATGGTCGGGGATGGGATCAATGACGCTCCAGCGCTAGCACAAGCGGATGTTGGGATTGCTATTGGAACCGGTACGGATGTGGCTATTGCCGCCGCTCCAATTACGCTTCTAAGCGGGGATCTGCGCGGCGTACCGCGAGCAATCACTCTTTCTCGCAGAACCCTGCGTACCATCAAGCAGAACCTATTTTGGGCGCTGATTTATAATGTACTCCTCATTCCGAGCGCAGCACTCGGTTTCCTGAATCCCATGTTTGCCGCCGGGGCCATGGCTTTCAGTTCGATTTTCGTTGTAACAAATAGCCTCAGGTTGAGAGGTTTGAAGCTCTCCTGATTATCTGCTTCACCCGGGTGAGAGCAATTTAGATTTGCCACCTTGATCGTTGGGGACGAAGGCGGTATGCTTCACACATTCAGGATGTGATCAAACCAAATAAAAGGGGAATATTGGATGGAGGAGAAACGGATTCGATGGATCTCAGCGGCCTTACTTTAAGCCCATACTGGGTTGGCATTGCGACTCTTGCAGGATTGTTATCGTTCTTATCGCCCTGCGTCCTCGCTCTCGTACCAGCCTATATCGGCTATCTCGGCGGGCGATCTGTATCACCCTCGGGCGATGTTATCACAAATCGCTGGACCACCTTCTCGCACGGGGTGGCTTTTGTCTTTGGTTTCAGCGTCGTATTCGTGCTCCTTGGCGCCGCCGCGTCTGCGATTGGTTTCATCTTATATGATCTGCGCACCTGGATTGCACGCATCGGTGGAGTGGTCGTGATTATCTTTGGACTTCACACAATGGGTGTGATCAACATCCCTTTCCTGAACTACGATACCCGGCGGCAGGTGCAGGCTAACCCGGGGTTGGGTTACTTCTCATCGGCGCTGATGGGCGTTTTCTTCGCTGCTGGCTGGGCGCCGTGCGTTGGACCAGTCCTCGGCGCCGTGCTTACGCTGGCGATAAGCAGCGCTCGAATTATCGAGGGCGTTATCCTCCTCAGCGCCTATTCACTCGGCCTGGCGATCCCCTTTCTTCTGATGGCTTTGGGGATAGGGCAAGCGGCGGAACTCATGCGTAAGTACAGCAATGTCGTCCGTTACATCTCCATCATCACCGGCGTTATCCTGGTCATTGTTGGCGTGTTACTACTTAGCGGCAAACTCGGGCAGCTAGCGGGGTTCGGTTTCTTCGTCGACTTCGGCCTTTAGGTACAGTATGCGTCTGGGATCTTCCTCTCGCATTGCCGCAACCATCCTGGTGGGCTTTCTCGTTGGGGTCGCTTTTGCAATGGCCTTGTTTCTCGGCTTCCCAAGTGCAGAATCAGTAACTACTATTAGCGTGCTACCAACCGCCTCGCCGGAATCGAATGAAACATCAGAAATTGGAACGGTTGTGAGCAGGATTGCACCAGAGATCGGTGCACAAGCTCCAGACTTCGCATTGCGCGATCTGGAGGGAAATGAAGTCCGCCTGAGCGACTACCGCGGAAGAACGGTGCTCCTGACCTTTTGGGCAACGTGGTGCGGTCCATGCCGTCTGGAGATGCCAACATTTGAAGATCGCTATCTAGAGTTAAAGGACGATGGTTTCACTGTCCTGGGGTTAAATTACGACGAACCCGTTGAGGATGTAAGTGCTTTCCGTGACGAACTTGGGTTATCCTTTCCTCTTCTTCTCGACCCTGGCGGAAGTGTTCAACGGCTTTACCGAATCCGCGGCTATCCATCGAGTATCATCGTTGATCCCCAGGGTGTGGTCCGTGTAGTCCATATAGGACTTATAACCGAGGGTCAACTGAGCGATTATCTGGTAGAACTTGGGTATTCCCTATGATACGTGTGACGCTTTTTACTAAAGAAGATTGCAGCCTTTGTGAGGAAGTTAAGTCCTACCTGATCTCACTTGAGAAGGAAGTTCCTCATACTCTTCAAGAGGTGGACATCAATTCCGATCCGGCACTTTTTAAGCGCTACATCGAGCGTGTTCCTGTTGTCCAGATCGGCCCATACACTCTCGAGGCGCCCATCTCTGAGATCGATTTGAAAGTTGCGCTAAATGCGGCGGCGGATGGGCATTCTAATGTTGAGAGGACATCGTCAGTATCGCGAGAGCAGGGGGTCATAATGAACAAAGCGCTCATTTTCTTCTCCCGCCATTGGCTTGCCATCTTCAACTTGATTGTTCTTCTCTATGTCGGCTTACCCTTCGCTTCTCCATATTTAATTAAGGCTGGTATGACGACTCCCGCTCGTGTGATATACAAGGTCTACGGCCCTCTATGCCACCAGCTTCCTTTCCGCTCCTGGTTCCTCTTCGGAGAGCAGCCTGCTTATCCCTTGGAAAGAGCAGGTTTGGATATGAAGAGCTATGAGGAAATCGCGGGTGTCGACTCAATTAATTTACTGCGAGATCGAGCCTTCATCGGCTATGAGAGTGTGGGATATAAAGTCGCACTTTGTCAACGCGATGTCGCGATTTACGGGAGCATTTTTCTCGCCGGTGTAGCTTTCACCTTCCTCCGGCACAGGTTAAAACCGCTGCCGATCTGGGCATGGTTCCTTATCGGCATACTCCCGCTTGCACTGGATGGGGGATCCCAGCTGATTACGTCTCTACCTTTCGTGCCCTTCCCATGGCGTGAGAGTACGCCATTCTTCCGTTCGCTCACGGGGATGCTTTTCGGCGTGGCGAATGTATGGATGGCGTATCCTTATGTAGAGGAAATCATGGTCGATACCCAAACCCTTGTGGCCGCAAAGCTTGCTGCCGCAGGCGAGATCAAGTGATTGATCGATGGCCCCTCTTTTTATATCCCCGGAGAACTGCGGATAGGATCCTTTAAGACAAACAGCCTGCCTTTGTCTTGCTAATTGCCATGGTAGACTCTAACAATGGTTCGCACACAGATTGAATCACTGGTTTTTTATCAATTTAAGTCGCTGTTGCAGCCGGATTTAGTCCATGGTGTTTTCACGCGCCATGGCGGTGTAAGTCCCGATCCCTGGCATTCACTCAACCTCGGCGGTACCGTTGGTGATGCCCCTGAAAAAGTGGCAGAGAATCACCGGCGGCTATTTTCCGCGTTGGACCGTCCAGTCAGTTCGGTTTTCGATGCCTGGCAAGTGCATTCTGCCGATGTAGTTGTCGCTGATGGACCACGCAATGACCGCCCTCATACCAAGGGAGACATCATCCTTACAGACGATCCCGGTGTGACCCTCCTGATGCGGTTCGCCGACTGTGTACCCATTCTTCTTTACGATCCCCACCGGAGAGCGATTGGGATTGCTCATGCAGGCTGGCTGGGAACGGTACGCCGGGCAGCAGAATACGCCGTCCAGGCGATGGTGCAGAACTTCCAGTCTGACCCTGCCGATATTATGGCTGGTTTGGGGCCTTCGATTGGACCGGACCATTACACGGTGGGAGCGGAAGTTGTCGAACAGATCGAGGCGAGCTTCGGAGGGGATGCCTCTCGCCATGTCGAACGCAGAAATGGGAAGACATATCTGGATCTCTGGAGCGCAAATCGAGCATTGTTACAGGAGCAGGGGGTGGTTCAAATCGAAGTAGCCCAGATTTGCACAGCCTGCCATATCAATGATTGGTACTCACATCGCAGTGAGGGAGGGAAGACGGGCAGGTTTGGGGCTGCGATCGCCGTGAGTGAATGACCCCGAATCGCATTTGAAGAGGACCATAGTGGAACAGCAAATTGATGCGAACCTGCGGTTGCTGAAAGCGCGGGTTTCCGAAGCTGCTAAAAGAAGTGGAAGAGGGGCTGACGCGATCGAGCTGGTTGCCATCTGCAAGGGCCAGCCAGCTTCAAGCGTGCGTGCCGCGTACCAGGCTGGACAAAGGGATTTTGGTGAGAACCGTGTTGCAGAAGCACGTGAGAAGCAGGCTGAACTCACCGATCTAAGCGAAATCCGCTGGCATATGGTGGGGCACATCCAGAGCCGCAAGGCGAAAGATATCGCCCCGAATTTCTTCATGGTGCACTCAGTAGACCGTGTGAAGCTCGCGCAAAAGCTCGATTATTTCGCCGCGGAATCTGGTCGGATCTTACCTGTCTTGCTCGAGTGCAACACATCGGGTGAGGTGTCGAAGACCGGATGGTCGGCATGGCAGAAGGATGATTGGCCGGGCGCGCTCGAGGATATCAAGATGATCCGCGATCTTAAGAACCTGGCTGTTCGAGGCTTGATGACGATGGCGCCCTGGGCAGCGGACCCCACGATCCTTCATTCCACGTTTCAGGGTTTGCGCACATTCCGGGATTTCTTGGAAGAGGAACTCTTAACGGACCTGCCCGAGCTCTCGATGGGCATGACGGATGATTACGAGATCGCGATTGAAGAGGGGGCGACGATCATACGTGTAGGGAGAGCGATCTTCGGACCGCGCCATACTGACGCCTGATAGAGTTGCGGTAAAATAGTCCCTGAGGGAGAATCCCTCATCGGTGTTGAGACTGCCGATAAGTGATATTGTGTATGGGGTAATTTAATCTTGAGGAGTGCCTATGACGAGTCTAGCGGATGCAATCTTGATCATTACAAGAGCGTTTTCATTAATCATCCTGGCGGATGTGCTGGTTGGATATTTTTTGGATGTGATTCACCCAATACGCCAATTCCTGGATTCGATTGTTCAGCCATTTCTCGCGCCAATACGCAAGTTATTACCTTCCGCGGGAGGTCTTGATTTTAGCCCATTGGTGTTGTTTTTTCTGGTTGAGATAGCCGGCAGAGTGTTAGTGGGGATACTCGTTTGAATCAACAGATAAAAGACAGGGAATTTAAACTCTCTAATGGGAAACGGGGAGCTGCACTTACAGTCCGCGTGACTCCACGATCCCGAAAGACTGAATTTGGAGGCATCCTGGAGGATGGAACGGTGCGGATTCGAGTTGCGGCACCGCCGGTGGAAGGGAAGGCAAATCGCGCCGTTATCGCCTTCCTGGCAAAGGCGCTGGGTACTCGGAAAAATAAAATAGAGATCGTTGCCGGTGAGCGTGGGCTGGACAAGATCATTTCGATCGATGGGATGTCTGCCGAAGAAGTTGAGAAGCAAATTCAAGTTAATCTTGATCAGAAGAGCAAGAAATAGCATCAAAAAAGAAGCATTTATAGCTGTGATATTTAGGGTTGTCCAAAAGGGCAACCCCTTACATTATTAAATATGTAAGGGCGCACCCATGGGTGCGCCCGATTTCAATCCACCTTGAGTTGGCATATGCGTAGAGGCACGGCACTGCCGTGCCTCTATAGGTCTTGAAAACGGCAAGAGAATGGGCCGACATATTATGGGTCGGCCCTTGAGGTTAATCCACGAATATCTGGATCAGGTAGATCTGGTCGGCATCGAGGAGCGAATTTCAACGCCTGATGCCCTGAGCTGCCAGAGCGCCTCGTACGCAGCGTCTCTTAAATGAGGTTCAGAGGAACTCAGTGCTTGAAAGAGTTCCATTGCCAACTCTTCACCGCCAGCCCAGACGATGGCTTCAAGTGCAGCGATTTGCTCATCCTCTGACCCTTTATTCAACACTCGCCGCAACATCTCCAACGCTGCCCGACCAGGAGCGACAGCTAATCCCTCTTTCTCTGCGAAGGCTTGAAGCCAGGGCAGGGTGGATAAATCATCGGTCGGAGGGTGGATCTTCCAAGGTGGGTTGCGGTGCCTCTCTAGGACCTCGGCTGCAGCGCCTCTTACGACCCACTGATCGTCATCCAAATGAACTGCTTCGAGAATCTCAATTGCCCATGCTTCTGGAACCCTGGCCAAACCAAATACTGCGGCTCGGCGTGTGAGCAGGTTTTCCATCTCCATCGCGTCGCGCAGCATGGCATACCCTTCGTCTGGGTTGCAGGCCAGCGCTTCTGCCGCTGCGATTAGAACGCCCTCGTCGCTCTCAAGCAAGATATGTCCCAGGCCCTCGAGGGCTTCATCTGTTCCTATGGATGCAAGGGCCAAACATGCAGCTTGGCGTGAGTGTAAATTGCGCTTGGTTTTAATCGTCTGGATTAAGTATTTTACTGAATCCTCGTCCCGCATGCCTCCAAGGCCCAGAGCGCCAAGGACTCTGCTGCCAGGCATATCCGATTCGAGTAGGCGTCGGAAAAGTACCGCGACCGAATCCTCCTTCGCGGCGGAGAGAGCGTGGACCGTACGCAATCGAAGTCCGTAGGGGCGATTTGGATCGGATACAAGCGCGGCCAGGCGCCGCAGGACGTCCGCTCTCCAGGGTGCTTTTTTCCGTGCTTCAGGCAGGCAGCGGGCTATCGCCAGAAGGGGCAGCTCCAGGGGATCATCCTTGATTTGTAAATAGCGCTCGCTGACCGTGGAGATATCCCCGACTGCAGCCAGGTACCCGAGCGTGAGGCTGGCTGGTGACCAGTCGATTTCAAGTGAATCTGGAGCGGAACCGTTGTCTGCAATTTCTCGAGCGGCGAGATATGCGCCTATATTGGGTTGCGAGAAAGTTAAGCGATTCCCGGCATGGCGAGTGAGGATCCCCGCCTCGACCATGTTGTTGACAGGCGTACCGCGGCGTATTGAGCGGTCGGTAAGGATCCCCGACTGGCTTTGGATCCAGTTGAGGGCTGTCGTCATGGTTGACTTGATCTCGCCTGCAGAGAGCAAACGCTCAACGTAAGCTTCCATGGTGTCAATCATGCGATCACCTCGCACGTCGCCGACATACGAAGCCCACGTTTGCAACGTGATTTCCAACGGAGACCAACCCCGGAAAGTGTTCGTGAGCCAGCCCGAGATCAAGGCAGGGTCGATATCCGCAAGCCGTCGCTTGGGCAGCAATGGGGCGATATGAGTCTGCCAGGCTTCAGCCCATTTACTCATGAAAACCTTTTGATCGTGCGCTGTCCATGGTGCAAGTTGAACGGGAACTAGGCCAGCCTGTGCGAGACCGTCGTAATACATGACTGGTCCCGCAGCAACAATCAGATTCCCAGGATATTTATCCATCAATCGTTTAAGCCAGGTTGAGACAGAAGGGATTTCAGAGGCAGTAAATTCGTCCAGCCCATCGAGAAGCAGAAGAGCCCGACCGCGTTTAAAGTCATTCTGGAGTTGGCCAGGGAGTTTAGATGAGGCTGCGCTGGAAACAGGATCCTGGACGGCGGTCACGATCGGCTTGAGAGGATCTTTTTCAGAAGACCGGTCGAGAACGAGAGCTGCCGCGTGCAGGAAGACCGGAGTTAACTCTGCGGCGGGTCCAACTTCTGGATCTCTGAGGGCGGAATGGATGGCGAGATAAGCGAGTGCTGTCGTTTTGCCGGCTCCTGGCCATCCCGTAAGGAGGATGTTTGTTTTTGATGATAGAGCGGTTCCAAAACTGATGGTCGGTGCTTGATAGATGCCAGACAGATAATTCCAATCGGGCAAAGTTGGCAAAATCGAAAGTGTATTTTCAGGAACAGCCCCTTCTTTCTCCGGATCCTGGGTGAGCGGAGGGGCGAGCAGCCGGGGTGGAACGAGGATTTCCTCGAGGGAGAAGATCGCCCGGGCAACGTGCATCGATTGGGCTCTAGCGATGAGGTCTGATCGATATCGATCAGCTGAAACCCTTTTCCGCTGGCTCCCTTTTTCTTCAGAACGCCCCTCGAGCCAACCGGAGATTTCATTGCGAATTGGCCCTAATTTCAAGTAAATGAACGCTCCGAATATGCCAAGCAGGATGCCGAAGATGAATTCGCCATAGTCGAAAAAGTTGCCAAACAATCTAACATATAAATTTCGAATGATATTTATCATCGAGTGTTATCCTGCATAGAGTATACGACCGCATTGATCACAATATATCAGCGTGTTACCGCTGCGGATATCCTGTTCTTTTGACCTTGCAAGGTCCACGCCACAAACGCCGCAGCTGCCGCTAGTAAGGAGAGCCAGCGCTACTCCGCCGAAACGCTCTCGGAATTTTTCGTAGGTTTTCAGGTCCTCGGCGTTGATGTTGCTGAGCGCTGCTTCCCTTTCAGTTGTAGTGCGCTCGATCGTTGAGAGCAGATCAAGGCGATCTGCCGTCAGAAGTTCGTTCTCGCCGCTTTTTTTGGCGATAAGTTCAGTCAGCTTTTGGCTGGCTTGAGCATGCTTGAGCTCGGCTTCTTCGAGGGCGACCATTTTTTCAAGCAGGCGGTCCTCCAGCGTGTCGAGGTAGCGTTTCAGCGATTCGGATTCTAACTGCAAATCCTCGAGCTCTTTGGGGTTGGTGACGCTGCCGCCGTACAGCGCTTTATGTGTATTGTCGATCTTGGCGCGCTGCGATTCGACCGCGTGCTCGGCGCTTGAATTTGCGAGCCTTGCTGCGGCTAACTGTTCTTCCTTGTTTTCTACGTCTGCGCGCGCCGCTGTGACCTCCTCATCATCCGCCAGCAGTATGTCAATTTCTGCAATGCGTTCGTGGCTGCGGCTTATTTGGAGGTCCAGCTCTTGCAATCGGAATAAACTTGAGACCCGGCTCATAGTGCGATTATAGATGTTTCACGGCTGTCACCGCAAGGTACGGATGGCATACTGCACAGGATCGACATACATTGTTTGGCGAAGGAGGAAGGGGAGGATATTGGTATATCCGTGGAAACTATTGGGAGACTCGTTTTCTACACTGTTTTCTGCGCTGATTTCCGCACGAAGAAGAAAAAACCCCGACCCTTTGCGAGATCGGGGGCAATTGTAGCGTATGGTTATGCAGGTTCTCTTCGGATTTTTTTTACTCATTCATTAGAAAGGAGTTTATCCGCCTAACAAAATACGAATGAACTCGCCTCGTCGCTATTCCACGAGCAGATGAAGAGTAAATGCCCAGCCTTCTCCTTCCATTGAGGCACCTTCCACAAGCGGAAAGATAAGATCGAATGGAACAGTACCCTCCCACGGGTATTCCCCGTGAAAATTATCCGCAATAACCTCAACCATTTGCGTCCCTGCCATCTCGACATTTAGGTGTAGTTCTCCACTGTCTCCTGTGTCTACACACTCACCATTGATTGTGGTATTCATGAAGAGATCGACCTCATATGATCCCCATTCTTCTACCAATATGTCTGCATACGTAAGCTGCCCTGATCCCTGAACAAGATACGGTGCTTCGTCGACTGTCACAGCAAAGGGTATGGAGCCAACAGAATGCGGCTCTAATCCCACTGCTTCAGCTGGTCCGACCAGCACCCGCACCTCTAATTCTCCCATAAGGGAAGTACACAAAGACGTAGTTATTGTAGGGGTGATTAGCGGTTGTGATGCCACCGAAGTGGGGGTTGGCGTAGCCTGGTCTAATCCTGGCGTAATGTTGGTCGGCGCTGGTTGTGACGAACCACAACCGGTTACAGCGAGGGCGAGGATGAGAAATAAAATGATGTATGGGGCCTTTTGCATCTTTACACTCCTTGGTTGAGAGAAATGCTAGGAACATCTTACAACAAAACCCCTGCATTGTTGAGCAGCAGCGGGGTCAAAGCAAAACCCCGACCCTTGCGAGGCGGGGGAAAGTTGTATGCAACTAGTTAAGATATTCGTAATTGGGGAAGCCTGATGTAGCGCTTATAGCCAAATAGAGTTCCTGTAAATCATCTGTATTCATATACATGAGCGATGGCACGGATATATTCAGTTCAGCACGAATTAAATGTATCAGTTGATCCTTGGTCAACACGTCAATATCAATAAGGATTTTCTTTTTAGGTTTTATTTCAACTCTTGGATAGAGAGCATTATAGATACGTTCGTCTGATAATCCTTGTTTGGAAAGCTCCGAATGCTTTCCCAGCTCTTGCGTATCAAGTGGGTCGAGAAGCACAACATCAAATTCATTTTGCCTAAGATGCCAGTTTTGAATTGCATAAACCCGATTGTTGATTTCCACAAAGCGTTTGTTGCTCATGACATCCTGCTTTCTTGCTGAGGAACTAGTTAAAGATTACACCGTTCAGATTCGGGATTCAAGAGGCTAACCGTCCTACCTTGGCTGGGATACTCTTAACCACGCAGCCCCCGCTAAGGGCGAGGGCAAAGCAAAACCCCGACCCTTTGCGAGTCGGGGGCTACCTTGGCTATTTTCAATATTCGAAATCTATTCAGAAGGAGCTTCTATTACCCATAGTGGAGCGCAGATCCAAACGCCTAGTGGAGAGTTTTCAAGCATCAAGATAACATGTTCCCCTGCTTCATTTAGGAGAAAGGTGTATATTTTTCCTTCTATCGATTCATTCCACTCTATTCCTCTCTTTGTAACACGTATTGCCCAAGGTGGATCTTTAAAATACTTCCCAGGTTCACCTTGATAATCAAGGTAATCCTGTAATGTTTTACCATCGCTGTAATTTTGTACATACAAATCTGCATGAAACGAATCCTCATTATTCTCAACCAGGTCTATGAAAACAAATTGATGTTCTCCCACTGGTAATTCAGTCGGACCTGTAACAGTGCACCCTTTTCCATCAAATGTGACCTCAATTGGCTGAGATACCTGGGTCGGTGGTATCGAAGTATCAGTGGGTGGCAACGGAGTTGAGGTTGGCTCAGGCTGCGTGGTTGTACAGGCGGCAATCAGGGAAAAAGCAATCAGAAGAAACAACTTCATTTTAACGGTCTTCCTCCTTCAATAAAAAAGCCCAACCTCAGTTGAGGTCGGGCACGATGACAGATGGTATAAGCTCCCGCCTCGAGGCATGTGTGTGACGTACTTAACATAATACAGCACATTCGAGAGTACTTCAATAGAACAAACCATCGCCCCCAAACTAGAAAGAACCTCTAATCCCCCTCAAATCTGAGACCCCCGCTGTCAGGCTATATCCTATAAATAAAGAAGGCCACATTTCGTGGCCTGCATTGATTCTAGGGAGGTGATACGAACAGAGTATTCTAACGGCGATTATTGAGGGTTCACGGCTGTCACCGCAAGGTACGGATGGCATACTGCACAAGCTCGACGTACAATGTTTGGCAATGAAGATGCCCAAATCATGGAAAGGCGCCGCCGGCTGGATCATAGCCGCTCTGACGCTCAGCCTGATTCCAATGTTTATCGCCAATTCAACCGCTCCTTCGGGGACGGTCTTCACGGGGTTCTTACTGAACCCGCTCGACGGTTTCTCCTATCTCGCTAAAATGAAGCAGGGCGCAGACGGTTCCTGGTTGTTCTCACTGCCTTACGCTGAGGAGCCGGGACCAGGCACATTCCTTTTCGTCTACCATCTGTTCCTTGGCCATCTCTCACGCTGGACCGGAATCCCAGCGATCGTTGTCTTTCACGCTGTCAGGGTTATCGGCGCTGCACTGATGTTCACGCTCGTAACTGTGTTATTTCAAGCAGCACTCCCGGAGAGAAGTGCGAGGCGCAGCGCGCTCCTGCTCACCCTCTTTGGATCAGGTCTGGGTTGGCTGACAGCCCCGCTGTTTGATCTTCAGCCCAGTGATCTCATGATCCCCGAATCGATTCCCTTTCTCGTCGCCTACGGAAATGCCCATTTCCCACTTGCCGCGGCCGCATTTCTGGGAGGGATCCTGGTCATTCTCCTGCTGCAAGACCGGCCGGGACTTCGTCTGGCACTTGCCGTTCTATGCGGAACGGTCATCGGAGCGGTGCTGCCTTTCTCCGCGCTAAGCCTCTTCGCTGCAGGTTTCACCTGGTATATCTGGGAAGCGATCCTGCATTCTCGTAAGAATGGCTCGAGTGCATTAAAGCAATGGGCGCTTCCCAATCTCACCCCACTCCTGGGGTTGGTTGCCGGAGCGGCTCCGTGGCTCCTCTATGATTTCTGGGTCAGCCGGGTACATCCGGTGATCTCAGCCTGGAATCTCCAGAACCAAACGCTCTCACCACCGCCTCTGAATTACATATTAGGGTATGGGTTGGTCTTGATCCTGGCGGTGGTTGGAATCTGGCGTGCGAAACCCGCACAGACGAAAGAGGGGCGTCTGCTGTTATCCTGGCTTGTGAGCGGTGTAATCCTGCTTTACATACCAGTCCCGTTTCAGAGGCGCTTATCGCTCGGACTTTTCTTCCCAATGGCCGCGTTAGCGGGGCTCGGATGGGTTTCACTCACTTCGAAATTTTCCCGGTCTCATCTTCTAACCGTGATCCTCATTCTTCTCGTCATACCCTCAAATCTGCTTGTTGTGTCCGCCGGGCTGCTCGGTGTGACACAGGGCAAGCCCGCCGTGATTCATTACGGGGATGAATTAACGGCGTACCAATGGGCGGCGGAGAGCCTGCCACAGGGGGCGCTCATCCTCGCGGCGCCGGAGACTGGAAATCGTATACCGGCGTTCGCCTCTTTACGCGTTCTCTACGGTCATCCCTTCGAGACGCCGGATGCGGACGCCCAAAAACAGAAAGTGGAAGAATTATTTAACACGAGTGGAGCTGCGTCTTCAGGCATGCAAACGCTGATCGAGTGTGGGATTGAGTACGTCTTCTACGGCCCACGCGAGCAGGAGATCGGGAATCCAGCATGGCTTGCAGAACTCGAACGGATCGGTGAGTTTGGCAAGGTCCGACTCTATAAGGTAAATTCCGAATGAGCACTAAATCGCGTGAGTGGTTGTTGACCCTTCTCGTGATGGCAATTGCCGGCGCGTTATGGATCATGCCGCTCACATTACAGCCTCAGCATGTGCCGTTCTGGCCGGGCGCGGCGTTCAGCGATCTGCTGATTTCTCACTGGCCGAACGCCGTCTGGATCCAGCAATCGATCGCTGAGTGGGGGCAGATCCCCCTCTGGAATCCAAATATCCTGTCCGGAATTCCTTTCGCGGCGGACCCGCTTTCCGGACTCTGGTACCTGCCAAATTGGCTGGCGGTAGCTTTTCCGGGCGCGATGTCTTTTAACATCCTCTTCTGGTTGCATCTCACCTGGGCGGGTTTGGGGGCCTGGGCGCTTGCCCGAGAGGAGGGGTTGAGCAAGTGGGGGGCTGTACTCGCGGGCATCGTGTTTGGAGGCGCGCCGAAGTTCGTTGCCCACATCGCCCTCGGGCATGTAGGGCTGGTCAGCGCGGTAAGCTGGACACCCTGGGTTCTCCTGCTTACGGCAAAGACTCTGCGTCAAATCCGGACCGAGCAATCGTGGCTGAAATGGAGCGCCCTGACTGGGGCGGTTCTGGGTCTCGTATTCCGTGCCGATCCGCGTTGGTCGATCCCTTTGATTGGATTTGCTGCGGCGTATGGAATACGCAACACACTTCGTGACCGGCAGACTGGGCTGAAGAACTTGCGCAGGATCGCGCTCGCTGGAGTGGTGGCCGGCGTATTTGCGGCAGCGATCGCCGCGTGTTTGGGGCTGCCATTGTGGGAATTCCTGCGGGAATCCACACGCAGCGGCATCAGTGCGAACGAACGGGCAATCTTTTCGCTCCCGCTTGAAGGGCTGTTAGGGACAATCTCAATTCTGGATGGGACGCCCGAATGGCTGGCGTATTTCGGGGCAACCGTTTTGGTCATCTCTGTCCTCGCAATGCTCAATCCCGGCAGTCGCCCCTGGTTCTGGATCGGTGTATCGTTTTTCTCAACCCTCCTCGCGCTGGGACCTGCGACTCCGTTTTATGAGCTTATTAGCGCCATCCCTGGGGCGGATGTTCTACGCGTGCCTGCCCGTTTCCTATTTATCAGCGCGCTTGGTTGGGCCTTCCTCGCTGGTTACGGTCTCGATACTTTGATTTCCAACGCTGGCGAAATAAAAACTAGAGGCGTGAAGATCTGGTTGTTTGCGACAATATGTCTCATACTGGCTGTAAATATTGGGATAGGGATCATCGGCGGGGTGGACTCCATTCGTCAACTTGGCCCCATAATCACAGCTATGCTTGTTTTCGCGCTGATAAGCATCTTCATCGCCGACCGAATCTCTCTGCGGAGAATTATCCCCCTGATTATCGGAGTTGTGGTCGTCGATCTTCTCTGGATCAACGTCGGACTCATCCAGCCGATTTCGACGGACGAAGTCCTTTCAGACCGTTCCGGATTAGCCAGCTCTCTGCAATCGGAGCATGGCACCACCCGTGTTTTTTCCCCATCTTATAGTGTGCCCCAGCCTCAGGCTGTATTAAACGGAGTGGAACTCGCCGATGGCGTCAACCCATTGCAGCTTTCAACCTATCGCCATTACATGGAAACTGCTGTGGGGCTGGATGCAGGAGCCTATGATGTTACCTTGCCATCCTTCCCGGATGGCAATCCCAGCACACCGTGGGATTTCCAGGTGAATGGGGAAGCGCTCGGTAGGCTGAACGTCGAATGGATCGCTTCGGATTATCCCCTCGAGGATAACTCACTCACCCCTTCTGGGATTGTCGATGGCGTCTATCTCTACCAGCTCGAAGGGTCGAGGACCAGGTCCTGGATCGAGAGGGAGAGTTCGGGGAACGGCCTCGATTGGCAACCGATCACGATCACGCAGTGGACACCGAATTGGATCCAGCTGCAAGCGGCTGGGCCGGGGGTCGTTGTTTTGAGTGAGGTAGCCTACCCTGGTTGGCGAGTGCTCGTCGACGGAGAACCGTCTACGCTCATCACGGTGAATGGTTTGTTTCGAGCCGTTAAATTAGAACCAGGAGAGCACGAAGTCATTTTCCAGTTCTTTCCGACAACCCTCATGTTTGGGATCGCGATTTCCATCGTCGGATTGCTTCTCCTTCTCTATCTATGGTTCAGACGATGAAGAGACATGAACGGCTCTGGTGCTTATGGTATGGGGTGATCCTGGCCGGTATCACAACGCTTCCTTATCTGATGGGGATGGCTGTTGAGGGGGATGAATGGCTTTTCACAGGTTTTGTCTTCGGTGTTGAAGATGGAAATTCCTACATCGCGAAAATGCTCCTGGGACAAATAGGGAATTGGTTGTTCCGCACCCCATATAGCATAGAAATCCAAAATGGCGTACTTGCCTTTCTCCCTTACCTGCTGCTTGGAAAATTGACTGCCCCTCCCGAAGTTCATATTCAACTCGTCGTACTGTTTCACATCTTTCGGGTGCTCTGCATACCCTTCACCGTGTGGGTGATCTACCAATTTATCAGCAACTATATCGAGGATCTCCGCTGGCGTAGGTGGGCGACGATCCTGGCAACGATCGGCGGCGGGTTAGGGTGGCTTATACTCGCAACGAGTGGGGGTGCTTGGTTGGGGAGTCTGCCGCTGGAATGGATCTCACCTGAATCGTTTGGGTTTCTCGCGATTTACGGATTGCCGCACCTTGTCCTCGCCCGCGGGCTGCTTTTCCTGGCAATGGTCCTTTTCCTGCGCGCCGAAGAAAACCCAAAGTGGTCATGGCTTGCTGGAGGCGTGATTTTGCTGCTCCTTCTGGTCCAGCCTTTATCCGTGCTTACACTCACCGCAGTGATCGGAGCGTATAACCTTCTAGTCCTCGTTCATAGCCTGCTGCAGAGAGATTCACACATCTACCGGCCTCTCTTTTTCAACACTTTACGAATGATCATCCCGCCGCTGCCGTTATTCGTCTATTTCGTTTATTCCTTCTCGACCGACCCCTTTTTGACTGCGTGGACAGGACAGAACCAGATTCTCTCACCACATCCAGTTCATTATTTGTTGGCGTATGGGTTGATGATCCCATTCTTGATTGTGCCTTTCCGCAAGAGAGTATGGAAAACCCGCCCTCAATGGCTCCTGCCGATTGGGTGGCTGGCGGCAGGGCTATTGTTGGCATACTTCCCCCATAATCTGCAGCGCCGCCTCCCGGAAGGGATCTGGGTTGCGATTGTTACGCTTGCCGCGCTGGGGATGGCGGAGTTGTGGCGACGCCGCCCATGGGGCAAGATGTTTGTGTATTTCTCCATAGCCTGTGCCCTTATCTCAAGCGCTCTTCTCCTGATCGGCGGTCTGCAAGCTGCCGCCAGACCGGATCTGCCCATGTTTAGACCCGATGGGGCGGTTAGAGCCTTTCAGGAATTGGAGAGGATCTCGCCGCATAATAGCATCGTCCTGTCATCCTACAACACTGGAAATGCGCTGCCGGCGTGGGCCTCAGTGAGGGTCCTTGTTGGGCACGGTCCGGAAAGTGCTAATCTGGATGAGTTATTACCAGTAGTTTCGGCGTTCTTCAACGAAGGGTGGGACGCGAAGCAGCGTGAGACTTTCTTGGACGAGCAGCAGATTGACTTCATCTTCTATGGACCTCTCGAGCGGGAGCTGGGGGAGTGGGATCCTGATTCATCATCCGCGTTGATCCTTCGTTACAACGAGAACGGATATCGCATTTACGAGGTTTCATTATCACCGTGAAAATCCAGCGCAATCATCTAGTTTGGATATCGATCGCCATCGGACCGATCCTGCTCTTTGGACCGATGCTTGTCAGAGGTGATGTCCTGTATTGGGGCACCCCGATGCTCCAGTTCGTTCCGTGGCATCAGTTTGCGCTTGAGGTGCTCAAGTCGGGCCACCTTCCACTCTGGAATCCACTGCTCGGGATGGGTGCTCCGCTGCTCGCGAATTATCAGTCCGCTCTACTTTACCCGCCGAATTTAACTCTCTTCTTCTTCGGACCGGCGTACGGGCATGGCGTTCTCGTAACGCTTCATCTGATTTGGGCGGGGATTGGGATGGCTCTGCTCGTGCGCAGGCTCGGATTGGGAAACCTTTCTCAGCTCATCGCCGGCTTGAGTTACAGCCTCTCGGGCTACCTGGTTGCCCGGACCTGGTTTATCAGCATTAATCACGCTGCGGCCTGGCTGCCCTGGATCATCTACGCCACGGATAGGCTATTTGAGTCTGTCCCCCGCAAGAATTTCCGCCAATTTTATCCTTCGGTCTTTCTTTTAGCGGTTGCCTTTAGCTTCCAATGGTTGGCTGGACATGCTCAAACGGCCTGGTACAGCCTTTGTCTGAGTGCGGCCTGGCTTATCTGGCGCGCGATTTCTCTTGATACCTGGCGAGATCGACTTCGAACTGCGTCTGCGTACTTATTGGCCGGTGTCCTGGGTTTCGTTTTAACTGCTGCCCAATTGCTTCCAACTCTAGAATATTTGCTGAATACGGCGCGGGCGACAACCGTGGACCCCGAGTTGGCGATGACGTACTCGTTTTGGCCGTGGCGCGCTCTCGGCCTCCTGTTGCCTGACCTATTCGGGAATCCATCCAGGGGGAATTACTGGGGGTATGCGAATTTCTGGGAGGATGCGATCTACATTGGCATCATCACGCTGATTTTCGCGATACTTGGGATCGTGTCTAGCCTGCGAGGCAAGGGTTCACGCCCCACGTTGGGGAGGTTTCTCGCTTTTATTTCCGTTATGACCGTGATCCTCGCCTTGGGTGCGAACACGCCTATCTTCCCATTCCTCTTCGATCATGTACCTACCTTTGACTTGTTTCACGCACCTGCCCGCTGGAATCTGCTTCTGGTTTTTTCGCTCGCCCTCCTGGCTGCGATAGGTGCGGATCAATGGCGAACGCCTTCTGGAAGAGCACTCTACTGGATCCGTCTTGGGACTGCGGGTGCGGCAGTCATTGGTCTGGCGGGATATTTTGGAGCACACTGGTTAGGTGGCGTCGAGCCTACTTTTGTTCGTGCCCTTGCGATTGCCGGTGTCGGCCTGGCCGTTGCCGGAGCGCTCACGCTCTTCGTTGATAAATCCCGGGCGAGATTAACCATGCTTCTTGTCGGGGGATTCCTGCTGATTGACCTGCTCGTCGCCGGACGCGGTTTGAACCCATCAATTTCGCATGAAGTATATGATGGAGAAGCAGCAACCGTCACCGCGTTTGGCCGTACCCACCGCCTTTATATGACTGCAGATCTGGAGTATGCGCTGAAATTCTCTCAAACCCACCGCTTCGACACATTTGACCCGGGTATTGACTGGCGGGTTGTCCGTGATATCGGCTTACCGAATACAACAATGCTTGACAGCGTACCCTCGGCGAATAACTTCGACCCCTTTGTTCCCGAGCGGTATACGACATGGATTGATGTCCTTGACACGCTTCCCTCGGCGGATCAACAGCGTCTCTTCCAATTGATGGATGTCGCCTGGCTGGCATCAGAGGTGTCTGGAGATTTGGGTGCGGTTCGTTACGAACCCGTCGAGGGCGCAACTCGGGTGAGGTTGATCCCGAATGCTGTTTCTGTCTCAAGCGCTGAAGATGCGCTTCAAATCGTTATCAATCCCTCCTTCAACCTGGATGACCAGGTCGTCCTTGAAACAAGCTCCGCATCCCTCCCTCAAGGGGAGCATGGTGGGTCATATAACATCCTGGAAAGGAAGGATCCAAATCGAATTGAGATCGAAGTAACGACGTCAGGCGGCGCCTGGCTTGTCCTTTCGGATATCATGGTTCCGGGTTGGCGCGTTCGTGTGGATGGTGAAGAAGCTGAGCTCTTCCAAGCAGATTATTTATTCCGTGGAGTATGGGTGCCGCAAGGGGCACATACAGTGGACTTCTCTTATCAACCAAGCTCATTCTGGGTTGGTGCAGCAGTGAGCCTTCCCTCCTGGATACTCGCATTATTTCTCTTCATACGATGGCGCGACGAGTAAAAACGTTCTGGCCTGCGGCCCTCACCCTCATTGTTTCCAGCGCCTACATTCTATGGCGCCTGACCTCTGTTAATATGGACCCCGCTGCCTTAGCAGAGATCGGCACTCGTTACGCCGATCTCGATCCAAATGGAAACCCTGGTTACGACGGACAATTCGCTTTATATGTAGCCCGCGACCCAAATCCACAGAGCGTCGCCGAGCATCTTGATGTCCCTGCGTATCGTTATCAACGAATCCTCTACCCGATCCTGGCTCGTACAATTGTTGGAGGCAACCCGACTCTCATCCCCTGGTCTCTTTTGCTTGTGAACCTCTGCGCGCTTGTAGGGGCTACCGGGCTGCTTTCCTCTTTCTCCGTCGAGAGGGGCTACCCCTCGCACTATGCGTTGATTTATGGATTGTGGGTGGGTCTTATCGCCGCGGTGGGGCTAGACCTTCATGAACCACTAGCATACGGGTTGGTGGTCCTGGGGTGGTTCTGGCGCTTTCGAAACCGACCTGTCCTGGGGGCAGTTGCCTTGGGAATGGCGCTTTTTGCAAAAGAGACGACTGTGCTTTTCTGGATCGCAGCTTTGATCAGTGATCTTGTGCAGCGTAGGTCGAAATCGTCCATGTGGACATTGATCGCGGGCGGAGCGCTGTTTGCACTCTGGCAAGCCTGGTTATGGTGGACGTTCGGGTCGTCGGGAATCGGCAGCGGCGGTGATATGGCGACGGGGTTTGAGTGGATCCCATTCATGGGATTGCTGCGTATCGGTACAGAAAGTCTTCCAGCGCTGGCTTTATTCCTGGTTATCCTCGGTCCATCGATTGTATTTCCAACGATCTGGGGTTTAGCTAGCTCGGTGAAAGCTCTCTGGGATGGAGCAAAAGACGCGACGGCAATGGCGTTGTTCACGAACAGCTTGGTCCTTCTTTTTATCCCTTACTCAACTTTCAGAGAACCACTGGGCATCGTTCGTGTGGCAACCGGCCTTGTATTGGCAGTCGTCCTTTTCGCGGTACAGTATAAGCGTAGGAAAACATTGAATTACGCGATGTTCTGGATCGCAATGCTTGTAATGCTGCTTAACTCATAAACTCGATCACCGTAAGATTTACCGCCAGCGACGACAGATGCTGGTCAACATTTACAGGAACAAGGTAAAATCGAGAACGCCTCTTGTACGGCTCATCTTCATAATATCGCAGAGGAGAATTCATGGCTGAGATACAAGATGTCACCAATCAACTGCTCGAGAACGTCGAAAAAGTGATCGTGGGGAAAACGGACGCGATCCGCTTGACGATCACGGGGCTGCTTTGCCAGGGGCATATCCTCATTGAGGATGTTCCAGGGACAGGGAAGACGATGCTTGCTAAAAGCATCGCCCGATCGATTGGAGGCACGTTCAACCGCATCCAATTCACCCCTGATATGCTTCCAAGCGATGTGACCGGCGTTTCGATATTCAATCAGAAAACAAACGAATTCGAATACCGTCAGGGACCGATCGTGGCTCAGATCGTACTTACAGATGAGATCAACCGAGCCACACCAAAAACACAAGCCGCATTGCTGGAGGCGATGGAGGAGCATCAAGTCACGGTTGATGGAAAAACTCACCCTTTACCGGAGCCTTTCCTTGTTCTGGCTACGCAGAACCCGATTGAATATGAGGGGACGTTTCCACTTCCCGAAGCCCAGATGGATCGCTTCCTCCTGCGGATTAGTCTGGGATACCCATCAAAAAATTATGAGGTGCAAATGCTGACGGATCAGCAGCTCCACCACCCAATCGAAGATCTGGAGCAGGTAATCGAGATTGCCGACTTGCTAAAGGTGCAGGATGCTGTGAGGACCGTCACGGTTACAGACGAGATCAAGCGTTACATTGTGGAGTTGGTTGAAACGACTAGAGCGCACGGGGAAATTTATCTCGGCGCAAGCCCGCGCGGTAGCCTAGCGCTGTTCCGCACGTCACAGGCACGGGCAGCGATCCTGGGCAGAGAATATGTCCTGCCGGATGATGTTAAGGCTTTGGCTGTCCCCGCGCTCGCGCACCGGTTGATTGTCGGTTCGGCTGCACGCATCCGCGAGGTCGACGCAGTGGATGTTATCGAGGAAGTTCTCGAGAAGGTCCCTGTGCCGGGAGGTGAGGTTGGCTGATGTTTTCGCGTGCACGCGTCATCCTCGCTCTTTTCGTCCTCAGCCTTATTGGGGCTAGGGTTACCGGGCGAGACCTTTTCTATAGCCTGACATACCTCTGGGGAGGTTTGCTTGTTGTTGCCTATATCTGGTCGAGGACAACATTGCGTGGCGTGACGATTACCCGTGAGCCGCGCTCAAATCGATCCCAGGTAGGTCAGCTTTTCATTGAGCGTTTCACGCTTTCCAACCTGAGTCGAATCGCCAAACTTTGGGTGGAGACGAAGGACACCTCCGACCTTCCTGGCTTCAGAGTTACCACGGTAGCGATCGGATTGGGATTGGGAGACTCCTCTGATGTCGGCGCTCATCAATCGGTAACCGTGGCTGCCGGGTTTGGCAGAGGGCAAACCAGACGCTGGTTGACGAGGACGCTTTGCACACGCCGGGGCCGCTACCGCTTAGGACCCATGACGCTGCGTTCAAGTGATCCTTTCGGAATCTTCCCACGCGTATGCGAGATCCCTGCTGTCCATCACGTTGTTGTATTACCGATGACGGTGCCGCTCGAGGGATTCCCCCTCCCGAGCGGACGACTGCCAGGGGGTGAAGCGCTGAGACGGCGTACGCATCAGATCACGCCGAACGCAGCAGGCGTGCGCGATTATGTGCCCGGTGACAGTTTTAGCCGGATCCACTGGCGTTCAACAGCACGGCTGCAGAAATTGATCGTTAAGGAATTTGAACTCGATCCATTGGCAGAAATCTGGATCATCCTTGATTCTTCGCTAACCCCGCATTTCGAACTTCGCCAGCCGGACGAGAGCGCTAAGGTAAGAGAAGACGGCGCATTTCAACTTCCACCTTCCACCATCGAGTATGGAGTGACAGCTGCTGCCTCACTGGCAATGCATTTCTTGCAGCTCAATCGGGCTGTGGGATTCATCAGTTATGGTGCGGCACGCCAGGTAATCCAGCCAGAACCTGGCGAGGCACAGCGCTTACGATTGCTTGAGTCGTTGGCAGTTCTGAATGCTGTGGGTGAAAGGTCTCTGCAAGATGTGATCAAAATTGAAGGCCCAAGAATTCCTCAGGGATCCACTGCGATTTTCATTACACCATCGGTCAACACGGACATGCTTGCAGGCATCCGCAGGCTGCGGCATACCGGCCGTCAGCCTATGTTGGTGCTGCTTGACGCCGCCAGTTTCGGTGGGCCCGAAGGCTCGCATGTAATCGCTGAGGCCGCACGGCGGTCGGGGATAACTGCACGAATTCTAAGTTACGGCGATAATCTAGGAGAGGTCTTAGGATCTCCAATTCGCCCTCTTCGCGCCCCGCGAATTGCCTGATCGAATCTGAAAGCTTATGGAGAACGATAGAATGCGACGGGTTCTATTATTGATTGTAGTTTTCATCGCTGGGATGACCACGCTAGGCATCGAGCTCACGGCTTCACGCCTGTTAGGGAGTGTCTACGGGACGAGCAACATCGTCTGGGCAAACATTATCGGTCTCATCCTCATATACCTCACGGCAGGGTACTTCCTCGGAGGGCGCTGGGGGGACCGCTGGCCGTTTCCCACACCTTTCTACCGGCTGATTCTCTGGGCATCCTTCACCGCAGGATTAGTTCCAATCATCTCACGCCCCGTCCTACTGCGAGCGGCGATGGCGGTTGAGCATCTAGAAACCGGACTAATGCTGGGATCGTTTCTATCGATCCTCGTGCTTTTCAGCGTTCCCATCACACTTTTGGGGACCATTTCGCCATATGCAATTCGTCTGTCCATCGAAGACACGGATCATGCCGGCCGCGTTTCAGGAAAGATCTATGCCCTCTCGACAATGGGCTCGATACTCGGAACATTTATACCTGTCCTCATTCTGATTCCGATCATTGGAACGGCGCGTACCTTCCTGTTTTTTAGTTTCACTTTGATGGCTGTGGCCCTCCTGGGGCTGGCGTTGCACGACCGTCGCCAGGCGCTGATTCACTTGTGGATGCCAATTACCCTCGCGGGGCTGGCGTTTTTTACGCTCAACGGCCCAATAAAGGCGAGTGCGGGTCAAATATTTGAAGAGGAATCTTCGTATAACTACATCCAGGTGATCGAACGGGACGGAATACGTCAGTTGCTATTGAATGAGGGGCAGGGGATTCATTCGGTGTATACCCCCGACCTGACCGCCACAAACGGCACATGGGATTACTTCTTGGCAGCGCCTTACTTCAATCCGCCTGGTGAGGATACAGAGGTAAAAAGGCTGGGTTTAATCGGTTTGGCAGCTGGGACGATCTCGAAACTATACAGCGAAGTAATCGGTCCAATACCTATTGATGGTTGGGAAATTGATGGGGAGATTATTGAAGTGGGGCGGAGCTTGTTTGATATGACGGAGCCCAATCTCAACCCGATCGTCGCCGATGGACGTTGGGGCCTTACGCACAGCGGGCAACACTATACGGTGATCGGCATCGACGCCTATCGGCTCCCTTATATCCCCTGGCACCTGACAACGCGAGAGTTCTTCGAAGAAGTACGGGCTCATCTTGACCCCAACGGCGTAGTTGTGATTAACATCGGGAGGACGCCGGATGACCGCCGCTTGATCGAAGCATTCTCAGGAACGATGGGGGCCGTTTTCCCAAGTGTTCATGTCGTGGATGTACCGAATACATTCAATACCATCGTGTTTGCGACCATGATGGAAACGGGGCCCGAGAATCTTGTCGCAAATGAACTCGCATTGGTTTCAAAAGAGACTCATCCACTGCTGGTGGATATTCTGCACCGGACGATCCAAAATTTGCAGCCCACGCCTGATTCCAGCGTAGTTTTCACAGATGACTTGGCGCCGGTCGAACAAATTACCAATTCCATCGCCCTGCGCTTCATTTTTGGGGGAAGCGTGGAAAGCCTTCGATGAGGAGACACATTTGAACTCCATGAAACAATCCATACCATCCAGAGTGATTTACTGGCTTATCCAGGTATTGTTCCCGGTTGTCATTATCCTGACGAGCGTGCGCCTGGTGCTTTACACGGCCGATGCTTGGGTCAAAATCGAATACCGTATGCCCGGTTTCCCCGCAGACCTTTATGGTTTCAGCCTGGATGACCGGATTTTTTGGTCAGCCATCGATATCGACTACCTGTTAACCGATGCGCGAATTGATTATTTCGATGAATTCACGCTCGATGACGGTTCGCCCATGCATAATGACCGCGAACTCAGCCATATGCAGGATGTAAAAAATCTACTTGGTACGGTCTGGAAGGTGTGGGCTTCTGGGATCTTCTTCTTGCTCACCCTCGTCGCGGTGCTGTGGTGGATGGATGACCGAGCTATCGCCCTTCGAGCGGTGATTGCCGGCTCAAAACTTACGGTCCTTCTGATGATCTTCCTGGTTATTATTCTGTTAGCCGCATTTGGTGTTCTGTTCGTTGGATTCCACCGCATCTTTTTTGAGGGCAGCACGTGGCTTTTCCCGCTCTCGGATACTTTTATCCGTCTCTACCCGGAACGTTTCTGGCGAGACATTTTTGCCCTCCTCGCTGGCGTCACAGTGCTTCTCTCGTGGTTAATTGGCGGCATCGCCCGTTGGAGTTTGCGGGGGAAGTAAGGCACTACGCTCCGAATTTCCGCAGCCTCTTGGCATGCGCCATCAGTTGGGGCATGATGTCTGTGGCGGGGAAGGTCCCCAAACCTCCTAGTTGGCAAGATCGCTCACCAAAAGCATCCTGCGAGTCCATTCGAACTGTATCTGGTGCCCACAACAGGAACGGGACTGGATGCCAGGAATGGGTCTTAAGTTTAGCCGGTGTGGAGTGATCTCCGGTCACTGCAATCACATCGGGGTTTAGGTTAAGCAGAGTCGGCAGAGCTTTATCCACGTCTTCAATGACTTTGGCTTTCTTCTGGATATCTCCATCTTCCCCGCTGGAATCAGTCTTCTTGATATGGATAAAGAAGAAGTCGAATGAATCCCAATGACTCACCGCTGTCTCAAATTCCTGTTTGGGCGAGTCGCCGTCAAAGGAGATCACATCCATTCCTACCAGGCGGGAGACGCCTCGATACATGGGATAGACTGCGATACAGGCTGAGCGGAGACCGTAGATTTCGGTGAACTGCGGCAAACGAGGATCGCTTGAGAAACCGCGCAGTGTCAATCCATTCGCTTTTCCCTCGGCAGATAGTACTTCCTCAGCCCGTTCGATCCAACGATTGAAGTGCTCAGCGGTTTTCTCCGAAGAGGGTTTTTCAGCAAGAGCGGAGAGCGGTGGGACTCCAGTGGCTTGAGGATCGGTATCCGCGATTTCGGGGTTTAGATCAGCGCCGCGCATCGCCACCGCGAAGCGATATTCACGCACATGACGTACATCAAGCGATACACCCGGGAGCTCGATTTCATCAAGCTTCTGGACCAATGGTATCGCGTCGTCAGAGGAGATTCGACCGGCTCTTCGGTCGCTGATATTGCCGTTTGAATCCAGGGTGCAGAAATTGCCCCGCGCGGCGACATCTTCGACCCCAATCTCCATTCCAATCCCGGTGGCTTCCAGTACACCACGCCCGACTTCGTATGCCAGTGGATCATATCCGAAGAGCGCCAGATGGGCAGGTCCTGATCCGGGAGTGATGCCTGGTCGGATCGGGACGATCTGACCGAGAGTTCCCTCCTTGGCGAGTCGATCTAAGTTTGGAGTCTTCGCTGCTTCCAATGCCGATTGACCACCAGGTTCGAACGGTATGCCTCCCAGGCCGTCCATGATAAGCAGGACGATCTTAGATGTGTTCTTGTGCTGTAATTCGCGTAATAAATCGAAATCTGCCATGAGCTTCACCCGCTGGTGATATGATAAAGCCCCGCTCTGGAGCAGACGGGGCTTTATTTATTCACATTCAGTGATTATTGGATCCGGAGCTTCTCCCCATCTGTTTCGAAGAGATGCATGTTGTCCATGTTTAGCACAATCTGAGCCTGATCCCCTGTTTTGTACTTTGTGCGTGGATCAATCCGCCCGACAAAGTTATCCTCTCCAACGAGAAGGTAGGCGAAAATCTCGTTCCCCATGCGTTCTGTCACATCTACCTTAACTTCGACCGGCGCGGTCTCAATGCCGGGAGGTGTGAAGTCGGGATCATGGATGTCATCAGGTCGGATACCAAAGATAACTTCCTTCCCTGTGTGTGCCTGACACACATCGGTTTTACTCGCAGGTACGGGTACCTTGAATGATCCTGCATCAACTATTAATTCGCCGTTCGCACGTTCGAGCTTGGCGTTAAAGAAATTCATCGCCGGCGATCCGATGAAACCGGCAACGAAGGCGTTATGCGGGAGGTCATAAAGATTCTGCGGTGACTCGATCTGCTGCAGGATGCCGTCCTTCATCACGGCGATCCGCGTCGCCATAGTCATGGCCTCAACCTGATCGTGCGTGACGTAAATAAAAGTCGTTTCAAGGCGTTTATGTAGGCGGGAAATCTCGGCCCTCATCTGAACGCGCAACTTCGCATCAAGATTCGAAAGCGGTTCATCGAAGAGGAATACTGCCGGTTCTCGCACGATCGCCCGTCCGACAGCAACGCGCTGTCGTTGCCCACCGGAAAGCTGACGTGGTTTGCGGTCCAAGAGATGGCCGATGTCGAGAATATCGGCAGCATTTTGGACGCGCCGCTTAATGTCTTCCTTGGGGGTTTTACGCAGCTTTAAACCGAAGGCCATGTTGTCGTAGACAGACATGTGCGGGTAGAGCGCATAGGATTGGAAAACCATCGCAATGTCGCGATCTTTCGGTGCAATGTCATTGACGATTCGATCTCCAATAAGGATCTCTCCCTCAGTGATCTCCTCCAACCCAGCTAGCAATCGAAGGGCCGTGGTTTTCCCGCAACCAGACGGCCCAACGAGCACGAGGAATTCCTTGTCCTCAACTTGAATATCCATAGTGTTAACAGCAACGACATCTCCGAAGTGCTTACTAACTTTATCGTACGTTACGCTGGCCATGGGCCGTCCTCCTTTTGTAGGGTATCGTGCCTATATTATACATATTAAAACCATCATGAAAACCTATCAGCTTCTTATTCTCGTTGACGCTCCTACGTCCGTCTGGTATAGTCGAAGTCGTGCGATCAAAGACGAACGAAACGAGTTCAAACGGCAATTCTAGGCATGGGTGGCGGCTTCTCGCTCGCTGGCTGGAGCCAGGATTAGGCGTTAAACGTTGGCTGCCGTTGATGGTTTTAGGCACAGCTCTAATAGGGTTGGGCGTAGCCGTTATCATTCTAGATTTTTATTGGGCAAACCCGGATTCCCCTCTGCTTGCGGTATTAAGCTTACGTATGATCCCCCACAATATTCGGGCGATACTCCTGGGAGGTATCGGCACAGGGATACTGGTTTTTGCGGCTTTCCGCTTGAATCGAGCGCTACTCGCGCCCTATGTCCGACCGGGCAAGCCCGTCGTTGAGGTTGTGGCAAACCATCGCCGCTTGGGGAGAGGACCGAAAATCGTCGCCATCGGCGGTGGTACAGGACTCTCAACGCTTCTGCGAGGCTTGAAGGCACACACCGCGAATCTCACTGCAATTGTCTCTGTTGCCGATGATGGAGGTTCATCCGGGCGTCTCCGTAGGTCGCTAAACATCCCCCCGCCGGGAGACATCCGTGCCTGCCTAGCAGCCTTGTCGGCGGACGAGGGGTTGCTTACACACTTATTTCAGTACCGATTCCGCGAGGGGGAGGAACTTGAAGGTCACTCTTTCGGGAATTTATTTATCGCGGCGCTTTCTGGGGTTACAGGGAGTTTCCAGGAAGGGGTCTTAGATGCTGGCCGGGTTCTTGGGATTCGCGGCCAGGTCCTTCCTTCAACAGCGCAGGATATTGTTCTTGTAGCCGACAAGGAGATGGCTCCAACGGGAAAGGCTGTCCGTGTTGAAGGGGAGAGCCGCATCACAGAAGGTAAAGGTCGCATCCGTAGAGTACAGATTGAGCCGAGCGACCCCCGTGCCTACCCACTCGCGCTGCAAGCGATTCTTAATGCGGATATGATCGTGATTGGACCGGGGAGCCTGTTCACAAGTGTGCTTCCCAACTTGCTCATACCGGAGATTAAAAGTGCAATTCAGGCTAGTAAAGCTTTCAAGGTCTTCGTCTGTAATGTAGCTACACAATTGGGGGAGACGGACCATCTGGATTGCTGTGACCACCTGGCGGCGATCGAAGCGCATATTGGATCGACTCTAATTGATCTTGTGGTCGTGAACAACAATCTGGATATCAAACTGCCAGACGGGATCGAAGCGGTAGATCCAACATTAGACGGATCCTGCCCCGTGCCGCAATATGTGGCTGATCTGGTCGATCCTGCTAACCCCACGCGTCATGACGAGCGTGTGTTAGCGGAAATACTGATCGCCTTGCTCGAAGAGCGTACTGGACCGCTAGAGCTCTTACCAGTCGATGGGAATGGCGCTAACGTCTATTTGTAAAAATCATTTACTTACAGAGGAGAAAAAACATGGCAACTCGGATTGGAATTAATGGGTTTGGACGCATTGGCCGCCAAGTCGTAAAAATCATGAAGGATGAGTACGGCGCGGAATTTGACATCGTCGCCTTTAACGACCTTGGCGATCTACCAACGATGGCACACCTTTTTATGTACGACACGAACTACGGCAAATACGATGGCACTGTTGAGGTTAAAAACGACGGACTCGTTATCAACGGTGACTTCATCAAAGCACTCTCCATCCCAGACCCCGCACAGCTTCCATGGAAGGACCTCGGGGTAGACATTGTGGTGGAGGGCACGGGGCTCTTCCGCAGTCGCCCCGATGCCAGCAAGCACCTCGATGCGGGTGCGAAGAAGGTGATTATCACCGCGCCAGCGAAAGACCCTGACTTGACCGTTGTCCTGGGCGTGAATGACCAATCCTACGATCCAGAGAAACACAACATCATTTCGAATGCCTCCTGCACGACCAACTGCCTCGCCCCGGCGGCGAAAGTTGCTCAGGATAACTTTGGGATCGTACGCGGAATCATGACCACAATACATGCGTATACGAATGATCAGCGCATTCTCGACCTGCCACACAAGGATCTGCGGCGGGCACGAGCTGCGGCTCTGAATATCATCCCAACGACGACTGGAGCGGCCAAAGCTGTTGCGCTTGTAATCCCTGAACTCGATGGGAAATTCGACGGCTTCGCGATGCGAGTTCCTACCCCAACGGTTTCGGTTGTAGATCTCACACTTACACTCGAAAAAGAAACCACGACTGAGGCTTTCCAGAGTGCTTTCCGGAAAGCGGCCGAAGGTCCAATGAAGGGCATATTGGGTTTATCAGAGATCCCTCTCGTGAGCATGGATTACAAGATGGACCCGCGTTCGAGCATCGTGGACGCGCAATTCACCTTCGTGATGGATGGTGTCATGGCGAAAGTCCTTGCATGGTATGACAATGAATGGGGTTATTCCGTCCGAACGGCGGACCTGGCGGCACTAATAGCGAAGTCACTCTAATCCACAATTAACTGAGGGCTGCGCCTCCGTCTGGGGGCGCAGTAATTTGTGATGAGCGATGTTTAACAAAAAAACCATTCGCGATTTGGAGTTCGAGGATCGAAAAGTACTGGTCCGAGTTGATTTCAACGTCCCGCTGCAAGATGGCGGGATCGCAGACGATACACGTATACGCGCCGCTTTACCAACCATCCAGTATTTGATCAACCAGGGTGCGAGGATCATTCTCTGCTCCCACCTTGGTCGACCGAAGGGGCAGGTTGTCGAATCCCTATCTCTGCGCCCAGTAGCCAACCACCTATCGAACCTCCTCGGCAAGCAAGTCGCCTTCTCTCCGGACTGTGTGGGAGAAGCAGCGAAAACCGCAGCTTCGCGGCTCAAGAATGGCGAGGTCCTCCTCCTGGAAAACACACGATTTCACCCACAGGAGAAGACGAACGATGATGAGTTCGCAATAGAACTGGCTTCACTGGCTGATCTTTACGTGAACGATGCATTCGGTTCGGCGCATCGGGCTCACGCATCAACTGTAGGTGTTGCGCATAAGCTGCCCGCAGTGGCCGGGTTCCTGATGCAAAAGGAGCTGCAATATCTCGGCGAAGCTCTGGCAGAGCCTGAGCACCCGTTTGTAGCCATCCTGGGCGGAGCGAAGATCTCGGATAAGATCGGCGTGGTTGACCGCCTCCTTCAAATGGCGGACCGCATGCTGATCGGAGGCGGGATGGCGAATACATTTCTCGCTGCACAAGGTTTTGATATGGCCGAATCCTTGGTGGAGGAAGATGCAGTCACGACCGCCGCGGAGATTTTGGACCGGGCGGGGGATCGTCTGCTCCTGCCTTTAGATTTGGTTGTAGCAGCTGAATTCGACGAGAAGGCAGAGCACAAATCCGTTGCCGTCGGGGCCATTCCCGAGAGGTGGCGGGCGATGGATATTGGCCCTGAGACTGTTCGCGTCTTCTGTACTGAGATCGAGGATGCACGATTAGTCGTCTGGAACGGTCCAATGGGTGTATTTGAATTCGAACCGTTTGCCGGGGGGACACAGGCATTGGCGTCCGCTGTCGCTGAGTGTAGGGGTACTACGATCGTCGGCGGGGGTGATTCTGCTGCGGCAATCCGTCAGGCCGGATTGACAGACAGTATAAGTCATGTATCGACGGGCGGTGGGGCAGCGCTCGAGTTCTTGGAAGGGAAGACTTTACCCGGTGTCGACGCTCTACTTGATAAGGAAGTATAAAACAGGAATTTACATGTGATTGTGCAGCCACCAGGGCGCCTAGACGCTCAGGTGGCTGATTTTTCATCTAGGAATACCGCGTTCTAGTCCTAATGAGTCCAATTGGTGGCACTTCACAGTTTACTTACATTTCACATGAATTTATTGTTCGCTTGCTGGCGCTCGTCTATAATGAATCAATGTTTGGTAAGGAGGCCGGATGAGTTTCGCCATCGGTGAGAATGTGGGTCCGTATCGAATCATCGAACAGTTAGGGCAGGGGGGGATGGCCACGGTATTTAAGGCCTACCATGCTTCTTTGGACCGCTACGTTGCGATAAAAGTCCTCCACCCCGCGTTTAAAGAAGAACCTAATTTTCTTTCCCGATTTCAGCGTGAAGCGCGGGTGGTTGCACGCTTAGAACACCCGAATATCGTCCCAATCTACGATTTTGCGGAACATAAGGGTCAGCCGTATCTCGTTATGAAATTCATCGAGGGCCAGACTCTCAAAGCGTATATGAATGAAAAACCTCTAACGAAGGAGGAAGCAGTTCAAATTGTCGATGACGTCGGCGGTGCCTTGGCTTATGCTCATAAACAAGGCGTACTGCACCGAGATGTTAAACCCTCAAACGTTCTCTTAAGCCCTGATAGTTCGATTTACCTGGCTGATTTTGGCCTGGCGAGGATGGCACAGGCAGGGGCATCGACACTTTCGAAAGATGTTATGCTGGGCACTCCCCAGTACATCTCTCCAGAACAGGGGCAGGGGGTGCGCGATCTGGACCAAGGAACGGACATCTATTCCTTCGGTGTACTTCTCTATGAAATGGTCGTCGGCCGGGTTCCATTCAATGCTGACACACCCTTCTCAATCATCCATGACCATATATATACACCCTTGCCGCTTCCTTCCGCGGTGAACCCGAATGTACCAGAAGTGGTGGAGAGAGTACTTCTCAAGTCACTGGCAAAGGATCGAAAGGATCGCTTTGAGACGGTGGAGCAGCTGGTTATCGCTTTCCGTACAGCGGTCCTGAAGGGTGAGGGGGCAGTTCTCGAAACGATCGCTTTACAACCGGCTGCTGAGGATGGATCAGAGAAAGAGACCAGCACGCCCATCATCCCCATTGACATAATCGATGGAGATAAGGATGCAGTTGGGCAGGAAAAACCCCCACGAAAACGATGGCCTTGGATCGTGGCTGGACTGCTTATCAGCGTAGGGTGTTTGATAGCATTTTTAGGCACTCTTGATAGTGAGAATGAGACGCCGGAACTGAATCGTTCAAATCCACCTGTTGAAGTGATAGATGAGGGCATCCAGAGTGAACCGGACCAGTTAAGCCCAGATGCTCTATTTCGCCACGCGGAGTCGCTCGTTGAGAACGGGCGAGATATTCTTGCCGCCCAGGAATTTCTCAAGGCAGCCAATCTCTTCATGGAAGAAGAGGATTACGCTCGATCTGTAGACAGCTTCCTGCGGGCGGTTGAAGTTCACGCTCCCACTGTGGAGCGCAGCCGGCTCGTTGAAGGACAATTCACACAGGCCATCTTCCTTGGCTCTGCTGATGAACATGTTTGGCCATTGATTGAAAAGATCGAACAGTTTAATGCGGATTGGCCAGTGGTTGCGATCGCCCGAGCGCGCCAGAGTCTATTTATAGGCGCGTTTGATGAAGCGCAGGAGATAATCAATCCCGTTTTGGAAGAGGAGCCTGGAAACCCGCTGGCGTTGGCCGTACTCGCTGAATACCACATCATGCTCGACGAATTTGGTAACGCGGAGCGAATCATCACAAAAGTACTCGAGCGGTCGGACGAGTTACAACCGTGGTTAGCTGAACATTTTCATGGGTTAGCGACAATGCTTCCAGAATAGCCTCTGGAGGAAAAAACCCACTCACCCGTTGATTGAGGGTGAGTGTAAGTAGTAATTAACCATCGACGAGCTCTTAATGCACGTCGATGGTTTCTTCTGGAGCCGACCATCTATCTGTGGGTCGGTGTATTGTTTTCCACCCCTTATCACGCTTAAATAAGGGGCATGAAAGACCATCGTGTTCCCAATACACTCAAGCGGTGCCGAATTGCCGATCACCCGCGTCCCCTAAACCGGGGAGGATATATCCATGTTCATTCAACTCACGATCGATGGCCGCGAGGTGAATGTTGACATCGGGATGTTTATCGTGGAGCGCTGATATACCCTCCGGCGAAGCGATCACGCCGATGAACTTGATCTTCTCTACGCCCCATTCTTTCAGGATGTCAACAGTCGCAATAACAGACCCACCGGTTGCGAGCATCGGATCGAGAATTAGACATACTGAAACCGTCGGTTCGATCGGGAGCTTGTTGTAATACTCTACAGGTTTGAGGGTCTCTTCGTCTCGGTACAAACCGATATGCCAGACCTCAGCTGAGGGCATAAGTTCCCAGACTCCCTCAGCCATACCTAGCCCTGCCCTTAAGATCGGGACCAGGCCGATCTTATGCTGCAGAGATCCCCCGTCTGTACTCTCGAGCGGGGTCTCGATTTGTAGAGGTGTTATGAGCAAGTCGCTGGTTGCTTCATAGGTGAGCAGAGCAGCGATCTCTCGGATCAGTTCGCGGAATTTCTTCGGCTCTGTCCTTTGATCACGCAGTTTGGTTAACTTATGCATGACGAGAGGGTGCTTAGATGAGAAAACATTTTTCATTTGACTACCTCGAATCTTTCAAAGTATTTACCGCTTTTGATAACGAAGTGTGAGTACAGTTAGATCATCTGATAGATCAGGTTGGCCGCGGAACTGGATCACTCGTTTTACAATCGCATCAACAACATGATTTGCCTCCCAATCATCGAGACCCAATACGAGATTTCTCAGTCGCGAGAGACCGAATATCCCACGTTCGCCGCCGTATGCCTCCGTCACACCATCAGTGTAAAGAACGAGCAATTGTCCCCGCTTCATTTCGATGACTGAAGATGAATATTCTGCATCAGCCTCCACTCCGAGGACGATCCCATGGTCGCGGATGAGGCTGCCGGCTGATTCCGGTGCAAAAAGGAGAGGTGGATTATGCCCGGCGTTGGCGTAGACTAATCGGCCCAGCTCTGGTTCCCAAATGGTGTAGAAAGCGCTCACGAAGAGGTCGGCATTGGTTTCAGAAATCAGAAGGTTATTGACCTTCTCGAGCGTAAGGGCGGGGTCAATATGTTCAGGGGCGATCGTGTGGATCAGCGTTTTGCACAGAGCCATGTAGAGAGCAGCAGGAATTCCCTTATCGGCGACGTCGGCAATCACAATGCCCCACCGCGGACCATTTTCGCCATCTGGCAATGGAATGATGTCGAAGAAATCACCGCCAACTTCATGCGCAGACTGCCAGTCCACTCCGATCTCCCAGCCGTCCACGTTAGGCAATTCCTTCGGCATGAAGCTGATCTGTATGCTCTTAGCCATTGCCAATTCTCGTTCAAGTGATTGCTGGTGTGCGGCTTCATCAATCAAGCGCGTGTTTTCAAGGCGTAGGGAAAGCTGGTGGCCAATGCCTGCCAGGAGTGCCGGAAGTTTGCCTGAGAATTTCTGCCCCTTGAGTAAGAGTAACCCGAGGAGTTCCTGTTCGGCGCTCAAGACGAGACAATAAGCCTCATCCGTTGCGAGGGGTTCCGCTAGAGCTGGGGGGAGAGTGATCTGGAAAGGTTCATGACTCTCGCGATAGGGTGGTGAAATCCCCAAGTCCGACGCGTGGATATGCAGGTCGTGAAGTTTGTAGATGTCCGAACGTCGTAAACCAGCAATGGGTCCAATGTACATATCGCCTTGAGAGTCATATGGAAGGAGCAAAATCGTCCAATCCGTGCCGGTGAGCAATGTAGAGAGCTGCAAAACGGCCTGTAAAGCTGACATTGTTTCACCAGGCCGCGCTGCATGGCGAGCGACTTCGAGTAGCACAGTGGTAATCCAGGCCTCTTCCAGGTGCTGGTTGTAATTCCGGGCTTCGAGGATGGCGAAAGCTAATTGGGTCGTGATCATCTCGATTACGGCGTTGTGGTCAATTGGGAGCCGTCTTGAATCGACGCACTGAATGTGAAGTACTCCAAACATCCGATTGACAACCTTCATAGGGAAAGCATATTCATATGCTGAAGGCATAGAAGTTTCTTCAGTCTGAGCGTTCATATTGGCTGTGTTTAGCGGCTCTCCTGATTCTGCAACCCGCTCAATCAGCCAGGAGTGCAGAGCGCTCTCATCCGCTTGACCCAGTTCGTCACGTGAAGATGCCCTTAAAATCAACTCTCCATCGATGATTTCGTGAATCTCTACATTTTCGTACCCAAGTACCCGCGTGAGCAATGTCGTGATCCTCGATAAGCGTAGGGCGATTGGATCGAGTGAGATCAACATCCTTGACATCTCGCGAATGAGCAGCATTTGGATTGACAACGTTTCTGTTTCTGATTGCAGAAGTAGATTCGTCAGTAGCGGAGCTAGTTGATTGGATATAACGAGCATTAGATCTAAGTCATGCTCTGTGAAGGCATGGCTCCGTCGGCTTTGGATCGTGAGTGCACCAATAACAAGGTCGCCTGACCCGAGAGGGAGGAAGAGGCCTGAGAGGGGAGGATCTGGAGCGTCGTAGCTGGGGAGAGCAGGAAGGCTATTTGCTTCAGATTGAAAGTCTTTGACCAGAAGCGGTTGACCCGTCCGGCGGATCCACCCAATCAGACCCTCTTGATCCGGTACGATCTGGAAACTGAGATTCTCCTGGCGGCTGCCATCCTTCACCCAGATTAATGTCCGGTAGTGATCATCCTCGAAAACACCTAATTGAAAGAAATCAGTTTCCATCAACCTGGCGATCTCGAGAAAAGCGACCTCAGCGAGTTCTTGGGAGTCGAATGCCGCTGAAGAGATCGAATGTCCGACTTCAGCTAACGTCTTGAGTTCTCGCGCGGGATCATTTTCAATCGCCATATTCGGCGTGCTCCGTTAGGAGAGATGATTCAGCTTCGGAAGGTTTGTAGCTCGTATCGTAGCATAGAAAACCCATCCCAAAAGGAGGGGATGGGTCTTGTTCCTGAAGTGTGCCTTCAGTGTGGGTTTCCGGCAACATATATCCGGAAGCTCGCACCCGCTTATGCAGGTGGTTTGCGAGACCTTCGCATTCGTAATTGGTTGCGTCCCTCCCGACGGTGATATTCCATCTCATCCATAACTTTGTGCATGATGACGAGTCCCAAACCGCCAATAGGTGGATCATCCATCGATGGGTCGAGTTTAATGGGAGAATTTGCAGGATCGAATGGTGGAGCATCATCCCATAACTCAATTGTGATATTGTCAGGTTCCGTTTGGACTGAGACTTCGATCTCTCCTATCGAATCATCGCCATAGCCATGCAGAATGATGTTCTCGCAGGCCTCACTGACAGCCAGCTCACATGCATAGCTTTCCATTTCGTCAAAACCAGCATCCTGGGCAGCTTCTTGAACGAAGCGACCGACGCGTTCTATTTGATCAAGGTGACCATCGATCTTCATATGTTTCTTCACCATGATCCGTTAGAATGCGGCAATTGCCGTTTCGCGATCGGGAAACTGTTCAAAGAGGACTTCCAAGCCAGCGATCTCAAGTGTTTCTGATACCTGCTGGCTGGGCTGGGCGATTACAACCCTTCCCCCTGCGTTCTTAACGGTTTTCCTCGCATTTACCAGGACACGCAGTCCCGCGGAGGAGATGAATTCAACACCGGACAAATCAAGGGCGATATTGACCTTTCCCTGCTCCAGTTCCCCTTGTAAAGCATTCTCGAATTCACTATAGGTCACAGAATCAACACGCCCTGTAACCGTCACGACAGTAACGCGTTTATATCCCTGTATGTTAATTTCCATGATCGTCTCCTTTTATCAGGCTCTGCGATTGACTACGTATCGGGCGAGTTCGTAAAGCGCATCACGCTCAGGCTTATCCGGCATTAATTCCAACTGAGCCTCACCGGTTTTTGCGAATTCATCCGCTTGTTGAAGAGCACGTCTTATTGCAGAAGAACTACGAATATCCTCGATAATTTGTTCAAGTTCGTTTTCTTTGACTTCTTTCTTCTGCAACCTTTCTATAAGCATTTTACCGTTGGATTGATCTTCAAGGAAATATAGAGTCGGGAGCGTAATTAATCCCTGGTGCAAATCGCTGGCTACAGGTTTACCGATTTGGCTTTGCTCACCCGTGAAGTCCAGCACGTCATCGACAATTTGGAAGGCGAGACCAATGTAATATCCATACAGCTTCATCGCTTCAACTGTTTCCTCGCTCGCCCCACTGAGAACTGCAGCGCCCTCTGTCGCCACTTCGAATAGGGAAGCGGTCTTTGCGTAGGTCCGGTCCAGGTATGACTGGTGGGTCGTAATGAACTCCTGGTTGAATAACTGCGTGATCTCGCCACCTACAATTGTCATCAGACCGCGGGCAAATGAGTCCATCAGGACAAGCGAATCGGTGGCTGCGGCAAGGCGTGCTGCACGGGCGAAGATGTAATCCCCGGCAAGGACCGTCGCGCCCTGGGTCCATTGGGCATTCAGAGTCGGCAGGCCTCGTCTGAGCAAAGAGCCATCGATAAGATCGTCATGCACAAGTGTTGCTGTATGAAGCATTTCAATGGCAGCAGCGTGCACCGTAATCCGGTTGATGTCTGCATCGAGCATCAATCCGATGAGAATTGCGGCAATCGGACGGATGCGCTTGCCACCCGAGGAGAGCAGATGATCAATTGCCTTGTCCAGGCTGGCGTGATGGTGCCCCGCGCTCTGGCGCATGACGAGCTCAATTTCCTCTAGATAAGGACGGGTCAGATCAATGAATGTTGCGGTTTGTGATGTCATGTGACCACTGGAATAGTTTTTTTGCATTGTTTGTTGTTGCCCGTATTGTGTTGTACTCGTCATCCCGGATGTCATTCACCTTCTGGGCGATCCACTCGAGATGCGCTGGTTCATTCCTTCTTCCTCGGCGTGGCTCCGGTGTCAGATAGGGAGAATCGGTCTCTAGTACCAGCCGGTCAGAAGGTAACTGCGAGACAATATCGCGAAGCGTCTCGGCTTTCGGAAATGTAATCGGTCCTGCAATCCCAATGTAAAAACCTTGCTGTATCGCTTTTGCCGCAGAATCCAAATCTGCAGAGAAGGCATGCAACACGCCCGCTCGGGCCGAAAGGGTAGGGGGTAGATTCAGGACCCAGGTGTTCAAGTGTTCAAGTATATCTCCTATTGCTTCACGGTTGTGGATCAGAACAGGATGTTTCAATGCACTCGCGATCTCGAGCTGGTCTGCGAAGGCGATCCTCTGCTTCTCTGGCGGCGAAAGGTTACGATAGTAGTCTAGGCCAATTTCGCCAATGGCAACGACTTTCGGTGATTGCGCAAGGCTGGTAACTTCATCGGCAAGGGCTGGCGACCATTCGCTCACATGATGAGGATGGATGCCTACAGCAGCAAAGACATCATCGTGCTTTTCCGCAAGTTCGATCGCGATCTGACTTGTCTGGAGATCAACCCCCGGAACTAGTATCCTCTCCACTCCCGCCGACCTTGCCCTTTCCAGCACTTCCTCCCGGTCGGCATCATACGCCGGCAGGTTCAAGTGGCAATGGGTATCCACTAATATGGTTGGGTGTCCGCTCATCTAACTCCGACCAACTTGAGACCATCTTCGAGCAGAGGCTTAACGCGATCTGCCTGAGTGGTTTCACAGTATACGCGAACGATTGGTTCGGTCCCAGAAAAACGGACCAGGAGCCAGCCGCCATCCTCAAGCGAGAATTTATAGCCATCCACCGTAAGGATGTCTGTCACCTTCAAACCGCCCACCTCTTTCGGTTGGGCATTGGAGATATTTTCTTTATATTCCGCCCGTTTCTCAGGGAATAGAGGTGTGTCGATCCGATCGTAGTAGTGGGGCCCGACTTTCTCGAAGAGCAGTTCGACCAGCTGGCTTGGTTTTCGATTAAGACGAACCATCATATCTAAAAGATACAATCCAGCCAGAATGCCATCCCGCTCGGGGACATGACCACGGAATGCATAACCTCCGGATTCCTCACCACCGATCAAAGCATCAACTTCGAGCATCTTCGGCGCAACATATTTGAAACCAACACCAGTTTGGAAAACCGGGACATCATAGATCTCTCCGAGTTTCTCGAGCATCGAAGTAGTTGAGAGAGTCTTGACAATTGGACCACGTTCCCCTCTGGCTTCAAGAAGGTAGTACGCGAGAAGCCCAAATACACGCAGCTGGTTGACGAATTTCCCATGTTCGTCACCCAATCCAACCCGATCGGCGTCGCCATCAGTGATGAGGAGCACATCGGCATTTTCTTCAACGGATCGCTGCAAGCCCACATCGATATTGGGTGGGATCGGCTCGGGACGTGTCATCTCGGGGAATATCGGATTGCGCGTATTGTGGATCTCGATCACCTTGGTAGAGCCGCCAGACAGGAGCTTCGAAAACCATCCAGCGCCATTTCCCCACATAGCATCTACCAGGATTGTTAAACTTGCGTCTCGAAGAGTGTCTAGATCCACCAGCTTCTCCAGCTGGGCGAAGTACGCTGGGCTGGCATCGAAACGCTCAACTGCACCAGAAGCAAGCGCCTCGCGGATGTTCACGCGCGGGATTTTCTGATCGTCATCGGGAATCCCGGCTTCGATGATTCCCAGACCTTCAGGGTCGATCGCTCCACCATACTGATCTCTTACTTTAAAGCCATTATCGGACGATGGGTTATGGGATGCAGTGATATTTATCGCTCCGGCGGCACCCTGATGGACCGCGGAGTAGGAGATCGTTGGTGTGGGGGTAGGACCATCCGTGAGAAGCACGTGGAAACCGTGGCCGGCCATCACCTCTGCCGCAGATTCCGCAAAGGCCTGTGATGCAAAACGTTTGTCGTAACCGATGACCACTGGTTTTTCCGATCCCTCAACCTCAAGAAGGTATTTAGCAAAACCATGACTGCACCGGCGGACAGCTTCAAAAGTATAGTTTTCAGCTATTCGCCCTCTCCAGCCGTCTGTACCGAATTTGATCGGATTCCGTGTCATTCTGCCTCCCCGGATATCGGAGTTAGTTTGCCAGCGAGTGGGCGCTTACGAGAAACAGGCCAGGCGAACGTCTTGACCTGGCCTCGCAAGTGAAAAAGGCGCTTCTGCCCAATGTGATACGAGTTCAAAGGTCGGTACAGTTGCATCCAACTGACCAATAGGATACGGACGTACATCAACCGAAAGATTATACCGTGAAAGAAAGCATGGGACTAGAGAAGGTTGTCAAAGAGGGGTGTTCATGATAGACTTTTCTCCGTTGCAACGCCTATACCCAGGCGTTCTTTCCGCTCTCAACCAACTTCGCCCGAAGTTGTTGTGAGGGTAAACCCGAGGAAAGGAGGACCTCTATGCGCAATTACGAAGTTGCATATATTGTTGACCCCGATGTAGATGAAGAAGGACTTGAAGAACTCGAAGGTAAAGTCACTGGTTGGATTGATGCTGCCGGTGGCAAGATCGGGGAAATCGACCGTTGGGGAAAGCGTCGGCTTGCTTATTCTATCAACAAGAAGAATGAAGGCTATTACGTTTTCATTCAAGCCGAAATGCCAACAGACGCACCTATCGCAGTCGAGCGAGATATGAGTTTGAATGAAGAGCTCATGCGCTTCATGGTGACGCTCCAAGAGACGACTTAACCCGTTTTCTCGACAATTTACCTACATCATTTGTAGGAGCAAAGCGAGATGAGTCGAGGTTTAAACAAGTTAATGATCATCGGTCACCTGGGGCGTGATCCTGAGATGCGTTATACCCCTTCTGGTAAACCGGTCACAACCTTCAGCGTTGCCACATCGCGCACATGGCACTCCGCTGATGGTGAGCGCCATGAAGACACAGAATGGTTTAATGTCGTGGCATGGGGGGGATTGGCTGAGATATGTAATCAGCATCTTCATAAAGGAATGCAGGTCTACGTTGAAGGTCGGCTGCAAACCCGACGTTGGGAAGATGCTGAGGGGAATAAACATTTCACAACGGAGCTTGTCGCCAAAGAGATGATTATGCTTGGCGAGAAGAAAGAGACAGTCCGCACGAGTTTTGACCAGGACGAGGAAGAAGGCGAGTTCCCCTTCTAATGACTTGTGCATCTGGGCTTACGAAAAGAATGGAGAGATTACTTTGACAGAACAACGCAATCAAACAGGAAGAAGTTCAACAGGCACAAGATCAAGAGGTGGACCGCGTCGACAATATCGAAGACGCCCTCGACTTTGCAAGTTTTGTGCAGACAAGACGACGCACATTAATTACAAACAACACGAGCTTATCAAACGTTACATCAAGGAATCCGGGAAAATCCGCTCCCGCCGTGAGACAGGAAATTGCGCAACACACCAACGCATGGTTGCCGGTGCAATCAAGAGGGCACGCCATATGGCTTTGCTTCCCTTCACGGTCGAGAGATTGCGTTAGCATCAACCTGGAGTTAACGGTGGGCGAGGGGAGTCATACGAATGTGAGCGTTCTCTTGCCCGACTTTCTTGATTCAAATCGTGACTTAGGTTGTCGCTGGGGGTAGAAATCGGAGTTCATGAAACACGAAGGAGTTAATGTGGCATGACGAAGCAACGGGCTCCACTACGCACAACGAAAAAGCATCTAGCTCGTGCAGAACGAGAACGAATACAAAGCCGTTGGCTCTTGGGAGTTATTATCGCGATAGCGGTAGTCGCGATTGGAATCTTGGGCTATGGCTGGATTGATAGTGCATATATACAGCCAAAACAGACGGTTGTGACTGTCAATGAAGATGCGATCTCACAGGGCGAGTTTCAAGGACGTGTGCGGATCCATCAGCGTGAACTCCTCGGCCAGTTAAATTCCTATACGCAAATGGAACAACTCTTCGCGACCGATCCACAAACTTTAACGACCATCCAAGAACTCCAGAATCAGATCCGAACACAGCTCGCATATCCGGAGCTCATCGGCCAAGAAGTGATCTATGAGATGACTCGCGAGACCTTGATCAGGCAAGAAGCAGAGAAAATGGGGATTCACGTTCTTCCGGAAGAAATCGAACGTCAGCTCCAACATAGCTTTGGCTTCTACCCGGAGGGAACGCCTACTCCGTTCCCAACCCCCACGCCAGACGCCACCCAAGTGGCGGAGATTGCAGCTGCGCCTGAATCAACTATAGAACCATCCCCGACCTCTACACTCCCGCAGACTCCTATTCCAACAGCAACTCCGTATGTGCTGGAGGCATATGAAGTTGATTACGCACAGTTCCTTGAATCGCTATCTGACTTCGGAATCAGCGAAGCAGACTTCTATGCATATATCGAGGCGCAGTTGCTTGAAGAGAAGGTTAGGGAGCAATTTGAACCGGAGATTGAGCGTGTTGCAGAGCAAGTGCTTATCCAACATATTCTCGTCTTCGACGAAGAAATAGCCCAAGAAGCACTGGAACAACTTGAGTCTGGGGATGCTTGGGATGACATCGCACTGGAGTATTCGGAGGATCAGAGCTCTCGTGAGTCCAGTGGGGATCTGGGGTGGAATACCCTGGACGATCTGGTTAGAATCCTCGGCCAGATGGGTTTTATCGCTTTCTCAGCACCGGTTAATGAAGTTGTCGGACCGATCGAATCGCAATACGGCTGGCATCTCCTGCGCGTTGTTGACCGACAGGATCGAGAGATCTCCGATACTGCCTATCAGGAAGCCGTCGATAGTGCTTTCGAAGATTGGATCGATGATTTGACCACGGATGCCGAGATCATTGTCGTCGATGATTGGCAGGATCATCTCCCGCCATCCGGTCCATTGGGTATCTAATCAAACGATACATTCTTAAATGCAATTCCAAGCCAACCAGGGATTACAAGTGGGCTGAGTCGGTCTTAGACTCAGCCTATTTTGTCAGGATAAACCCTTGAGCGCGCTTTGGGACGGCGCTATACTGTGCATAGGGTAAACAGCACGTGGATATTCAAGGTCTTCTCGATTCTCTGCCAGAAAAAACATCTCCTGCCGAGCGGGAGATAGTTCAGCGCGCTTTCATGGTCGCGGAAAAAGTCCACCGCAAGCAGAAACGAGCCTCTGGAGAACCTTATATTAATCACTGCCTCGCCGTGGCGGGCATACTTGCTGACTTGGGTGCGCCTATCCCCGTTATTGTCTCAGGATTGCTTCATGACACCGTCGAGGATACTCCAATCACTCTGGATGACATCGAACGTGACTTCGGCGAAGAAGTCCGCACACTCGTCGATGGCGTAACGAAGTTAACCCAACTTCCAAGAGTAAGCCACAGTGGGAAGCGGGCTCGAGACCCACTCGCCTTGAAAGGTGATTTGGCGAAAGAAACCCTGCGGAAGACGTTTCTTGCAATGGGTGATGATGTCCGTGTTGTCGTGATCAAACTAGCAGACCGACTGCACAATATGCGTACCCTCTCTCACTTGCCTCCAGAGAAGCAAACAAGGATTGCTAAGGAAACACTGGAGATTTTTGCGCCGTTGGCCAGCCGTCTCGGTATCTGGCAAATGAAGTGGGATCTTGAAGATTTGGCTTTCCGGTTTGCCTTCCCCGAGCAATATAAAGAGATCGCAGCACTCGTTTCCCAGAGACGGGAAGATCGTGAGAAAAAACTTAGAAAAGTCACGGCTGAACTAAGGCGATATATCTCTGAGTATGAAATCGAGGCGGAAGTAACAGGACGGCCCAAACATCTCTATTCCATCTATCGGAAGATGGAGCGTAAGGGTGTGCCCATTGACATGGTATATGATGTGCGCGCCGTGCGGGTGGTTGTCGAGAGCGAATCCTTATGTTATCTGGCATTGGGTGTGATTCACAACCACTGGAAGCCTGTGCCGGGCACATTTGATGACTACATCGCCACTCCGAAGGATAACTTCTATCAGTCGTTGCACACTGCGGTTATCTATGATGATGGCAAGACCCTGGAAGTACAAATACGAACACCACAAATGCATGAGAATGCAGAATATGGGATCGCGGCGCATTGGCGTTATAAGGAGGGGCGGTCGCGGGACGATTCGTTCGAACAGCGAGTAACGTGGCTCCGCCGTTTGATGGAGTGGCGTCAAGATGTCGATGACGCCGGCGATTTCGTCGCGGCGATGAAATCGGACGTGTTCGATGATCGTGTCTATGTCTTCACACCCAAAGGAGACATCATCGATCTCCCCGCAGACTCAACTCCGATCGACTTCGCCTATCACATTCATACATCCATTGGCCACCGTTGTCGTGGAGCGAAATTGAATGGGAAGCTTGTATCGCTGGATTCGAAACTCCATACAGGCGATGCGGTAGAGATTCTCACCGCGAAGCGCGGAGGACCGAGCCGGGACTGGTTGAACCCGAGCCTGGAAATGGTAAAAAGTCAGCGTGCAAGAGGTAAGATTCGCCATTGGTTTCGACGCCAGGACCGCGAGCAGAATGTGTCCCACGGACGGCTGCTTCTTGATCGAGAAATCCGCCGTTTGGGCCTGGATGGAATGGCATATGAGAAGATAGCAGGCGATTTGGGCTATTCCAACGTCGACGACCTCTTAGTGGCTATTGGTTGTGGTGATCTTAATATCAACCGAATCGTCACAAAGTTAATCCCTGAAGAAGATCTGGAACGGGAACTAGAGGCGCTAGAAGAGTCGGCTGAATTCCTGACCGAGTTGGACGCGGAAGAGGTGCATATCCTCGGCTTATCCGGTTTGCTGACAAGACTAGGTCGCTGCTGCAATCCGGCTCCAGGGGATCCGATCGTAGGGTATATTACTCGGGGACGGGGAGCGACGATCCATAGACAGGATTGCCCGAATGCGCTGCGGGCCAGAGACCGTGAGCGACTAATACAGGTTTCATGGGGCAAGCCGCATCAAACGTATCCTGTCGCTGTGACTATCCGTGCATATGACCGAGATGGACTTATTCGAGATGTCTCTACGCTCGTATCGAACGAGGGAATAAGCATGTCGGCGATTCAAGTGTCGACAAAAGATAACTTGGCAGTTTTCGATATGATCATGGGGATCACGGATGTTTCGCAGCTCAGTCGCGTTTTAAACCGGCTAGAAGCTCTTCCGAATGTCCTCGAAGCCCGACGCATACGGCCAGGCTGAGCCGGCGTATTGAGTGTTATAATTTCGCCTTCAATTACAATTCAGCGATAGAAGTGCCTCGGTTCGTTCTACTATTGGACCTGAGTCGCCGAACGGGAAATCAATCCTGTTGCGATGTCGCTATGGTTTTCAATATTTTTGGAAGGGACGGTATATGAAAGCAAAATCCCAATCAGAACCCCTTTTGCTTACATCCGTTTTACTCGCATTAGCCGGTGCAGTTGATTCCGCTTACCTGGCGTTTTTAAAATTTACGGGTGCGGTAGCCGCATGTTCGGATATTGGTGATTGCGAAGCGGTCAACAACAGCAAGTACGCAGAAATCGGTGGTATTCCACTTGCCCTCCTGGGATTACTTGGATATCTCGCAATTCTGGCATTCCTCGTCCTTGAAACGCGGTTCCCGAGCTGGAGAGATGGCTTGCATTTAGGTGTTTTTGGGTTTACTCTGGCAGGGACGATATATTCAGTTTACCTGACGTATGTTGAGATCTTTGTTTTACAAGCCATATGCCCCTACTGCGTGGTCTCAGCAGTCGTGATGTTGCTCCTTTTCGTGATCAGCATCATACGCGTGCGCAGACTGGGATTCGATTATTAGAGGAGATTCCAGCAGGTGCCTCGAATTCGTTGCCACTATATCGATTGTGTCTATCTCGAAGATGGATTTTGCGGAATAGCATCTGTTGAGATTGATCCAGACGAAGGATGCCGGACTTACAAACGCTTAGGTGAATTACCAGATGATGAAGACTGGGACGATGAGAATCTCGAGGAAATCTGGGATGAGGATGAAGAAGATCTTTACGACGAGGATGATAAAGCTGATGATTGGTTGAGTGTGGAGGAGTAACCGGAAGTGCACTACTGTCTAGAAAATGTAAGTGGTGCTGACGATTAAATTGCCACCCAAAATCCAAATATAAAAAAAGCGCCCTTAAGGCGCTTTTTAGATACGTGGGTACTTTTGGGGGAAACCGGTTACTCTCCCTCTGTCTTTGTTACAGTTTGAATCTTGTGGCTAAGGGTCCGGCTATAGATATCTTCAAGTTCCTTGCGGTTCTTAGTTGTCGTTTTCATGTCTACTGCAGATGATTCCACATCGTTATCAGGTCCATCGATGGCTTCTCGGAGAGCAATTTCCATCGCGGTTGGGAGCACTTCTTCGGGTTCATCATCTAGCTCTTCAACCATTTCCGCAGCCTTCATGCTTAGGCGTACCTGTCGCTTCTTACTATCTACCTCGAGCACACTCACTTCCACTTTTTCCCCGACTTTGACGATCTCACCGGGGTCGGAGACATATTCATCACGCATTTCACTAACATGGACCAATCCTGGTCGTTCCGCCCCAATGTCAATGAAAGCACCGAATTTTTCAAGCCTGATGACTTCGCCTGAGTATTTATTGCCCGGTTTTATATCCTTCCAATTGAGCGCGACTGGCTTGATCAGAGTGAGGTCAAGACGATCGGCGTTCGGATCGACTTTGAGAACCCAGACGTCCACTTCATCCCCTTGCTTGACGATATCTTCTACCCGGTTAATCTTCCCTTGCTTCATTTGCGAGATATGAATTAAACCTTGCTGTTTTAAGCCAACATCGACGAATGCGCCGAAGAGTTCGATTTTGGAAACCTTTCCATGAAGTTCCTGGGCTGGCTTGAGGTCTTTGAGTGATTTAATGGCTTGGGGTTCTTCTTTTTCGGTCACGTATACACCTTTCTGGGTCTGCATAGGAGCTTGCAGAGCGGTCGGATTATACCACGGCAGTTTTCCCGCTTGGTCTCGGGATTTGGATCAAATAAGTGAGTTAAAGCAACGATCAAGGGTTGATCTGCCGCTTCGCCTAGGGCTGTGTCGTTTCTTCTATTTCTGGCGATACACCCCGGCGGGCAACGAGGTACCAATCGAAAACAGTGTTGAAACGGTCGCTAGGATTGAACAGCGGTCCCACAGTCACACCTTGTACCTGAGCATCAATACCGTAATTGTAAATTGGGTAATACATGAGGATCGACGGAACTTGATCCTGGAATCGATATTGAAAGCTGGTGTATAGCTCCGAGCGTCGCCCACGATCTGGTGTCGTGCGCGCCTGCTCAAGCCAAATACTGATATTTCGATCAGAAAAACCGCTGTAATTCTGCCCTGTTTCTGTTTGCGAGTCGTGCCATATCGGGTAAGGGTCAGGATCCGGGTAGCTGCCAAGATCCAACTCAGTGAGGACGGCTTGAAAAGCACGTGGTTGGAGGAATTCGTTTAAAAGGCTGTCGGACGAGACAGGGACCAATTCAACTTGGATGGCAATCGCTTCCCAATATCGTTTAACCAATTCGGCGATCTGTGTATTTGTATTATCTTCAAGATGGACCAGCTCGAGGGAGAGGATTTCATCGTCTTTCACGCGTTGATATTCAGGTGTTCCCGGTGATGCGCCGGCCGGAAGTTCCCAGCCCGCACTCTCAAGAATTTGGGCTGCCTCGTCTGGATCGAAAGGAAGAGCTTTTATGCCCTCGGCAAAAGCCCAGGTGCCAGGCATGATGGGTCCAATGGGCTGGACTGCCTGTCCCAAGAAAACTTGGTCGATAATCCATTGGCGGTTAATCGCTATGGCTAACGCTCGCCTTATCGTCTTCTCGGAGAGGAAGTCTTTCTCGGGATTATGCGTGTTAAGAAATATCAAGCCCAGGCGTGGGAGCCGTGCGGAGTGAACATTCATCGAAGGAAGCGATAGGGCTTCGTCCAGGATGCTTTCTCCTAGGTACCCAATACCCTTGACCTCGCCATTGTTGTAGGCCTTAAGGGCGTCTTGTTCATTCTCGAAGAGAATGAGTTCGATGCGCTCGAGAAAGGGCTGCTGACCGTAAAATTCCTCGAAGGCAACCAGGCTTACGCCTGTTATTTGGTTATCTTCCAGTATAAATTGATCAAGGAGGAATGGTCCGGTTCCGATGGGATCTAGGTTGAAAGGATGGTCGATAAGATCGCCTGCGCTCACACCGCGCAGGAGGTGATCAGGAAGTAAACCGACAGATAGGTAATCTAGAAAGGGGGCAAACGATTCCGGCAGCTGGAATTGGACACGGCGATCATCCAATCGGATGATGTTGACCTGGTTCCAGAGCTCGTGGATATCTTCTGGTCCGGGGTAGTTATCGTCCTGAAGTTTGGAATATGTATAAATAATGTCGTCCGAGGTGACGGGTTCACCATCGTGCCAGACAGCATCCTCGCGTAATGTGAAAGTGTAAAGTGTCGCGTCTGCCGAAATCGACCAGGTTTCCGCTAGATCGGGAACTGGGATTCCACGGGAGTCGAAATGCAGGAGTCCATGGTATATCAACCGATCAATATCGCGGTCAGGCTGATTGGAGAAATCGAGGATGGGGTTCAGGCGGATGATCTCACCGATCAGCGCTTCGCTGTGGACACCGCCGGTAACCGGTTGGGCAGGCGCCGTAACCTGATCAGGTGTCTGACCGATCAACAAGACAACCACCAGGGCAAGACCACCTATTGCAATAAGTATTTGCCAGCGAATGTTGCGCATAAAGGGTTGGGGTAGTTGAAACCGAAGTGGGTCTGAGCGGGGTTATCCGACCAGAATAACGGTCACCAGGGCCAGAGTGAAGAAAGCGACACTTAGACCAATGGTGACATTAAAGAGCAGGCGTTCAATTCCCCGCCGCACATGGAAACCGGCGCCTCCAAAGTCACCACCTCCACCCAGGCCTCCGAGACCAGCGCCGCGACTCTGCAGAATGATGATTGCAATAAGGGCGACGGAGACAATCGACAATACAATATTGAGATAGAATGCCACGCAAGTTCCTCCTAGTGTACCTGTCCACCCGAAAGAGAGGTATTTTTCTTATTCAAATGGATCTCCGCTCATGGCGTCCCATCCAATTTCAAGGAATGGGGCATGAATTCGTGAGCCGCCGGATTATAGCAGAGGCGTGATGCGCCGACAAGATGGCAGTAATCCTTGGAACCATCCATTAGGATTTTTCTCCGATCATGGATCGGAGGTACATCTCGATGAATGGATCGATCTTTCCATCCAGAACCGCACTTGCGTTTCCGATTTCAAACTCGGTACGGTGGTCTTTTACCATCTGGTACGGATGTAAAACATAGGAGCGGATCTGGTTCCCCCATTCGGCTTTGATGTGATCCCCTTTAATCTGGGCCAGTTCTTCCGCTTGTTCCTGGCGCTGGATGTCTAGCAAGCGGGCTCGAAGCACGCGCATTGCATTATCCTTGTTCTGTGATTGGGACCGCTCGTTCTGACAAGTGGCGACGATGCCGGTTGGGATGTGCGTAATTCGCACAGCGGTGTCGTTCTTTTGAACGCTCTGACCACCTGCACCTGCAGATCGATAAGTGTCGATGCGTAAATCAGATTGGTTAATTTGTATGTCTCCTGTCGCCTCGACCTGTGGGAGGACTTCCACCAGGGCAAATGATGTGTGCCGCCTGCTGGCAGAATCAAAGGGGGACAATCGGACCAACCGGTGGACACCTCTCTCAGATTTTAGGTATCCGTATGTAAAATCGCCCTCGATGTAGATCGTCGTGCTCTTGATCCCTGCTTCCTCACCTTCGCTAGTGTCTAGTATCTCGGTGTTGTATTTATGTGCCTCCGCCCAGCGGAGGTACATTCTCTGCAACATAGCAGCCCAATCCTGTGAATCAGTCCCTCCGGCGCCTGCATGAATGGCAAGAATTGAATTCTCTTTATCATATTGACCGGAGAGGAGAGCTTGAGTCTCACGTCGGTTAACTTCATCTTGAAGCTCTGCCAGCTCTTTTTCAAGATCGCCGCGTATTTCTTCGTCGTCGAGGGATGCCAGCTCAATAGCGTCGATGGTTCGCTGTTGGAGTGCGTGCCAGCCATCGATATCTCGTTGTAAACGAGCGAGGCTGCGCATCGTCGATTTTGCTTCAGTGGGGTTATCCCAAAGATTCGGGGCTTCAGCGTCTTTTTTGATTTTCTCTAATCGAGCTTCGCTTTTGGCGAAGTCAAAGCCGCACCAGGAGATCTTGGATTTGTGCTTGAACTTTGTTGAATTGTGCTTTTAAATCTTCCATCGTTTAACCTTCCCTTTGCAGGAATTTATTCGTTTTTCGTTTATGGTGCCTGGTTGACTTAGGCTGCAGGTGTTACAGGGTCAAGTAGCAGCGCATCGACGAAGGCCCGCGGATTGAACTCTGCGAAGTCTTCCAAGCTCTCCCCAATACCGACATAACGCAAAGGAATACCCAGAGAATTAACGATAGCGAATCCCACACCGCCTTTGGCGGAACCATCTAATTTCGTCAGGATGACACCATCCAGGTTAACGGCTTCTGCGAAAGCTTGCGCCTGCACCAATCCATTCTGACCGGTAGTCGCATCGAGAACAAGGAGCACTTCATGAGATCCTCCATCGATGGCTTTGCGTACGACCCGATAGATCTTTTGCAGCTCGGCCATGAGATTGTACTCGGTGTGCATCCTGCCCGAGGTATCGATGATTGCCACATCCGTGTTCCTGGCATGCGCTGCTTGGCAGGCGTTGTACACCAGGGCGCCGGGATCGCTGCCAGGTTCGGCGGAGATTACATCTACGCCAAGACGTTCACCCCAAATCGATAATTGCTCTTGCGCACCGGCTCGATAGGTGTCTGCTGCTGCCAGAATAACTCGAAGCCCTGCTCTTGTTTGGCCGAAAGCGAGTTTCGCAGCGGTGGTTGTCTTTCCGGTGCCATTGACACCGACGAGCATGATGACATGCGGTTTTTGATGGAGTGCAGGTTCGATTGGGGCGTTCAAACGCTCGATCAATAGACTCCTGAGGAGTGTGTAGATCTCTTCGCCCCGTAAGAGCCCCTCCAGGTTGGCAGTCTCCTGAAGTTCCGTCACCAAACTCTGGGTAAGATTCCCTCCCATATCTGCCTGAATCAGTGCTGCCTCGAGTTCCTCCCAGAAATCTGACGTCAGCTCTGTCGCTCCCAGGAGAGTCGCAATACGACCAAAAGTTGATCGGCGTGTCTTCGCGAGCGCGGAGCGCCACTGTTTTGGTTCCACAGAGGGATTATACCATTCAGGTCTTGGGGACTGGCGCGTGGGTAGATGTCAGAATTTGCGTTGCCGAGGGAGACGGGCTGCGCATAGCCAACCGATCTGGTTTATTTCCTGGGTGGGTGAATATCCTTGGTCATTTCTGCTGCCCACTGAGCAGCTTGTTGTTCGGCATGATTGATATCTGTTATCTCGATGACTTTCGCAGCTGGCCATCGCTGTTGAGCGGCTGCAAGCAGGTGGGGGCGGATAACGGCCACTCCGCGTATGAATTCTCCGGAATCCAGGGCGGGCAGAGCCTCGAGAAAGCCTTGCCCCTGGTCGAATTCGAGGGGCCCGATTTCATCTATGATCAGAAAATCACAGGGAATGGAAGATTGGAATATTTTGTTACACCAATCGATGGTCTTTGTGTCAAAAGTCCATCGTCCGGTTTGTACTTCGGTCGTCGCGGTGCCATGGAGTTTTACGCTCCCAAGGGAGCGGCGAACTCCAGAGCGGATGTCAAAGGCATCTTTAGCGATCTCTTCGCCCTGTTTAATAACGGGAAGTGAAAGTAAGCCGGCGACATCCCAGCCGTCTGATCTGAGAATTTTGGCTATAAACGTGCAGAAAGTGGTTTTACCAGAGGCCCGCGTTCCGCTGATGATTGATATCGAAGCGTTCTGTGTCATGTCAGAGTTTGGTCGAGCAGAATGACAGAATGTCCGTTGACTTTAACCACGCGTACGGGAACGCCATAGGTTGAGGTTAACTTATCGGCTTTAAGGACTTGCTCTATCGGTCCGGAATCCAGAATGTTTCCGTCACGCATCAAGATCAGATATTTGGCGCTGAGCACGGCGGTGTAGGGATCATGCGTTGTGAAAATTACGGTAACTCCTTGGTCAGCTAGATCTTTGAGGATTCGTAAAATGTGACCCTTATTGCTCAAGTCGAGATGGGATGTGGGCTCATCAAGCAGCAGAATGCGTGGCCGCTGCGCCAGCGCACGAGCCAAAAGAACCATCTGACGTTCGCCACCACTGAGATCAAGCACCACCCGGTGGGCCAGGTGTGTTAATTTCAACGTCCGTAAGATTTCTGAGACTGTCTTGTAGTCCTCTTCCGACGGCATTTGCAAAATGCCCATGTAGGGAGCTCGGCCCAGTAAAACATATTCCATCACCGAGAATTCGAACGGAATATGCTCGATCTGAGGGACAAGACCGACCAGGCGGCTCATCTCTCGGCGCGAGTAGAAAGACAGGTTTTTACCGTCGAGAAGTACCTGACCACCCTGTGGGGCAAGCATGCCAAGGATGATGTGAAGTAGTGTGGACTTGCCGGCGCCGTTCGGACCTAAGATGGCGGCAATTGATCCGGCTGGGATTTCAAGCGACAGATCGCTTATCGCGTTTTGAAGGCTAGAATCGTAGCTGAAGATTAGGTTTGAAAGAGAGATGATCCCATGAGTTTTCATATTCGCATCTTTATTTTGGGACTGATCATCAATGCCAGGAAAGCAACGGCGCCTAATAGTGATGTGATAATGCCAAGGGGAATTTCACCGGGTAGAAGGGCGCGGGCGATATTGTCACAGATTACGGTTAACATGCCGCCGATCATCATGGATGCCGGGATCGTATATTGGGCGTTTGCGCCGAAGATGCGGCGGGCAATATGGGGAACGATTAGCCCTATCCATCCGACGATGCCACCGACGGCAGTGATGGCAGCTGTGGCGGATACGGCACCGACTAGTAGAAGGGTTCGTTCGCGTGCAGGAGCTGTACCCAGTGAAAAGGCGGTTTCATCGTTTAAAGAAAGCAGGTTAAGTCGCCAGCGCATTAGATAAACAATCAACAAGCCGGTGATGACAAAGGGTGAAACGAAAAGGAGTTTGTTCCATGTCATTCCCCAAAGTCCGCCCAACATCCAAAAAGTTATTTCTGGCAGTTGGGATAGAGGATCGGCAAGATATTTCATAATGCCATTGCCGGCTGAAAAGAGCGCTGAGACGGCGATGCCGGAGAGGATTAAGCGCAGCGCCCAGCTGCCGTGGCGCATTCGTCGTGCCAGAAAGTAAGATAGCATCAGCCCCATCAACGCAAAAAGAATGGCAGATATCTCCATAATGATGGGGGATGACCCAACCCATAAAATACTTAACGCCGCGCCGAACGCCGCGCCCTGAGATACACCAAGGAAACCGGGTTCAACCAAGGGGTTACGAAAAATCATCTGGAGCACAGCGCCAGCAGCAGAAAGAGACATTCCCATCATCAGGGCAGTTAGAATCCTTGGCAGACGCAGAGAAAACACCAGTCTGCGGGCTAACTCATCTTCGCGAAGCAACGAGGGCGACATCCAATAGGGTGATGGATATCGCCCGATGAAAATTGACACAACCAGAACCCCCAGAAGCGTCAGCCCGAGCAACCAAAACAATCGGGTTAATCGCGATCTCTGTGGCATCCTAAGGGCTCCAGTGGATGGTGTCTTCAAGGAAGGTCGCCGTTAAGGGCGGAGTTCACTTCATTTTGAATGGTTTCCTGGTCCAAACGATATAACTGTTCGTAAAATTGGTTTATCTCTTGCGTGATGTCGATGCCATCGGCGAGCTCGGGTTGTACTTTGGTGAACAGCCAAGAAAGCCCCAAAATCCAACGGGTGTCGGGTTGATCCCAACTGAGAAAGTCACCCGGGAAGGCGAAGAGTTGGTCCTGCTGGACCGCCTGAATTGCCTGCCATTTGGGATCAGATTTCAGATTCTCGGTGATAGGACTGGCGTCACCTGGGTAATAAATGACATAGATCTGATCGGGATCCCAGGCGGCTATCTGCTCGAAATTGACGATGGCCCATCCACCCGTCTCGCTTGCTTCCGTCCAGATAGGCGTTCCTCCAGCCAATTCCACCATAGTGGTTTGTAGCCAGGAGGCTGGTGGAACCTTAAAAGCGACGTCGCCTCCCTTGTCGCTGTACTGGATAATTAGCACACTCGGCTTCTGTTCTTTGGTGATGCCGTCTGTACGCTGCTGGATGCTGTCCAGCCGCTGTTGGTAGTAACTCCGCGCCTCCTGGGCGCGTTCTGAGTTGCCGAACAATTTCCCGAGAATTTCAATATCACGAAAGAACTGCTCAGGTGTTTCTAGGTCGAGGTAGACCACGGTGATGCCCAATATTTCCAGCGGCTCACCGAGTGATTCGGCCATGTAGCTCTTCAGGATGACCACATCTGGCTGCGCGGGCGCGATTTGCTCCGGTCCAGCATTTTTCTCGAAAAAGATTTTGTCGCTTGAGTTCGGATCGATCACCGGAAGAATTGGGCTCGCAGATTGCGAGCGATTTTCAATACCGACGATCCGTTGGCTGGCCTCGGGGAATAAATAAAGCGCGTTCGCCAGTAGTGAGCTTGCACGTCCAGCGATAGCTATGCGTTGTGGCGGCTGCTCGAAAACGAGCTCACGTCCCAGAGCGTCGGTGATGGAAAAGCTACTTTCGGTTTCTGGGACAATCGTTCCCTCAGTCGGATTTTGTGGCTCGGGGTCCACGACGGCTGGACTGCAGGCTGAGGCTATCATCAGAATTGCCAGAGCGGCTAGTAAGGTGTGTCGGTAGCGCATGTTTAACCTCCATGGAAAAGGGTTTTCATAACCCAAGAATTATGCTGCATTGGGGTAGCCAATTAAGAATCGACTCGAGCTGGCGAACGCGCAGTTCAAGCGCTAGTCGATTGAATGCTTGATCGAGTGGAAGTAGATCGAGTGCACCTTTTAATATTTCAAGGTGCTTGTGACTTTCTGTTATCTGCTCATCTATGAGGTGACTGGCCCGTTCCTTGTATATAGCCATTGCAAAATATAGTCGGGTGAGGAACTCTACGCGAATAGCCCGCGCGCTTGATCCGCTGGGTGCGAAGAGCCATTCCTCGAATCGTTTGACCCCTTTTGGGGTTGCTTCAAAATGGCGCCTCGTTGGTGTACCAGCATGCTCCTGCATCTGGCCGATGATGAACCCGTGAGCCTCCAATCGTTTCAAAATATTGTATATCTGACTCAGACTGATGCGCCAAATTTGTCTGAGATCGGTGTTGAGGCGTTGGTGCAGCCGATACCCATGTGCCGGCTGCTGAATGAGCAGGCCAAGCACGGGATATTCGGGCGAGAGCGTACTGGCATAAGTGTGTTTGGGGGACATTGATAAGGACTAGTCACTCAGTGAGTATATTGGCTATTCTACCGTAGTTTTCGAGAAAATGCACCGCTTTCGATCCACAAAATCGCGAAATTACAGCCGCAAATTCCGCGGTTTCTTAGCATACGTATTTCATGTGTTTTGGAGGGTTATCTGGCGGGAGGAAAAAAATCACCCGGCGATTATTTCACCGGGCGATGTTTGGCTGGGGGTCGAGGATTCGAACCTCGGCTGGCGGATTCAGAGTCCGCTGTCCTACCACTAGACGAACCCCCAGTGATTTGAGAATTGTAACATAGCGGAAGTTAGCCTGTCTATCGCCCTCACTCGAGCGAATTAAGTATCGCTGCGGCGCGCTCGATACGAGCCAGGACAATTTTCTTGCCAATTATCACCATGCTTTCGATGAGAGGAGGGCTAACCTTCTGACCGGTCACGGCGACACGCAAGATCCCAAAGAGCTGGCCGGCTTTAATTCCCAACTTATCAGCCAGACCGCGCAATGGTTGTTCGAGTTGCTCGAATTCGCTCTCTGAAAGCGCCTGGATGACATCATGCGCTCTCTCCGCAGCACGCGCAGATTCTTGCGCAGACATTTTCTTCCCGACGAGTTCCGAAGGTTCTGGATGGACATCGGATTGAAAGAAGAAACCAGCCATGTCGACCGCTTCATCGAGCGTGCGAATCCGCTCCTGGATCAGAGGAACGAGTGCTTTGATCTCGGTTAGATCAGCGTCGATCTCTGCTTTCGTGAAAAACGGGAGCAGCTCTTCAGCGAGCTCGTCCGTTGACAAACTGCGGATGTAGAGGCCGTTGAAGTGATCGAGTTTGCTGAAATTTACCGCTGCCGGGCTGGGGCTCAACTTATCGATAGAAAATTTTCCTATCAGATCATCCATCGGAAAGAACTCACTGTGGTCGTCGTATGACCACCCCATTAGACTGATCCAATTAATCACAGCCTGTGGGAGGTATCCCATTTCACGCAAGTCATTCACAAAGACTGCCTTCGTCCCACTTTTCGGGTCCACAGTGGATCGCTTGCTGAGCTTGCCTTTGCCGCTGGTGTTAAGAAGTACGGAGAGATGGATCCAAATCGGCTGCTCCCAGCCGAAAGCTTCGTAGATCAGGACGTGGAGTGGGAAGGTGGGAAGCCATTCCGAGCCGCGCAAAACGTGCGTGATCTTCATCAGGTGATCATCGGCCATCGCCGCCAGGTGGTACACGGGCATACCGCTTGATTTAACGAGAATGTAATCGTCGATCGTGTGGTTGTCCACTTTGATCGGACCTCGTAATAAGTCCACAGCGGTTGTCTGTCCTTCCTGCGGTGTTTTGAAACGGATGACGTGGCTCTCGCCTCCCAGGGCTCTTTCCCGAGCTTCTTCCGGTGACAGACGGCGGCAGAGTCCATCGTAACGGGTCGGTTCTTTACGTTTCTGCTGGAGTTGACGGACCTGGGAAAGCCGCTCAGGAGTGCAGAAGCAGTAATATGCATGGCCTCCAGCGATCAATTCTTCAGTGAGCTGCTGGTAGATCTCTGTTCGTTCAGACTGGCGGTAGGGTGAATACGGTCCACCGATATCCGGTCCTTCATCCCATTCCAAGCCCAACCAGCGCAGTGCTTCGTAATATCCTTTCTCCGCCTGGGGGTCGAAACGGTTGCGGTCGGTGTCCTCAATGCGGAGGATGAACTGGCCTTCAGACTGGCGCGCCAGAAGGAAGTCATACAGGGCTGTACGGGCGCTGCCGATGTGGAAGCGACCGGTTGGGGAGGGGGCAAAGCGAACGCGTGCGGGTTTTCCTTCGGTCATTACAATGCCTCAATGGATGTTATTTTGCTATAACTCGATCTGTTTATGGCGCAGGATCACACTCTCCACGAGGCCGATTCCTAGCAGGCTGGCGAGCAGCGAAGAGCCACCATAACTTAAGAATGGGAGTGGGAGACCAGAAACTGGGAGAAGCTTTAAATTCATGCCGATATTAAAGAAACCCTGAAATGCCAGTAGGACGGCAACGCCGTAGCAAATCAAAGCGCCATAAAGATCGCGGGCGATGCTTGCCGCCCGTAAACAACGATAGATCACGAAAATAAAAACCAAGATGAAAATGAGTGCACCAGTAAAACCAAACTCCTCTGACATCGCCGAAAAAATGAAATCCGTATGGCGCACTTTCAGGAAACGCAGCTGGACCTGGGTGCCGCTCCCGTAGCCCTTGCCAAACCAGCCCCCGGATCCGATCGTGATAAGCGCCTGAATTACATTATAGGTCTCTCCGAATTGCGCGTCAGGATCTGGAAAGAGGAACGTGATCACGCGTGCTTTCTGATAATTCTGCAAGAAAGGCCAGGCGAGCAATGGCGTCATCGCTCCAATACCTGCCAGGGCAAGCAGGTGTTTCGGTCTCGCACCTGCTGCCCAAACCAGCGCGACCCATATCACTCCCAAGACAATTGCAGTGCTTAGATCCGGCTGGAGGAATACTAGCATCGCTGGTACGCCGACCAGCACCAAACTGCGGATGAGAATCTTTGGTTGATCGATATCCAACTTGTGTTTGGATAGGTAGTCTGCGAGGACGAGGATCACGAGAATCTTCGACAGCTCGGATGGTTGGACATTGACGATGCCGATGTTGAACCATCGGGCAGATCCAAAGCCGACAACCCCTGCCGCTAGTATCAGTCCCAGGAATCCTAAAACAACCATGTACAATGCGCGCGAAAGAGCGGACCAGATGCGGTAGTCGATCGCGGCAGTGAGGATTAAAACGACGAGACCGATCAAGGCGTAAATCGCCTGCCGCGGTACAAGCTGCGCGAGGTCCTCGTTCCCACCGATGGCGGATTGAATCATCGCCACACCGGCAATTGTCAACAAGGCGACAGCCGCCAACAGCCATATATCGAAGTGGCGCCAGATACGGGTTTTGTTCATCGATTAAGAAGTTGAATGCCTTCGTTTACGCGTCGGAGCGAGAGGAATATCTGCCACGAGTCTTTGCTGGTCTCGCTCTTTCGTCAGGGTAATCTCTACGGCATCCGATTCGATCTCGATATGTCTGGAGATCACGTTTATTAAATCATCTTTCAAGGTATCGAGTTTACCAGGGGAAATGCCGGCTCGATCGTGAATGAGAACCAACTGGAGCCGTTCTTTGGCGGATTTGGCGCTGCGGGAACGGCCAATCCCTGCTTTTTGAAAGAACTTCATGATTCGCCTCCCGCCCTCATCATGCGCGTAATCCGACCGAAGAACCCATCGCCTCCTCCAAGGTCCGCAAATGGAACATCCTCCCCCTTCAATCGACGGGCTATGTTATGGAAAGCCCGCCCAGCCTTGTTGTTCGCTTCCATCGCAACAGGAATGCCTTGATTGGTCGCTACGATGACCGATTCGTCTTCGGGTACAATGCCGATTAGTTCGATTGCCAAGACATCAAGGACATCCTCCGTACCGAGCATATCGCCCCGGCGCACCATTTCCGGTTTAACCCGATTCAGGATCAGCTTGCCTGGTCCTTTCTCCTCTGCTTCGATCAGCCCAATGATGCGGTCTGCGTCTCGGACCGCCGAGACTTCAGGGTTGGTGATGATGAGAACCAGGTCGGCAGGAGCGATTGCATTTCGGAAACCACGCTCGATCCCTGCGGGCGAGTCGATCAGGACCCAGTCATACTCCTGTCGCAGTTCGTCTGTGAGGCGGACCATATCTTTTGGAGATACCGCAGTTTTATCCCGCGTTTGTGCGGCAGGGATCAAGAACAAGGTATCCAGACGCTTGTCCCGGATCATTGCCTGCCGGAGCTTGCAGCGACCCTCGACAACATCAACGAAGTCATACACGATGCGATTTTCTAAGCCCATAATGACGTCGAGATTTCGGAGCCCAATATCTGAATCGATGCAGACAACACGCTCCCCGTCTGAGGCGAGGGCTACGCCGATATTCGCGGTTGCTGTTGTTTTTCCAACTCCCCCTTTGCCGGAAGTTATTGTGACAATTTTGGCACTCATGCCCTTCTCCGTTTGCCGACTAGTTTTCTACTTATGACCTGTCTGCCAAGGCTCTGCGATAAGTTGGTCGTCTCGAATGAGGGCTCGCTCAGGCTTGGGTTTTCCCCGCCGCGAAGGCGATACTGTGATGTGCCCTGCGATGCGCAATTGGGTTGGAGCAAGGTCGAGGGCACACACCATCGCACTTTCGTCCCCGGCAGCTCCCGCGTGGACCACACCCCGCAATCGTCCCCAGACAACGACGTGCCCCCCGGCGATAATTTCGGCGCCAGGATTAACATCACCGATGACAATAACGTGCCCGGGGTGACGGACGCTATGACCAGAGCGCAATGTCCTTTGAAGTAGGGCTGCCTCCTCCCCAGGAAGTTGGGTGTCGACCGGGATGTCATCATCTTCCGAGCGGCGTATTTCAAGATCCCTCGATAGACCAAGGTCGGCCGCTGCTGACTGGGTCGCTTCCGAAGTCGAGATGATTGCCCAGAGTGTAACATCGTGCTCGGCCAGAGCGGAGCGTAAGCTGCCCAACTCCGCGGCGCCCAGAGCGCGATCCTCCATCTGGACAGCGAGTCGAGCCCCGCGAAAGAAATCGTCCTGAGCGGCGACAGTCTCCAATAGCTGATCGGTAACATTCGACCACTCTCCAGCAGGCAAAGTGATCAAAAGCCCGTTCTGGATACCCTTAACCGTAAGTGATGAATTCATCAAGTTCTCGATTGGCGATTATAGCATGCGACGGTTTTCGGTGCTATGCAGCCGCAGTGCCCGCCAGGGCAATCGCGTTTTCATAAATTGATAACCTTGAGCAGATAATCCATGTCCATGGCGCAGATAAGCCGCTTCGCTTTTGCACCACACTTTTTCGTCTTCTCTTTCCTCAAGACATTGAGTGCAATCTTGCGCATGATC
>CBDAFF010000056.1:0-54896 GCA_965195195.1 uncultured Anaerolineales bacterium | reverse complement strand
GGTAGACGGCTTGACGAAACTCGATTAACTTGCTAATCTGCTGATCGGTGTTGTCTTTTTCTTTTCTCATAAGAAAAGCTTACACCGATGGGCGGTTATGCGCGAGTCGCTAGCCGCCCGGCTTTTTGTCAAAACTCAAGTCATTAGATACGTCTGAAAATGGATCCTAAGGAGGAGGCCAACCTGTTTATTTACGATAAGCCACATACACATCCGCTTCGATGATCTCATCGTCGATGACGTAGTGGTGGATGAAATAAAGGTTGCCTTCAGCGTCCAGGGTGGGTTCACCCGCGAATTGTGAGAGGATGAGCTCGGGTTCAGACCAGCTTTCCCCTGTCCAAGAGGAGCGGAAAATGCTGGGGGTGCCGAGGTGGGTCCGGGTAATCCAAAGCTCGCTGCCATCAAGCGTAACGAAGGGCCGGCTGTCGTGCGCTTCACTGTTGACCTCGCGCACGTTCTCTGGTTGAGCCCATTCTCCATTGACTAGACGGGTAACCCAAATATCATAATTCCCAGCTCCGCCCTCGCGGTCGGAGTGGAAATACAAGGTTTCCCAGTCATTGGTAAAGTGGAACTCTCCCATCTCGTACTCGACGTTAAATTACTCTCCGGCGTTCTCCCAGTTTACCCAGCGGCCGCCACGATTCTCGGCGTGCCAGATATCAACGCCGCGGTAATTCCCCTCGCGCGCAGAGCAGAACCAGAGCTCATCATCTTGCAGGAATTGACATCCATCCAGCGAAACTTTCCCCGGCTCCTGGAGCACAACTCTTTCTGGTTCGGTCCAGGTCCCATCCATCTTCCTCGTGATGTAGATTCCTGTAACACCATCCAGTAGCTGTTTTTCAGGTGGAACGCGCACGTCGGGGGTAAAGAAGAAAGTAAAGACATTGCCATCCGCGGAGATGAAGGGGGAATCCTCGGCGCCGGAGGTGTTGATCGAGCCCTCCATGGGGATGGGAGGGTGCCATTCATTGGAGTGCAGGATGGGCGGGTGTTGGTCGGTAGATGGCGCCATTTTAATAATATCGACAGGGAGCGCCTCCAACCTTGTCGGAGGTTGGGTTGGCAAGAGTGGAGGTGCCTGAGTTATTTCAGATGGTTGTGGGGTTTCACATCCGGTGAGCGTCATAGAGACCGCGATGCCGACGAGACAGGTCAGGATGATGGTTTTCAATAAACGCATGAATATTCTCCGATCAGTGAATCCGTAGTAGATGTTACTCGTCTTTGAATTATCCTGTGTGCATGATTGCCTGAATAGCCCGTTTACTTTGTCATATAATATATCCTCATCCATATGTAATTGTTGCAGGCAATTCTTGATGTGCTTACAACAGGATCCATGGAAACCTTCTCGGGAAATGACAGATGCACTTTTACTCAAGATTGGGTCTTGTGGGGCAAAATCATCAACAGCTGTGACCACAATTTCCTATAAGACTATCGGCTTGAGTGTGGTGAAATACTAGACGAGATCGTTTGCACGGTTGTATATTGAGTTCCTGCCGCATCCAGCAAGGGGAAAATGCGATGCTTTCTTGCCAGCGACATCGGTTCCCACGCCTGCTATTTGTAATGTTATTCGTTTCCCTGCTGTTCCTCACGGCAGGCTGTGACCGTTTGGAAGAACTCCAACCTCTTGTGCTTGACCTGATTGGCGGAGGGGCAACACCATCCGCGCCGCTCCCTGACTATATTGTTGAAGCAGTTAAAGAAGTGCCCGACCAGGCAGTAGACGCTTCACCTGTCCAGCTTCGTATGGAGGCGGCCGAGATCTTGCGCGTTCTCTCGACCTCCCACCCATCCCAAGACCTCACGGATGTTGAGACGCGCATCTTAGAGGATGTTAATCTTTTTCTCGACGAAAGCAGGCTGGAGGATTCCTTGGTGTTGCAGCGCCATGTGGATGTGGCCAATCGCCTGCTTAAGTTGGCCTCTCAAAAAAATTTGAAACCCGAGATTCAGGATGCATATCTTCAAGCGTTCAAAACGCTTCTTTTGTCAGACTACCAGGTTGTGGTTCTCTCGGCAGCCGATGCGGAAGTTGTCGTAAAGTCAGCGCGCGTGGCTGGTGATGAGATCTCGGATGTCGGAGTGCAGGCAGCCGAAAGTGAACTCGAACGTACCCGGGAGCTGATGGTGGCGCTGGATGGCGCTTGGCGGCGTGGTGATGTGCGCGGGGGTATTAACCTTATTGTGCCAGCCTGGGAGTCGTCGGCAGCCGTACGCTCCGTATGGGGTCTGCGATACGAAGGGGACTATGAAGAAGATGGCGTCATTGAATTACTTGAATTGAGTCTTGGCTCCAGCCCCTTTGGCACGGACTCCGACAGTGATGGCTTGAGCGATTATTTTGAAATCATTGTGATGGGACATCAAACGATGCCCGGTTTGGCTGACACCGATGATGATGGAGTGATGGATGGGGATGAAGACCTCGACCTTGACGGTGTTTCCAATATTATGGAGCGCGACCTCGGGACGGATCCGATGAAGCTTGATTCGGATGGCGATGGCATAAGTGATATGGCTTTGGTCTTGGGGGAGAACATGGGCTCTATTACCGGCGACTCTGATGGGGATGGTTTGAGCGATGAGAGCGAAGCGCGTATGGGAACCGACCTATTCCATGTCGACAGCGATCGTGATGGAATCCCCGATGGACAGGAATACCACCTGCAGATCATAACAATAGATGATATTGGACTTTCAATCGACATCCTGGGGATGGGAGATCACACTCAGTCGATCGCTGTAGAGCATATGGTCGGCGCGCCTGGCTTCGCCGGGAACTTTGGTCAGGTCGGTGATTTTGTGATCATCTCGACCGAACTGCCGTTTCAACTGGCGACGATTCACCTGACCTACGATGAGACGCTTGTCCCCGCCGGCGATGAGCTTAATTTGAGATTGTTCATCTACGATGAAGAGCTTGGGCAGATGGTGATGCTCGAGAGCCCCTCCGTCGATATGGAGGCCAATAAGATCCGTGGTGGGACCACCCAACTTGGCCCCATCGGTGTGCTTTACCTGCCGATTTGGCTGGCGGTGAATCCGCAGCAGTAATTTGCGGGAAACCAATGGCTTCCAAATTTATATAACGAACATACACACTTGTTAACTTCCGAGAGCTGCAAGTAGAGCTTGGGTCCGGAGCCAGCGACTATTTCTGCGCAATTAACATCTTTGCTTGAACCCTGCAACCCATTTACAATATGTAGCATAAAGCTTGAATATGAAGAAAATTGGGGGAGGATTTTCCGCCGATCTTGAGGCGCGTCTATACGATGGTTTTGAAAACCAAGACCCTGTTTCGATTTCTTCTTTTTGCTGCCCTGGCCCTGCTGCTGGGCTGGCTCATTTTCGGTTCCCCGCTTCTTGTCCATGCAGATGCCATACTAACCATTGAGCCTATTACATGGAATGTCGTTGGCCTCGACAGCAACAATGTTAACGTTGGACCGAACACTTTCCCTGTGGGTGTGCGTGTCTGCAACAGCGGTGATGACCCTGCTACTAACGTGTCCGCCGATTTCGTCTGGGATAGTTCGGATGCTTATGTCGATATACGCGCGGGCTCATTGAATCCGATCACCACGAGCACGCTCGCTGCAGGAACCTGTTCTGATTTCTACTTTGAAATCGAAATTCCGCGGGATGCCAATGCCTATGACCACACTCGAGAGTATCACATCGAAGTTAGTTCAACCGAAACGAGTGCAATCAGCACCTCTACTCCGCGGGAGATCTACGTCGAGCATTTGATCTCGCAGAGCCGCAATTCGACTACTGACGTAAAGCTCGACAACGTCTCCATCGCTCCGGGCGGGACGATGACACTGATGCTGGGGGAAACCTATAACATCGAATTGGTCGGCTCGACAGCAACGAACGGCTACGAACAAATCGAAAGCTATATCAACTTCCCCAATACCATCTTCCAAATCAATTCAGTCACGAGCACATACACCGCAAATGGCGGAACGGATCCGGATGCCGCCACGAAGGTCTATGCGGATGGCTGCAGTTGGGAGAATGACCCTAATTCCCCCAATTATCGATCCTGTCTTAGCACGGGGAAATATGGGGGGGACATCACGGTCACCTACAATGTGGAAATCATCGGCGGCGCGGGGACGAGTGAAACGCTCAACACCCTCATCTACGACTTCTCCGGCAGCAGCTATCACTACAACAGCGATTTCTCCGTCGCCGGGCGTATTGCCGCAATCGTAGATCCGTCACTTGTCACGATCGACAAGAACTTCGCACCGGACCCGACCAGCGTCACGGGCACATCCACGCTAACCTTCACGCTGAGTAACCCGAATGACGTGGCCATCAGCGGCGCGAGCTTCACGGATACCTTCCCAAACATAGGAGCAGGTGCCCCGGGAGATATGGTTGTTGCTTCTCCAGCGACCTATTCTACAAATAGCTGCGGCACCCCAACCTTCGCACCCACGGCTGGTGCAGGTTCAATCTCGTTCTCCGATGGCACGATCCCGGCGAATGGAAGCTGCACGGTAAGTGTTCAGGTGTCGACCACCGCGATCGGAACTTACGACAATACCAGCAGCAATCTACTCATCGGCACAACCGATACCGGCAATTCAGCCAGCGATAGCCTGGTCGTCAACGATGATCTGCTACCGCCACCCTGCACACCCGGGCTAGAGTTGGCCACGTGGACATTCCCGGGAACAACGACAGATTACACCTTCAAATCCAGTCAGGTGTCGACTGCCACAGAATCGATCAATGGCGTGATTTCCAGTGGCGTTGACGCAAATTACTTTCCAGCAGGTTCTGGGAACGCATGGTTTGGTCAAGGTAATTGGCCGTCAGTTATTGGATCTTTTCCTGGGACACCAACGGGTCCTTATTTCGAATTTATACTGGATACAAGCCAATTTACTGGTGTAAGTATCGCTTTGGACTATGAACTTGAGGGAAACTGGGCTAATGCTGGCGATAATCATGTTTATATATACTCCAGCGCTAATGGTGGAGCGTTCACCAATCTTAGCGACCTGACCCCCGTATCCAGAAGGACGTGGTATAGCAGATCAGATACGGCAGCCTCAACCGGATCCAGCACAACTACATTTCGGATCTATGCCGTAGGGGCGCAACGAGATACAGCCATACTTTATATTGATAATATTATCTTCACCGGCTGCGGCGTCCCTCAGTATCCATCAATCGTCAAGACCTTCTCGCCCGATCCAATCGCAGTCAACGACACATCCACGTTAACATTTACGATTACCAATGAAAACAACGTTTCCTTGACGGGGCTCGAATTCACAGATGCGTTACCTTCTGGTGTAGAGGTCGCTGCTACCCCGGCCGCGAGCACAACGTGTGGAGGTGGCCCAACCTGGGCACCGGCAGCCGGGGAAACAAATCTTGTATTCGGAAATCCTACAGGGGGAACGGTCCCTGGGCGGGTTGGCACGACGAATGGATCCTGTACCGTTCAAGTCGATGTAACTGCGACAACAGCAGGCCCACATACGAATGTCAGTGGTTTCATCTCATCCACCGAAACAGGACCCAACACAGGCCCCGATGGCTCAGCGACCGACACGCTAACTGCAATCTCACCCCCCTCGATATCAAAGCAGTTCGCTCCCAATCCGATCCTTGTCAACGGAATATCGACGCTCACGTTCACGATCGCGAATCCCAATCCCGATAACCAACTCACAAATGTGGCCTTCACGGATAACTACCCCTCAGTGAATCTCGTGAATTCTACGCCTGCGAACGCCTCCACGACCTGTACCGGAGGAACAGTCACGGCTGTAGATGGCGGGGGAAGTATTTCGCTGAGTGGTGCGACGATTGCCGGTGGAAGCACCTGCACGGTGCAGGTGGATGTCACCTCTGCCGTCGATGCAAGTTATGCAAACACAAGTGGGAATGTGTCTGCCGATATCGTCGGGAACGGGAACACCGCCAGCGACACACTCGTCGTTGAACCCGTGCGACCAGCGATTTCCTTACTGAAGCAGGTCTCTGCGACCGGAGCTGCACCCTGGACGACGTTTGTTGCTGTAGATGTTGGTGATTCTGTTTGGTACCAATTCACAGTCGAGAATACGGGTGATGTTGCCCTTACGACTGTCTCGGTCACCGATCCAACTTTATCCGGGCTCGGTGTCGACCTCTCTGGATGTAGTTGGGCAACACTGGCGCTGTATGAGACCCAAACCTGTCAGGTAGGACCCGTGATTGCCGTCTCAGGTTCAAACTCGAACACTGCGACTGCGCATGGTATCTACAACCTCACAGAATACACCGATACCTCCACCGCAACTTACGGCACCACGGGTTTGACGCTCGTAAAAACTGCTACGCAGACCACTTACCAGACTGCGGGCGATGTGCTCGATTACAGTTACTTCGTATCCAACACCGGCTTTGCCCCTCTGCTTGGTCCCGTAACGATCGACGATGACAGAGCGACAGACGAATCCTGCCCGGCTGTCGAGACTGTTGGGGACAACGATGCCTACCTCGACCCGGGTGAAAGCATCACTTGTACAGCCACTTACACCATACTGCCAGCGGATGTGACAGCGCAATCGGTGACGAACACCGCAGATGCAACCGTCGATGGAGTCACTTCGAACACCGACAGTGAGACCGTGACCTACCTCGCCCCCCCAACCGTGACGAAAGTATTTCTTACCACACCGATCACGGCCGGACAGACCAGCACGTTGATCATCACACTCAATAATCCTGGAGGGACGGACCTCACGGGCGTGGCGTTTACCGACACCTATCCTGCAGCTATCGAAAACGCAAATCCCACGAATGCATCCACGACCTGCACGAACGGCACGGTCACCGCAGTTGCTGGTGGAGGTACCGTTGGCCTGAGTGGTGCGACTATATCTGCCAACACTGCCTGTAACGTTCGCGTCGATGTGACATCATACATTCCCGGCGCGCATACCAATACGATCCCCATTGGCGTGGTTACGACCGATCAAAGCGTCTCGAACAACGCTGCAGCTACAGATACGCTGACCGTGAATTTCGCGGCACCGACGGTGACCAAGACCTTTATTCCCGACTTAATCATTATAGGTGGGACGAGCACGCTTACGATTGAAATTGATAATCCGAACGCAGCAGGGTTGACGGGGGTTGCCTTCACCGACAACCTTCCGGCAGGCGTGTCCGTGGCGAGCACCCCGAATGCCGCAACGACGGGGTGTGGCACGCCGACGTGGGCGCCTGGAGCGGGGGACACGGCGTTAGGTTTTAGTGGTGGGAGTATCGCAGCATCAGGGACGTGCACGGTTGAAGTTGATGTGACTTCATCGACGCCGGGTACAGTGACGAACACGACGTCGGTGGTGACGAGCACTGAGGCTCCAGACAGCGGGACAGCGAGTGATGATCTGACGGTCGTGAATCCTGAATTAACTCTGGTGAAGACGATCACATCGGGGGATCCCTACAGCAGTGTTGGTGACGTATTGAGTTACAGCTTCGCGGTGACGAACTCGGGGAATGTGACGCTGGACGGGCCGTTCACGGTGGCAGATGATCGAGCGACGGATGAAAGCTGTCCTGTGACGGCGACGCTGGCACCGGGCGCCTCGATCACGTGCACGGCGAGCTATGTGGTAACCCAGGCGGACATTGATAACGGCTCGGTGACAAACACAGCGACGGCGAGCGGGTCGTTTGCTGGGAACCCAGTGACGTCCGGGCCGGACAGTGAGGCGGCGACGGCGACACAATCGCCATCCTTGAATGTGACGAAGAGTGAGACGAGTACCGGTCCATATGGTGTTGGCGACACGATCACCTACGACATCGATGTATTGAACACAGGCAACGTAACGCTGACGGGCGTGACGGTTACGGATCCGGACACGACGGTGGGGGTGTGTGCCCCAGTTCAACCTGGCTCCCTGGCGCCTAGTGCGACGATGACATGTCCGGCGAGCTATGTGGTGACACAGGCGGACGTGGATGCCGGGAGCTTCACGAACACGGCGACAGGGGACAGCAACGAGACCGGCCCGGACACAGGATCAGAGGTGGTGACGTTCACGCAATCGCCGGGGATTACGATGTTGAAGGAAGTGTCGGTGGATGGGGGGTCGAGCTGGCAGGATGCGGACAGCCCGCCAGGACCGAGCCTGGCATCGGGGACGGATCCGCAGTTCCGGTTCACGGTGACAAACAGTGGGAACGTGACGCTGAGCAATATGGGACTGAGCGACACGGATATGAGCAGCTTCTTTGAGAGCGATCTTTCGACAGGGTGTGCGATCCCGGGGACATTGGCACCTGGAGGGAGCTTTGTTTGCTACGGCACGCTGACGTGGGCGTCCGGGCAGCACACGGACACAGCGACGGGGAGCGGCGACTTTAGTGCTTCGACGTATTCAGATACGGATGATGCGAACTATTTTGGGGGATCACCGGCGCTGACATTGGCCAAGAGTGAGACGAGCACGGGACCCTACAACAGTGTAGGAGACGTGATCGATTACGAGCTGGTGGCGACGAACAGTGGGAATGTGGGATTGACGAACGTGACGATCAGCGACCCGACGGTTGGGGCATTGACGTGCGTACCTGTCCAGCCGGCGGCGCTTGCAGTGGGTGCGAGCATGACGTGCACGGGGAGCTATACGATCACACAGGCGGACCTGGACAGTGGGAGTGTGACAAACACGGGCACAGCGGACAGTGACGAGACGGGACCTGAGACGGATTCGGTGACGGTGGTATTGACGCAATCGCCATCCTTGAATGTGACGAAGACGGAGAGCTCAACCGGACCCTATGGCGTTGGCGACACGATCACCTACGACATTGATGTATTGAATACGGGCAACGTGACGCTGACGGGCGTGACGGTGACCGACCCTGATACGACGGTTGGTGTCTGTTCACCGGTGCAGCCGGCATCGCTTGCGCCTGGTGCGACGATGACCTGCCCGGCGAGCTACGTGGTGACCCAGGCGGATGTGGATGCCGGCAGCTTCACGAACACGGCGACGGGAGACAGCAATGAGACCGGCCCGGACACGGGATACGAGACGGTGACGTTTACACAATCGCCATCCTTGAATGTGACGAAGAGTGAGACGAGTACCGGTCCATATGGTGTCGGCGACACGATCACGTACGACATTGATGTATTGAACACGGGGAACATGACGCTGACGAGTGTGACGGTTACGGATCCAGACACGACGGTGGGGGTGTGTGCCCCAGTTCAACCTGGATCGCTTGCGCCCGGAGCGACGATGACGTGCCCGGCGAGCTATGTGGTAACCCAGGCGGACGTGGATGCAGGGAGTTTCACGAACACGGCGACGGGAGACAGCAACGATACCGGCCCGGACACGGGATCAGAGACGGTGACGTTTACACAATCGCCGGGGATTACGATGTTGAAGGAAGTGTCGGTGGATGGGGGGTCGATCTGGCAGGATGCGAACAGCCCGCCAGGACAGAGCCTGGCATCGGGGACGGATCCGGAGTTCCGGTTCACGGTGACGAACAGTGGGAACGTGACGCTGGGCAGTATGGGTCTGAGCGACACAGATATGAGTAGCTTCTTTGAGAGCGACATGACGATGCCGTGCGCGATACCGGGGACGTTGGCGCCAGGAGGGAGCTTCGTTTGCTACGGGACGCTGATGTGGGTATCTGGGCAGCACACGGACACAGCGACGGGGAGCGGCGACTTTGGTGCTTCGACGTATTCAGATACGGATGATGCTAACTATTTTGGTGGATCGGCATCGCTGAACGTGACCAAAACAGAAACATCAACTGGACCCTATAGCGTCGGCGACACGATCACCTACGACATTGATGTATTGAACACGGGGAATGTGACGCTGACGGGCGTGACGGTGACCGATCCAGACACGACGGTTGGTGTGTGTGCCCCAGTTCAACCTGGCTCCCTGGCACCCGGAGCGACGATGACGTGCCCAGCGAGCTATGTGGTGACACAGGCGGACGTGGATGCCGGGAGTTTCACAAACACGGCCACAGGAGACAGCAACGAGACGGGCCCGGACACGGGATCCGAGACAATCACCTTCACACAGAGTCCATCGCTGAACGTTACCAAAACAGAAACCTCAACCGGTCTGTATGGCGTCGGTGACACGATCACGTACGACATTGATGTATTGAATACGGGCAATGTGACGCTGACGAGTGTGACGGTGACCGATCCTGATACGACGGTTGGTGTGTGTGCCCCAGTTCAACCTGGATCGCTTGCGCCCGGAGCGACGATGACCTGTCCGGCGAGCTATGTGGTGACCCAGGCGGACGTGGATGCAGGCAGCTTCACGAACACGGCGACGGGAGACAGCAACGAGACCGGCCCGGACACAGGATCCGAGACAATCACATTTACACAATCGCCATCCTTGAATGTGACGAAGAGTGAGACGAGTACCGGTCCATATAGTGTTGGCGACACGATCACCTACGACATTGAGGTGGACAACACCGGGAACGTGACGCTGACGGGTGTGACGGTGACCGACCCTGATACGACGGTGGGCGTGTGTGCGCCTGCGCAGCCTGGATCGCTGGCACCCGGAGCGACGATGACCTGCCCAGCGAGCTATGTGGTGACCCAGGCGGACGTGGATGCGGGCAGTTTCACGAACACTGCTACAGGAGACAGCAATGAGACGGGCCCAGACACGGGATCCGAGACGGTGACGTTCACACAATCGCCGGCGTTGACATTGGTGAAGACGATCACGTCGGGGAATCCATACAGCAGTGTTGGTGACGTATTGAGTTACAGCTTCGCGGTGACGAACTCGGGGAATGTAACGCTGGATGGACCGTTCACGGTGGCGGACGATCGGGCGGCAGATGAGAGCTGTCCGCCGACGGCGACGCTGGCACCGGGCGCCTCAATCACATGCACGGCGAGCTACACGGTGACACAGACGGATATCGATAATGGCTCGGTGACAAACACGGCGACGGCGAGCGGGTCGTTTGCTGGGAACCCGGTGAATTCCGCGCCGGACAGTGAGACGGCGAATGCTGCAGTCCCAATCGTGATCGACCCCGGTGTGACGAAATCCGGGGATCCATTGACGGCGAAGGTTGGGGATACGGTCACTTTCACTTTATTTGTATTCAATACCGGAAACGCTGATGCGGATAACGTCATCGTGACCGATGTAATCCCCGCTTTCCTGGATATTATCCCGCCGGTCGTCATATCGCCTCTCGGTCCAGCAGTGACGATCGCCGGAAATACAATTACGATGGACTTCGACACGGTAGAACCAAGCGAATCTTGGACGGTCACAATTACGACGGTTGTCAACGCTCTTGGAGTCCCATCTGGTGACAGCAATGATGTGACTCTGGTGACAACTTCTGATGACGCCGATCTGGACAACAATGATGACTCTGTGTTCATCACCATCAGTGGGGATGGTCCGTTATTGCCTGGAACAGGATTTGCTCCAAATCGGGTTACGGCCCTGCCCCAAATGCCCGCTGATTACGCTTATTTGAGCTATGGTGAGCTAAGGCTGGAGATTCCGGAGCTCGATGTGGATACTTCGATCGTGGGAGTTCCCCGTGATGGGGATGGTTGGGATGTTACCTGGTTATGGAATAAAGCGGGCTATCTGAGCGGAACAGCTTTCCCGACCTGGTCAGGGAACAGCGTCATCACGGGACATGTGGTTCTAGCAAATGGTTTAGAAGGACCCTTCGCGGATTTGAAGGAATTGGAATACGGAGATGTCGTGATCGTTCATGGCTGGGGGGAGCAGTATGTCTACGAAATCAGGGAAGTCGAGTTTGTATCTCCTTATGACCCATCGGTTCTACGGCATGAGGAATATCCCTGGCTTACACTCGTCACCTGCGCTGGATTTGACGAGATGTCTGATTCCTATCACTGGCGAGTAGTAGCGCGCGCGGTTATGATGTCGATTGATTCAGAAGCCGGCAGTTGGACATCATCTAGTTCTCAAGAGCAACACGATATTCAAGCCTTCGATCGGGTAGGATCAGGTGGAGTTCAACCATAAAGCGGCTATCGTTGAGTTCGAACTATACAGATAAACGCCTGGTAACAACCAGGCGTTTCTTCTTCACGAGGAGGGCGTTGATCTCCGGCCTACTGTGAGCAAGGCGTTATTGATGGGGTTCGATTATGGCCACCACTTCCGGCAGATCGATCTCCAAACGGCGCAGGTTCTCCAAGGTGGGAATTCCGCGCTCATTCCACCCACGGCGTTTGTAAACAGTGTTGACCAATTCCTCATATTGCTCTTCTCTGTATTTACGGATGTGCGCTACTTTCTCTACCGTCGTCAGGCCCTGCGGATCGATCCCAATTTGCTCCTGCAATTGTTTGTCGTAGCGATCTGTGCGTGATTCGTATTCATCAACGGTCACAGGACCCATGGCGCGGTATGGAGGGTAATCGTGCTCGCGCGTTCCAAAACCCATCTTCAAGTTGAAGACTCGCTGGAAGTTGTATACCCTCTCGGATTGCAAGACCAGACCCTGCGGGGTTATGGGGTTACCTGTGATCCCCTCGTAAAGCCAGGTGTAGTTCTCCACGTGCTCCGGGACCTTCGCCGGTTCGTCAGTTTTATCATTGTCCGCAGGTAGGATGTCGTTCCATGGGAGTTTGCATAAGCCATGCAAGCTGAACCATGTCCGCCACATGGGGAAGTAGTGCAAAGCTTCCGCTTTATCTTCGAAAGTCGGGAGCTGATTATTCACCTGGTCCATGAAGATGAGCCAGGCTTCGTCATGCTGTGCGCCCTTGAGCGCCATTGAGTAGCCGCCCTGTTGGGCGAGGGACTCCTTCGTGACGTACTCAGAGAATTCGAGCCCTTTGCTTTCCATGCCGATGTCATGTAGGAAATCAGGGTCAGCGCCGAAGTTCTCGATGAAATACTGCTTCATGAAACGCACGCCTTGCCCGATTGTGACGCCAAATCCCTCCCCGCGTGCCATCTGGTGGATAATCTCAAGCGCAGCTTCGGCATTGCCCCAGGTAAGTTCAAGTCCTCCCGTGTGCTCACGGGTCAGGATTTCCTCCTGGTAGCACTCCATGGCGAAGGCGATGGAATTTGCCGCGCTGATCGTGTCGATACCATACGTGTCACAGTAGAAGTTCATCTCGATGATCGCCAGTGGATCGAATACCCCGATGTTAGACCCCAGGCCGGCGACAGTTTCATACTCGGGTCCGTCCACCATGACGGAGTCTCCCGCGTATGGGCCCGTGCGAAGATGGAAATGCTCGACGGCGTGGGAGCAGGAGAGCGTGCACCCAACCCAGCATCCATCCGGCAGACCCTGGGTGAAGGCGTTCTTCCAGACCGTCGAATCAATCTTGTTGGTATCCGGATGCGCTCCGAATTGGTAATTGTGTACGGGGAGAAGGTCGAAGTGGTCCATAATTTCCACAAGAAACGGCGTGCCGATCTTGCGCATTTGGTTTTGCGAGTCATCGAGTTCTGAGATTTCCTTATTGATCCGCCGGCCCGCCTTCCGAACCGTGGCATAATCGGCAGGGTTGTTGCTATCACCCTTCAGGTTGCTGAAACGAACCACGATGGCTTTCAGATGCTTATCACGAAAAACACGACCGGTACCGCCGCGTCCAGCCTGTTTGACCCTGGCGGCGCCCCGGCGAGTGTCATACCAGCTGAAATTCAGGCTCGAATAGAGGACGTGGTCTGCCGCTTGTCCAGCCGAAACCACGGAGATGCTGCGTTTATCACGCTCATCCTCCGCGTACATCTCCGTCAACTGCTCGGCTAACTTGTGAGTATCGATGTCCTCCAGGGGGGCTTCCTCGATCGTCACCCGACCGTCATCGCCATTGATCATGATGATGACATCTCGCTCGGCTTTCCCCTGAATCTCAAGCGCGTCCCATCCGGCGAATTTCAGATAGGGTCCAAAATAGCCGCCAGCGTTACTATCGATGATGGAGTGGGTGAGCGGCGAGATGGTCACAACTGTGGATTTCCCTAGACCAGGGTAAGATGTGGTTCCGCCAATAGGTCCTCCGGCGATAACCAACTCATTCTGCGGATCATCCCATCGCGTGTCACCGTCGACCGCGTTCCACAATCTCCACAAGGCGAAACCGCGTCCGCCTGTGAAGAGATGCTTCATTTCAGCGGTGACGGGCTTCTCGGATATCCTGTTCTCAGAGAGGTTGATATATAGAGTGCGATTAGCGTAACCGCGTTCTACAGGTCGTTTCTCATAGGAAAATTCTGCGAGTAAGTTGTGGGCTGCTTCCATTTCGGCAAGGGTCACATTCGATTTCATCGGCGTCTCCATAGTCTTAGAATCTACTCACTTGATCTGTTGCACTTTGTATTTTAACAGTTATTCTCCGAAGGAACATCTTGGCTGGACATGATTATAATCATACAAAGTGGGTTTCATACTTTCGATATTTAGCAAGAATCAAACTGCTTAAGCGTAAACAACCGTTTCAAGGTTTATGTTCACAGGAAGGGGCGCAATGATAAGCACCTGCCCAGGGTATGACTCAGGGTCAAAGTAATGGTCAACCCAATATTGGACTTGCCATTGCAAGGAACATCTCCAGTAATTAAGTTAGTATACTTAATAAAGGGAATATTAAGCGATAAACATTAATTGTGGTATGATAAATGCTAGGAGCTTAAGTTCAGATGCGTGAAAAACACTACTTCGCAGTAATCGGAGATATTATTGGTTCGAGGGATGTCGATGACCGAGCGGGGTTGCAGCGACAGCTCAACGCCGGGCTCGCTGATGTCAACCGGCAGTACGCGGACCAAATCGCGTCGGAATTCTTGCTAACGATCGGCGATGAATTCCAGGGATTGCTGCGGACGTCCGAAGACCTCGACCGAATTCTCGCTTCACTCCGTGTGGTCGTGCATCCGGTCGATCTGCGTTTCGGGATCGGGGTGGGCGGATTGGTCACCCCACTGCGGGAGCAGGCCATCGGCATGGATGGTCCCTGCTTTCAGCGTGCACGGGCGGCGATCGAGAGGGCCAAGGAACGTACCACACAGATCGAAGTGGAGTGCGGCGAGACTCATTCCGGTTTCGAGATTTACAGCCTGCTCTACAGCGGTATGCGTCGAAGTTGGACCCAAAGGCAGCGGCAGATCGTCGACCTCTCGATGTCGGGCATGGAAGGTGTGGAGATCGCCCGGCTGCTCGAGGTCAGCCAACCAGCGGTGAGTCAGCATCTGCGTGCGGCGGGCGTGGCGTATGTCAGAAAGGCGACAGCAATATGGCTTTTGACACTTGTTCTGATTGTAAATAAGAATACATTTGGTGAAGAGGTAACAAGTGCTTGATCTCTATCTAATCAGTCTGTTCTCGCTTATCTTGACCGAATACGGCTTCCAAACCCGCAAACGAGCGCTCATTGCTTTTAAGGGTAAATGGCGATGGTACCGTACCCTACTTCGGGCGGTTATTTGGGTTGGTGCTTTTGCGTTCTCAAGCCAGATTGGATCCCGACGGGCACTCATATATTTTGCAGTCGCCTTCGCTCTTGGAGAAGGTTGGACGTACCTCTTTCGCCACCTTATCCAACGTGATATTCAAGGGGGCTTTGCTTATGGACGACCGGTTGTTCATTTGCTTCCTTTCCTCTTCGCGGGGATCATGCCCTTGATTCTCCGATTTCTCCCAGATGGTCTTGTGCACAAGTCGCACCTATCGGGAATAATCACAGCACCGGAGATCCTAGGTTCAGCTTTTGCAGTGGTCATGCTCTGGAACTGGGTGACGCTTTTCACCGTGAGCTTGTTGGGGCTTGTTCGACCAGAGCAGGTTGAGGAGGAGATCCATCCGCTGATTGGCGCAGGTGAGGTCATCGGCATTCTTGAACGCCTCATCACATTTGTGCTTGTCTCGGTTGGGGGTTTCGCCGCCGTTGGATTCGTTGTTGCGGCGAAGGCTGCCGTGCGTTACCCGCAGTTTAAGAAGCGCGAATTTGCGGAGTACTTTCTCGTCGGCACACTCTGTTCAGTGGGCATAGCTGTACTCACCGCATTAACCTTTGGGTTGCGGTAATTTTGTTCACAGGTGAAAGTGTTTCGAGCAAATCTTTTTTTATGCTACAGTTCAGTCAGTTTTTCGTTATACGTACAAACCAGAGGGGCAACCTCTAATTAGTATACGATTCGCACCAATCTTAGTCGTTCGGGAGGAAAGATTATGGACATGGAAGTTGAGGGTTATCTACGACCACCGGAGATGGATATACCGCCTTACCCGCCAAAGGTAGTTACGCTGGCGACGGGGGGTAAATTAGTTATACGGCAAGCGAGTCGGGCAGATGTGCCGATACTCCTGGAAGCAGTGAGACCGACGATGAAGGTCGAGCGCGATTTCTACGATATCGTCGGCGCGCGTGTGTATGCAGAATTGCTGGGTTGGTACCGCTACCGAGTGCGCGATGAATTCTGCCTGATGGGGCAGATCGATGGTTTGCTTGTCGGAGTCGTAAACACACGTCTTTATTCGCGCGAATTGGGGATCAGCCTTCATACACTTGCTACCGAAAGAGGGCTGCGCATTGGCGCCCACCTGTTTGCCTCGAAGATGGAATACTCGTTTGAGTATATCGGGCAGGAGGAAGTGCTTATCACTGCCGAGAGCCCTATCGGCTTCAGACGTTGGATGATTGAATACGAATTAATCGAGCGCGAGGGTCAGCACGAGCTCGGAGGTGCCACCCCTTATGGTTTGACAAAAGAGCTGTATTACAAGCACAAAGACCGCTTGGTGGCTGGCGAGCGGCCGGTGCCAGAAGAACTGCTCGCGGTGGCAGAAAAGGAGATCCTCGTTGCCAGCGAGGACGATATATTGGAGAAGATCCTTGGAGCGAAGAGGAGGATGCGATGAGACCCGTTGTCGTTGCTGGAGTAGGAATGATCCCGTTTGAACGGCGGGATGAAGACAGCCTGATGGATATGCTCGCCACCGCAGGGTTGAACGCCATGGATGATGCTGGTTGGGGGGATCGTCCCATCGACTCTGTCTATGTTGGTAATATGGCCTCGGGCTTGTTCAATCACCAGGTTTCCATAGCAAGCGCCCTTGTCGATCGTTTGAGCTTGCTTCCTGCCGCTGCCGACCGGGTCGAAAACGGCCCCGCGTCTGGTGGTTCGGCGATTAAGAATGGCTTCTTGGCTGTGGCTTCGGGGTTCAATGATGTCGTGCTCGTCGTTGGGGGCGAGAAGATGCGTGAAGTCATTGGACCGAAGGCTACGGACATTGTCGCTTGTATGACCCACCCTGAGGTGGAATACATCTACGGGGTGACATTGCCTGCCATGGCGGGGATGTTCGCTCGCCTCTATATGGAGAAATTTGGGGTCACACGCGAGCATCTTTCGATGGTCGCCATCAAGAATCAGACAAATGGGTTGCTTAATCCCTATGCTCACATCCAGATGAAGATCACGATGGAGGGCATCCTCACGCACCCACAATCGCATATTAACAGCCCGGTTGTGGCCGATCCAATACATCTCTACGATTGCTGTCCCGTCAGCGACGGCGCAGCAGCGGTGCTGCTTACTACAGAGGAGATCGCGAATAAGCTCAAGAAACCATTGGTCACGATCGATGGCGTTGGACAGGCGACGGACACCCATACGCTTCAGGAACGGAGCGACCCCACCGATCTCAAAGCGGTCACGCTTGCTTCGGAGCAGGCTTTCAAGATGGCGGGAATCAAGCCCAAGGACATCGATGTCGCCGAACTGCATGACGCCTTCACGATCCTGGAGATCGCCGAGAGCGAACATGCCGGCTTCTTCCCGAAAGGGGAGGGTGCCAAGGCGTTGGAGCGGGGTGAGACGCAGATCGGCGGCAAACTGCCGATCAACCCATCGGGCGGCCTTAAGGCGCGCGGTCATCCCGTCGGTGCGACGGGTGTGGCTCAGGTAGTGGAGCTCGTTTGGCAATTACGCGGGGAAGCCGGTGAGCGGCAAGTTAAAGGCGCAGCCAACGGTTTCTCACTCAATTTCGGGGGTTTCGGAAATAACGTCCTCGCGTTTGTGTTGAGGAGAAAATCATGAAGACCATCACAGCGTACAAATGCAATAAATGTGGATTGGTGATGTACCCATACCACGATCGCTGCCTGAACTGCAAAGGGCGCGATTTCAAAGAGATCGCACCGACCTCCAAGGGCAAGCTTCTGACTTACACTGTTATCGAACAGCTTCCCTGGGGCATGGATGAACGAGGGCGTGTTCTTGGTGTGGTTGAGTTCGACAATGGGGTGAAGGCGCTCGGATTAATTAAGGAAGATGCGCCGCGCATTGGCATGAAATTGAAGGTGAATTGGGAACCCGTGCGAGAGATGGGGGGCGAGGAGATCTTTGGTCTCACCTTTGAAAAAACGAAGTGATCTCTGCGGACAGAGGCTTTGGATTTTCTATGGCGAAGGGATACTCTGCGCGAAGGGCATCCGCTAGCAGGACGCTCTACGGGTGAGCGTCGCTGGTGGAACCTGTTGGTGTTGTGGAGGAGTCATATTCGCACAATTTCTCCCTTTAGAACGCTAACACTGATCCAAGCAAGAGCACCGTGAAAGTTAATCACGGTGTTCAGGCTTTATGCCATACCAGCAACGGCTTCTCCCACCTGTTTTATTCGTGGGAGAGGTAACAATGTCCTTCATTTCTGATGAATCTATACTCCCCAAACTAAATACAACCGGGGAGGAGAGGAGCAATCCATGAAGATTATCGACTTGACAATACCGCTTGGAATTGGAACGCCTCCCTGGCCGACCTATGAGCCGCTTCAAATCAAATATTTTAAACGTCTCGCCCCGAATGGAGCGAACGGCCAGATTGTCACACATTCCAATCATCTGGGTACGCACCTGGATGGGGAGATCCATTTCTACACGCCGGGAAAAGACATCGCCGAACTCGACTTCGATTTCCTGCACGGCCCGGGCGCCATTGTTGACCTCTCAGATGCCGCCGGCGATTACGACATCTACACTTCCAAAATGGTCGAGGAACGTGTCGAGGTTCGAGAAGGTGACATCCTGCTCATTCACACCGGCTATCACCGCTACGGTTGGGACCAACCGATCGCCGATGAAATCCGGTATATGGTGAAGCATCCTGGCCCAGACCGTGAGTTCGCCGAGTGGTGTAAAGAAAAGAAACTAAAATGGCTCGGGGTTGATTGCGGCAGCGCCGATCATCCAATGAACACCATCATCCGGACATGGATGCCGCGCCAGGCAAAAGAAGCGCAGGCGCATTTCCAGGCGAAGTACAAGAAATCGATCGAGGAAGTGTTCACGGATGACAAGTACCAGCTCATGCATATCGAGATGTTCCCTGAAGGGATCATCCATGCCGAATGCCTCGGCGGGGATATCGATCTGCTGCTTAATGAGCGTGTTGAGATCGGATGCTTTCCCTGGCGTTTCGTCGACGGCGAGTCGAGCATCGCCCGCATCGTAGCCTTTGTCGATGATGATCACTATGCAGATCTCATGGAGAAGAAGGCTTCCTTCGATAAGACGAAATTCGGTGATTGTGTATGCCAGAGACCTCAAAAATAAGCGCTGCCTTGACGAAACTGGGGTTAAACAGAAGGTATGTGCAACGATTGGCTCATATGTAAGGTATGAGTCATTAAACCAATGACAACTATTCATCACTGGGTGAGAGGTGGACATGAAATTGCCGCTGCCTGAACTTCCACAATTTGACTATATCAAAGCCGAAAGCGCAGAGCGGGCGATCGATTTGCTTCAGGAGAAAGGGGCAGCGGCGCGGATTCTCATGGGCGGTACAGATCTTTTCGTTCGAATGCGAAATGGAAATTTGGCCCCCGCCGTCCTCGTAGATATAAAGAATCTACCAGGTATGAACGCTATCTCATTTACCAAGACGGCCGGTCTAACAGTGGGCGCTGCAGTGACGATGAACGCTCTCGCTCGAAATCCAGATGTGCTCGACCGCTATCCGCTATTGGTTGAGGCTGCGGAATCGGTTGCCTCCTATCAGCTTCGGAACCGGGCGACGGTCGGAGGAAATTTATGCAACGCATCACCCGCTGCCGACACGGCCCCGGCCGCTCTCGTTTTGGAAGCCGAGCTAACTGCCATGGGTCCAAAAGGAGAACGTACGATCCCGGCAATGGAATTTTTCAAAGGACCGGGCCTCAACGCACTGGAAGCGGGTGAGTTTCTAACCCGAATAAATTATGCCAACCCACCGAAAGGATGGAAGGGGCGTTATTTGAAGATCGGACGCAATGCAGGAGGCGATCTGGCTATCGTCGGAGTTGCCGTGATGGGTTACCCGGATAAGGACGCGCCTTCCGATTTCCGCTTCCGGATTGCACTTGCCTCCGTCGCTCCCACACCCATTCGAGTTCATGAGGCGGAAGAGATCCTCGCACAGAACCCGATCACAGAAACGGTGATTGGGATGGCCGCCGAGGCGGCTCAGGAGGCAGCGACACCGATTGATGATGTACGCGCCTCAGCCCGCTACCGCAATGCGATGGTGAAAGAACTCACCCGGCGAGGCTTGGTTGATGTCTGGTCGTCGCTAAGGAAGGAGGCCTAGATGGACAAGCATATGATCTCCTTCATCATTAATGGGGTTGAGGAAACCCGCGAGGTTCCATCCAATATGACCTTGCTCACGTTCCTTCGCGAACACCTAAACCTCACGGGAGTGAAGAGCGGCTGCGATGCAGGTGAATGCGGCGCGTGTACGGTCCTGGTGGATGGAGAGCCCGTTAATTCCTGTCTGGTTCTAGCCGTGGAAGCGGATGGCGTCGACATTCGCACTATTGAAGGATTGGCGAGCGATGGTCAGCTCGATCCGCTTCAGGAAGCTTTTATTGAATTAACGGGTACGCAGTGCGGATTCTGCACACCGGGGGTTCTTCTTCAAGCACGAGCTCTTTTAGACCGCAACCCGGATCCGACAGTAGATGAAATAAAGAACGCGCTCAGGGGAAATCTATGCCGCTGTACCGGATACACAAGAATCGTAGAGGCGATCCAAGCCGTTGCACAGGAGGGAGGTTAACATGGCTGATTCTAGAGACGTGAAAACTGTACCCTCACCGATTGGAGAAAGCGTGCCTCGCATCGACGCGCTTGAAAAAGTCACCGGGGAGGCTGTGTTTACCGATGATCTCCAGTTTGGCCCTGGTCTTCTACACGGGCGTGTTGTACGAAGCCCTCATCCGCATGCGCTGATAAAGCGTGTGGATGTGACAAAGGCGCTGGCATTCCCCGGCGTGCGAGCCGTAGTCACTGGCGATGAATGCGAAGAGCACATCGGGCTATATCTTAAAGATCGATACATCTTCTGCCGCGACCGTGTTCGCTTTGTCGGTGATCCCGTCGTAGGTGTAGTGGCCACAAGCGATGCTATCGCTGAGCAAGCCTGCCGGTTGGTTGAGATTGACTATGAAGTCTTAGAGCCGGTCGTGAATCCTCTGCGTGGCATGGATCCCGACGCCCCGCTCTTGCACCCCGACCTCGGAACGTACGGTGTCGCCGACTTCATCGATCCTAAAGCCGGTACGAACGTTGCCAACCATTTCAAGGTTAGAAAGGGTGATGTCGAAAACGCTTGGAAGGATTGTGAGGTCATTGTAGAGCGTGAGTTTCGGGTGCCGCATGTGCAGCATGTACCCATTGAAACTCATGTGGCTGTTGCCCAGTTCAATCGAACAGGGCAAATCACACTCTGGAGCAGCAGTCAATCACCGTTCGCCCAACGCAACCTCATCGCTGAAGCCCTGGGAATATCGCAAGGTGATATCCGCGTCATCGCACCGTATGTCGGCGGTGGTTTCGGGTCAAAGGCTGGCGTCTCCGTAGAAGGAACCGCCGTCGTGATGGCGAGGGCTGTCCCTGGCCAGCCGGTCAAGGTTCGACTAACGCGGGAAGAGGAGTTCTTCTGCTCTTTCGTCCGCCAGGGATTAATTGCCAAGACGAAAGTCGGCGCGAAAGCGGATGGGGAAATCCTGGCCATGAAGACTGAATATTACTGGGATGCCGGCGCATACACCGAGTACGGGGTAAATATCGCCCGCGCCAGCGGTTATTCATCTACAGGCCCCTATCGGATTCCCAACGTGGAAACTGATTCGTATTGTGTGTATACCAATCACCCGGTTGGTGGTCCAATGCGCGGCTTCGGAATGCCCGAGATTCACTGGGGGATTGAGCAAATTATGGACATCGTGGCCGATGAACTGGGCATGGATAAAGCGGAATTTCGCCTGAAGAATTGCCTGCACGGAGGCGATGAAAACGTCACCGGCATGATCATGCACCCAATCGGTCTTACAGAGTGTATCGAAAAAGTTATGCAAGCCATCGATTGGGGGGTTCAGGAACCCCCCAGCGCAGCTCATAAACTCCGTGGAAAAGGCATAGCGATTATGTGGAAAGCGCCGGCCATGCCCCCCAACGCGGGCTCATCGGCATGGATGTGTCTGAACGAAGATGCAACGGTGTCATTAGGCGTTGGAGGTCAGGAGATCGGCCAGGGAACGTTCACCGTTGCGGCGCAGATGGCGGCCGCTGCTCTTGGCGTTCCATTTGATTGGGTCCGAATAAGTGCCCCGGTGGACACGAAATACAGCCCTTATGAATGGCAAACCGTTGCCAGCCGGCTGACGTGGTCGATGGGGAATGCCATCGTCGCCGCGGCTAAAGACGCGCGCCGACAGATCCTTGAGATCGCGGCTGCACATTGGGATGAGGACCCCGAGCAGCTTGATATCCGCGACGGCCAGATAATCTCGTTCCGCACAGAAGAGGTTATGCCCCTGAAGAACATGGTTGTCTATGGCTTGCCTCTGCCTGACGACCAGGGTTGGCGCGGCGGACCGATTATCGGACATGGGAATTTCATGCCCTCTTACGTAACCTCCTTGTGTAATGAAACCGGCCAGGGTAAAAGGGCAGTTGTTCACTACACCACAGGATGCCAGGCGGTTGACCTCGAGGTGGACACACAAACCGGACAGATCACCATACTGCGGGTAGCTTCAGCATTCGACGTTGGCAAAGCAATAAATCCCGATCAGGTGCGCGTGCAGATGGAAGGCGGCATCGTCCAGGGTATAAGTACGGCGCTGTTTGAGAGTTTGCAGTATGAGGATGGGTTCCCGCAAGCCTCAAATTTCACAGACTACCGTATCGCGACATCTGAGGACATGCCCGGCGAGATTATCCCCATCATCGTTGAAGTTCCTCAAGACGACGGCCCTTGGGGGGCGCGTGGGGTTGGCGAACACCCCATGGTCCCGACCGCGCCGGCGATCGCTAACGCGGTTTTCAATGCTGTAGGGATTCGCATCTTTGAGATGCCGCTTACGGCTGAAAAAGTATTTCTCGCCATTCAAGATCAGGGCGCAAAATCGTAATCGAGATGGTGCAAGCACGCTCTGTTGCCTCTCCGACCCTTGCTTGGCTTCGGGATCCCAAGCCAGTCCGAGTGCTGCACGTTTTCAAGGACGCCTGTAATCTGATCGCAGAAGATGGCGAGATTATATCCCTCGTCATGTCTAATATCGGTGACGGACCCTTCAATATCATCCTCGAACCTTTGGAATTCACCGATCATATCTCGGCCGAATCCGTTGTGAGTTTTGATGTTGGACAGATCCGAATCGAGGAGCTTGAAATCGCGCTTACGCCTACTCAGATCTGGGAGCCGCGTTTTGATTGGGAGTCTTTCCTGAGCAGGAAGGATTCCTTATCCCTTTCCGCCGGTGCGCTGAGAGAAGTTCTCGTTGAAGTAGCGCCAGTTGACAGCTTCGTTCAATTGATCCATTCCGGGGAGAGCTCTGAGCGAGAAATCGAGGCGCAGATACTCCTGTCTGCACAAGAGCCGGCGCGCTTTTTTGTGCAAGGTCTTCTCCGCGTGGACGAAGAAATTATCCGTGCGAGCGCGCGGAAATTGGCTGGGCTTGGCGCTGGTTTAACGCCGGACGGTGATGACTTCATGATGGGCTGCATCCTGGCCACGTGGGCATGCTGGGCAGGGGAGGGGGTGGAGCAGGCCGCGAGATGGATTTCGCTGGAAGCTGGCCCGCGGACGACACCGCTCGCGGCAGCATGGCTGCAGGCTGCGAGCCGTGGCGAATGTTCTGTGCGTTGGCACGACCTGCTGCAAGCGATTCTCATTGAGAATGAAGAAAATATACGAAGTGCGGCGCGGGCAATAATTCATCAAGGGCACACATCCGGTGCGAGCGCACTGGCGGGTTTCACTGCGGTGCTCACGGGAGAGACACAATAGTTTGGTCGCCTTTAAACTGCATCTATACCAACTTGGAAGTATTTGCATCTGAGTTGGTCCTCAAATTCCCCAATCATCCAAATAAGGTGAGAATTTCATGAGACGAGATGAACCAATCTCAATATTTATTGAGCACTCGATCGTCGTCGGAGGCTCCTATCAGGATCATGTTTAGAAACCGCTTTCAAAGCTCGATAATAAATCCATCATTGCCAGGAAGCGGAGGGGTTTGACTCATGACGGGTGCCTGTTGCCATTTGATTACCCTTCGCACTTTGTCGTTGGGTTGACCGCAAGAACTAGACACGATGTTGTATGATAGAGAAGAGCCGAGATCTTCACGAACGGTCTTTCATCCCCTTTTGTAAGCATCCACGCCAGACGTTCGTCGAACCTTATTTGGTCAAAAAACCATGGCGAATATCCGATGAGAGTTCTCTTACCCAACCATTTCCCCCTTGAGGGATCGGGCAGCGGTATTTACACCCAGAACGTCGCTCGGGAAATCACAAACAAGGGTCACGAAGCGCTCGCGATCACACCTGCTCATGACGAGCAGGAAGGTTTTCCATTCGAGGTGCGCACCATCCTGTTCTCCGCGGCTGGCGCTGAGGACAGTAGCGAAGGACGCCTTCCTTTCAACTTCCCTTGTTTCACCACTCACCCTCTCAGCACGACAACTTTTGCAGATTTGGACGATGCCCAACGCCAGGCCTACGTCCAGGCCTTCCAGGCGGCCATCGATTCGGCGGTGCTCGATTGGACTCCTGATGTGATCCATGCCCAGCATCTGTGGGTCACTGGTTACGCGGCACATAAGGCGGAGATACCCTACGTCGTCACGGCGCACGGGACGGATTTGATGGGTTTTCGCAAGTATGAGGAGTGGAAGGAGCTGGCGCTAGAGGGAACACAGCACGCACATACTGTTATCGCCATCTCCCGACAGGTCGCTCGGGACACGATGAAACTTTATAAAATCCCCGAGGAACGCGTCCACATCGTGATGAACGGTTTTAACGAAGCCATCTTTCATGTCATGCCCGTCAAACGGGCGAAAGTGCTAGCGAAGTACGCTTTACCGACTAAACCCGAGATCCTGATCACTTTCATCGGTAAGCTGACGGATTTCAAAGGCGTCGATGTATTGCTCAATGCGGCGAGTATCTACGAACAGGAGCTGGGCGATGTCATGACACTCATCATCGGCGATGGGATATTGCGTGCACAGCTGGAGGCGCAAGCTGATCAGTTGGGCTTGCGTGGGACCTACTTCCTTGGCCACCAACCTCAACCTGCGGTCGCAGAGATTCTGAACTCCGCCGACATCTCCACCATCCCGTCGCGTGTAGAGCCTTTTGGTCTCGTCGCTGTGGAAGCGCTGGCATGTGGCACCCCCGTCGTTGCCACAAACGAAGGCGGTTTGCCTGATTTCGTAGACGAACGTGTGGGTGCATTGGTGGACGTCAATGATTCTGCGGTTTTGGCAGAAGCAATCATCAAGGAAATTCGATCCAAGTCAAAAGCTACGAAAGGACCCTTCGCTGCAGCGTATGCGTTGAAGGACTTTTCATGGTCCGGGCAGGTGGACAAGATGATCGCTATCTACCAAGAAGCGATTGAAGCCAACTGAGAGAGTTACAAAGAGAAATAGACATCACGGAGAATGGCATGAGCACTTTAGGGAGCAGGAAAATCGCCCTGGGCCTCATCACACGGTACTTCTACGACCCAATGCCTATCCTCAGGTTTTTAGACAACGCCATGAAGTTCGGTCATTACATCGATCAAGTCATCGTCGCCTACTCTCACGGCATTACACAGGAAGCCGTGGCAGCCGTTGAAGAACGGACAGGTATAACTGTTGTGGAGGCATACGGCGACGCCAACATACGCAGTCGATTGCTTTTCGCAGGTCTAAGCGCCGATGAGGTGGATGGCCTTCTTAACGTTCCCGGTTGGCCGCGTTCCCAGGAAGTCCCGTACGGCGCGTATCGGAATGCAGTTCTCATCCAAGCCCTTCTCGATGGTTTGGACTTCCTGCTCTTCTTCGATACAGATGTCCAGCCCCTTGTCCTGACAGCCATCGAGGGGGATAAACCTGTTTGGCAGGAGGTCGACTTTGTTGGTACGCACATGCTTTCCCTCAGGGAGAAGCATGTCACTGTCACAACCAGTGAATACTCAGGTTACTACATCATCCCACCGATGTCTTTTAATGGGCTCAGCGACCTGCTTTTTGGTCTCGGAAAAGGGATGGCGCTCGAATATTTGGAAGACTGTCATACGCACGGTTGCCTGAATCTTGGTCCAACTTCTCCCGGATCTCCCACTCCAACTTTCAAGCCACTCGGAGGGAATCTGGGCCTCAGCCTCGATTCACCTCGGCGACTTACACCCTTCTTCTCAACGATTTATACAACCAAAGGGGTATGCATCAAGGGTCGTGGTGAGGACACCTTGCTGGGCCAGACGCTCTCCGACAAACATGGCCAGATGATAGATGTGGACCTGCGCATCTTTCACGATACCTATGACGACTTTCCGCGTACTCCGGATATCCGCAGACAAACTATACGAGATCGGTTCTTTGGCGCCTGTCTCGGTTGGATCGGGCGCAATCCCTTCATGACTTGGTATCTGAATGAGCTCGGCCGATTGGAGACGAGTTTTAAGGCGGAAATCAATCAGCAGAGGCTGGGATTGAGCATAGGCGGAGAAAAGGCTGCGGAGTTCCTAGGTGATCCTCGCTTAATGGAGCTCCCCGCTGTGTTTGAGGATTCGTATGAAGTGCTCCCACAGACGATTGATCGCTACCACCGTCTCATGCATGGATGGAAGGCATTACTCAACACGCTTGCGCCGGAAGTGGCTCCGCGTGAGCAAGTGAGCGAGGACGATCAGCAGCTACCTCTCGCTTCTTAAAGTGATCTGATTGACATCAAAAATTTGGTTGTCCGTTTCCTTGCATCCTGGATGTCGTTATTGTAGAAAGGTAAGAGATGCCACGTAATCGCGAGCCAACCAGATTACACACCACTTGTGATTCGCGATTAGTTTGTCGAAAGGAGAAGGCAGGCGCACATCACAGCTGTTTGATTGTGATCGGGCGCCGTAAACGAATATGAAGACAGTGATGGTCATCCCAACATATTGGTCTCGTGAGAAAGCGGTGGGTTGGCAGCCGGGCGACATTGTATACGACCACCCCACGCCCATCGATCAGGAAGGAACATTAGCCAGGACGCTAGAATCGCTCATGGTTCTAGATGATAAAGATTATTCGCTTGTTGTGCTGGCGTGTTCAACAGCGCCCGATATCGAGAGAGATGTCGAGGATCGCGTCAATGAACTGGTACGAGAAGTCGACTTCCCCGTCGATACATTCGTCATCTCACACTCCCACTTGCATGCCATGCACCAAGTTTTAAGAGAGGCCGAGCGAGACGATCTTATCGATGTCCTCTCGCTCGCAGGATACTCCAACATTCGCAACATGTGCCTTTTCATACCATATGTCCTCGGCGCCGAGATAGCCGTCCTTATTGACGACGACGAATTCGTTGATGACCCCAAGTTTATTTACAAGGCACGTGAGTTCATCGGCAGCCGCTTCATGGGGCAAACGATCGACGGCGTTGCTGGATATTACTTGAACGCCAAAGGATCCTATTACGACGACGTTCCGGAAGAGATCCATTGGATGACATATTGGGATCGCTTTGGAAGCAAGCGTGAGGCTTTCGATAAAATCATCCCGGGTAAACCAAGATTAAAGCTTACGCCTTTTGCTTTCGGTGGTTGTATGGTTATCCATCGTTCACTCTTCAGGACTGTCCCCTTCGATCCTCGCATCACGCGAGGGGAGGACACGGATTACGTTTTGAATGCACGTATGTTTGGGTTTAAATTCTTCCTCGATAACGAGCTCTACATACAGCACCGACCACCTCCGAAGACACATCCGACGTGGCAACGCTTCCGGGAAGACATATTCCGCCTCCTGTACTCCAGGGCGAAGATCGACGGTCAGACCGAAGAGGTGAATATGACACTCGTCGAGGCGGAGGATTTAGATCCCTATCCTGGTGAATTCCTACGAGATACGCTCGATGATAAAATCCTTAAAACCAATCTGATCCTCGCGCTTGACTACCTCTCTGATGACCGCGTGGCTGACGCTAAAGAAACCATTCGCAACATCTGGCTGGCGAATACCAAAGCACTCCCAACCGCTAATCCGTTTGAGGTCTACTTAAACTTCCAACGACGCTGGCTCACGTTGCGAAAGCTTTCGAGCCGTGGTCTTGGAGTTGCGTTCTCCTCCATCATGAAGAGCGGGAACATCCGTCTTGAGGAAGTGGCGCGAGCGACGGAGGTCATGCGTGCCGAATTCGAGCAATTGGATGATGATGCGCTTCTTCTTCTGATTAGAGATATTCCGTTGTTCAAAGGGCTCAACCCGGAACAGATCCAGGCGCTGCTCTCGATATGCAAACGTGAATTCTTTGCCAAAGATGAGGTTGTAATCACAGAAGGCTCGAAGGAGCACGCGCTCTTCGTCATCATGAAGGGGAAAGTACGTATAACACTGGGTAACGATTCTGAGGAGTCTATGGAGTTGATCGATTTGGGAGTGGGGGAGACATTAGGAGAAGTCTCCCTGCTCATCGACGCCCCTCATTCGGCTACGGTCACGGCGTTGGAACCGACGGAAGTCATCACCTTCACGCGAAAATCCCTTGCCGCCCTCATGGCGGGTTATCCCGAGTTGGCCGCAAATGTCTGGCACCGCCTTGCTCAGTCGCTCAGTGGCCGCCTGCGCCATTCGAATGAGCGCTACCTCTCGCATATCCGTGAAGCGTACGACGTCGCCGATGATCTGCTCGGCACGCAGCCGCTCGAGGATCTCTAGCCAGGCGCGAAGCAAGAGGGTTTCGACTTTGACATCCGGCGCGAGCGCCCTGGCGGTTTATACAGCCGTACTCAAAGGTGAGATGAAGGCGCAGTTCTAACGGAGAAATCCCTCGAGAACTTGCCTATCAACCATTACCAAGCGGCACCAGCTTCAATGGATCGAGTTTGGGTTTCCCTCTCATCGATGCGCCTTGACAGGGGTATCGCAGAGGTAGGAGGAGTTAAAGGGGGAGAAGAGCCTCACCGACCATATGGCGGTGGGCGGAGTGAAAAAATATTGATGGCAATAAAGGCTCTGGTCAAACGCACTTAAAACTGATATGATTTCAGCTAGAAAGTTGCATGCAAGTTCTGTCTGGAAGTCGAAAGATCAAGGCCTGAGCTTCATCGGCTCAGGCCGATTTAGTTCAGAACAGCGACCGCCGGGAACGAGACAAGCAACTCAACAGTGTTTGCCGTAAGGAGGCAATGTATAATGTCGGAACGAGTTCTTGGTACGGTCAAATGGTTCAATGGCAGCAAGGGTTACGGATTTATCGAGCGCGAAGAGGGTGAGGATGTCTTTGTCCACTTCTCAGCAATCCAGGGCGATGGTTTTCGGAATCTAGAAGAAGGCCAGCGCGTGGAATTCGATGTTGAAGAAGGCGAGAAGGGTTTACAAGCCGCCAACGTCGTAGCTGTCTAGTTTAACTTAACCCTGATATAAAAACCCCCGCATTGCGGGGGTTTTTATTTTGCGTCTTCTTATTTGAGTGCCGAAATAATGTTAGGATCGACATCATTTTAAGGCAATTTGTAGAACATTATCGAGAAACTCGGCGGTTTTCTTCGCTTACCAGCAAAAAACTCATAATTTTAGTTCTACTGTCAGTCCTTCTCTCTTAGTGTGATCGTCACCATGACCAAGAGGATCAGACCATAAGCGGGTAAGCGCAACAACATGGCTATGTCATCCACCAGCGCTTTGCCTTTGATCAATTCCTGTAGTACTTCATTGGTGTAATACAAAGGCGTTAGGTAGCTAAGGATTCGCGACCATTCCGGCAGTTGGTCAACGGGTAGGATGATCCCGGAGAGAATAACGGATAGGACGACAAGGGGAATAAAGGGGAACACCTGACCTTCGTTGCGGGCGAAATTGGATACAAGCATGCCAATGGCCATGCTGAGGATTGATAACAGCCACATGACCAAATATATCTCCGCCATTATTTTGAATTCATACCCGAGTTCGAATAACAGATTAAGTTCGACCAATACCATCAAACTCTGCGCGGTTGCCAGGACGGAGTATGCGATCAGGTAACCGCCAATGATCTCGATTTGGTTGTAGCCGCTGACAAACATTCGCGCCAGCGTTCCTGCAGTTCGTTCGCGCACCAGTACAATGGCGGTGAGGATGAACGTGATGAAATGGACGATAAAAGCTGCATAGGGGATGACGTAAACGCTGATGTCAAAAAAAGGGGAGGCCAAAGCGTCAAAGACAAGTTTAATGAAGTAGATGATTCCCAAGGGGAAAACGAGTGAAATGGCGACAAAGCGGTGATCGTGCCGCAATTGGTTCAACACTCGCCCCGCAATCACACCCATTCGTTTAATTGAGAGGGTCATGTACGATCTCCTTTGCCCTTCTCCCCGATTTGCTCGTCTATCATACGCAGAATGACGGCTTCCAGTCTGTCTTCCTCGATTTCGATGCGGCTGATTGCTGGATCTAACCCATCTTTCTGCAACAAGCCTGGTAGTGCATCGGGATAGCTGGTGACCACTTGCTCGATCACCTCAGGGCCGCGCCAGATCTTTATTTTTGCTCGGCTATTCCACAACATCTTGCGGGGGGTGTCGTCAGCAAGGAGTATTCCCTCGTGGAGGATGGCCAATTTATCGCAATATAAAGCCTCATCCATTTGGTGGGTGCTGACGATGATGGTCACGCCTTTGGCAGTCAGTTCCCGAAAATGCTCCCAAAAAGCCTCCCTCAGCTTAGGATCAATACCCGATGTCGGCTCATCCAAGAACAGCATTTGGGGTTGGTGTACCAGCGCACAAGCCAAAGACACCCGCTGTTTCATGCCGCCAGAGAATTTATAAATAGGATCGTGTGCGCGCTGATTCAGTCCCACAAACTCCAGGACTTCATCTACTCGTTCGGATAATTTGTCAATATGATGGGCACGGCCGAAGAAATGGATGTTATCTGTCGGAGAAAGGTCCTCATACAAGGCCGGTGATTGCGGCATATAACCGATTTGCTGGCGCAAGGCGCGTTTCTGTTTTGTAGGGTTCAATGATAGAACCGAAAGATCCCCCGACGTGGGTTTTGTTGCTCCGATTAGCAGACGGATGAGGGTTGTTTTCCCGGCGCCATTTGGGCCAAGTAACCCAAAAATCTGCCCGCCGTCCACCGCCAGATTTACGCCCTTTAGCGCCTGAACTTCACCGAAATATTTATGCAAGTTCTGGATGTGTATCGATGCACGATCCTTCATGTTCATCTCTATTCTCCACAGATAACTGCGGAGGACGCCTGGACGCCGACTTCAATTCTTCGTAGGCAATCGATTGCGGATCCAGGGGTTATATCTGATGGTTCCTGAAGTTCTGGTTGCCGGTTCTTCATGACACCAAGAACAATAACGATCGAGATCACAATGAGGGATCCCAGCCCTAATAGCACGAATTTCCTCTTGGATTTCATATTGTCCTCACGATGTTTGCTGTATGAAGATGCTGTTGGTCGCGATTCGCTCTGGTTTATAAGATCTATCGTGTCTATTGTTTTCTTCAGCCATATCGGGCGAAACAGCGCTTACACGTGATCATAGGTGTCATCTTTCTTCAGGGGCTATCACATCATCTATGGCGTCTCTGGAGTCGCTGTCGCCGAATAGAGAATTTCTGGAGTCGCGACCTCTGCTTCAAGGATCTCTGGCGTAGCGATTTCCACCTCGATGGGTTCAGGTGTAGCTACTGTGAGCACAAGCGTGCCACAGGGTTCCACGAAGCTGAGGATAGTGCCCAGACCTTTTGATTCGTAGATGGTTTCAGAACCGAAGAGCTTCACGAACGTTCGAATTTTAAAGGTGCGCACACCGCCACACGACTCGTCCGCAGGGACGATGTAAAGAATATCGTTCAGACTGTAAAACGTCTTTACAGGGACTATGTTGCTTACATCCAGATCGTAAAGGTTATAGCCGGCTTCGGCGACGAAGTAACCCCATTGATCCAGGCTGCTCGGATCGGAGGGATCAACGCAATAACCGGGATTGCCGCAGTTGATCTTGTTATCCAAATCCCAGAAAAGGTATGCGTGCGGGTGTTGTGTGAGGTCTCCCGGGTTTAAGATATCGATATCCTCCCCGGGATGACACATTGGAATCTCGAAATCTGGCTTCACTGTCCCTGGGAGGCGGTTGGTGCAGTCAGAGGTCTCTGTTGAGAAGTAAATTGTGGGCGCGAGAAGCTGAGGGTCGATAGTAGGTAGGGGTGGGAAGAGAGGATCAAGATAATCTATCGGTCCGATCTCAAACTCCATCTCAGCTAATAACTCAGAATCGTTTAACTTGATCATTCCTTTCTGAAGCGTGTCGACAGCAACCTGGAATTGACCTTGAGAACGAACTTGCCCAGCTACCCATGCCCAACAATCCCAGTAAATCGTGTCGCTCCCTTCGGAACTGCCAGGGCCGGTTTGAGATAGATCTATCGATACGTCGAAGAAAGAATTCGCGGGATGATAATACTCGTCCTCCGTTGGCTGAACGGATTCGAGCTCAGGAGGTTGGATGCCTGGTTGACCCGTTTCGGGCCCAGTAATAATGCTCGGAGGGAAGAATCCCACGGGGGGGGTGCGTTGCCATACCCCACCACCTTGAGAGACATAGCAATAAAGGTTGGCGACATTTGATGGTGGGTTAAAGTTCTTCAATTTCAGATAATAGGGTGTGGGCTCGTCTTCATGAGGTGGACAACCTTCTGAATTTACGTTCACCAGGATAGGATTGCTCAGTGCCGAATCGCCCTGATCAGTGAATGTCTCAACCACATAGCTGAAAAGTCCGCCCTGCGTGAGAGTATCCGCTGTCTCAAACCATCCCAGACCTGCATGAGGTCCTAAGACGAACGTCGGTGTCGGGTTCTGGGTCTGCCCCTCTGGCGTGCGAAAAACCGAGAAACCAAGCTCTTGATCGGAATTGTCGTGGATCAATAACTTAACACTACAACCTTCAACTTGAGTTGTAAGATCGGGCGCTTCCAACGAATGATCGTTGCCGATTATCCACTCCATGAAACCTCCAAAGGAGGGCGCCCAGGCTTCGGCCTGTCCTATAGGTTCCTCGGATGACGGGGGGCTTACCTGTGGATCTGTTGACAGGACGTGGGTCTCTCCCGAAGAATTCACACCCTCGTCTATGTAAACCCAAACAATATCTGATTCAGCGATCTGATCACCAGCATCATTCGTGCGAGCACGAAGAACATGCGCACCCGGCTCAGAAGAGAGCCAGGAAAAGCTGGCCGTTAATGGGGTTACTCCACCTGCTATCGGCGCACCCTGCACGCCCACCAGCTCGTTGTCTGCCCACAACTCGATCGCAAGCAACGGCGCAGGTCCGGAAGCCAGGATTGAAATGGATTGCAGAACACCGGCGGGTGCGATATAGCCCGAGCCAGGGTTGGTAATGGAGATCGTGATCCCTGTTGAATCAGGAACAAGCCCTTCCCCAATTTGCCGGTACTGCATGAATTTGCTGCTCAGGTAAACCACCAGACCGATGGCGATCACCAGGACGAACACAAGAAGTCCTATCCTTAGGGGAGTTAGCTTCTTACCCATCGAATGACCTCCCATATTCCGTGTGACGAAATCTGCAAGTAAGCAGATATAACCATGATTGGGAAATGTCCATCATGACGTTGTTTTGCATAAGCTAATCTGTTCGATCCATATCCACAAAGTTGAGATGTTCTCCCGATTTTCATGCTATCCAGTTCCGGCAGCGGCGCACGTTTTGAGGATCACTTCAGAGAGTACCTCTGTCCGACCAATCTCAGTACTGTCCTGCTTCGTGGCCACAATCTGCACCTGCAGGGTAGAGCTCAGGAATCTGTTGAACTCCGGGATATCGGTTTCCGATTGGAGCGTGCGGTTGAAATAGCCTCCTCCCAGCGGTGTCATCGGCACGTTTGTCCACGGGGTCGTTTCGCCGCTATCGGTACCCTTTAGCCGGTGGAAGAGCACCACGCTGTAAACGCTGGGGTCTTGGATGCTCACTTCGATGGTCAGTTGCTTGGGGCTGCAACTCCCCCGGTAGTAGAAAGCATCGCTGGAGAATTCGGGATCCGGGACCCCCTCGCTTACTTGAACCGGTGTGGGTGTGAAGGTAGGGGTTAGCGTGGGAGCCGATGTAGGAGATGGTGGGGGTGTGAAGACAGGCAAACCTTCGGTCACCGGTAGAGTCAACACGGCTGGGGGCGTGCTCGCCTGAAGTTCAAGATTGCTCACCACGGTAACCTGCGCCTGAGCGAATTGACCGAAGGATCCGACGCTGCTTTTAGATCGTACTGAGATAAAGTATGTGCCCGGGGCAGGTGGGGACCATGTGGATTCCCCATGGAATAGAGTCCCATAATCCGACCCACCCGATCCGGTTGAGGTCGGTGCCACCGTATTAAGTACTGCCCCGTTGATTTGAACTTCGAAGCCGTCTATCCCGGAGGGGCTGGCAGCGTGGAAAACGATTTTATTGGGTGCCATGGGCAGGGTGGATCCATGCAGAGGAGCGTCGATCCAGGTTTGATTGAATGGAGGTGTCGGGCGAACAGGTTCTGGTTTATTGCATGCTGCAATGCCGATACAAAACAATGCAAGAATAAGCCGCAGCTTTGAGTTCATCGCCACCTCCCGAGGGGGCATGTTTGATGATCAGTGAGAAAACAAAAACCAATGAGATGGGCAACAGGGTGGAGGGATCGATGTCTATTCATGATGACCATCCGTGTGCCAACAAGTGTGTGTCTGTCTTGTAAACGCGACGAGTGGAATTTCAGTAGATATGGGGCTGCAACCGTCAGATCCTTAGCAGGGCAGATATTTCGGATCTTGCGGACCTGGTTTGGGTTACAAGTCAGAACAGCCCATAATGCGCATCATTCTATAGGTTTTATATTCATGCGACAAATGTAGAGCGTTGGGATTATGAGCGCTCCGCCCATGCCGATAGATGTCTACGGTTGCAGCGATATCCTGGCAGTGCGAATTATTTGGCTATCCCAGAGTTGGCCTGCTCGTGGCTATGCGCGGGGATTCAGAGGCGGCTGCGGGCCCTTTGGCGCATTAAAAGCCAATATACTCCCGCCATAGCAATTAGACCGATCCCGTCGAAGAGCATGAATCTGAGTCCAGTAGCCCGGAGGGGCGAATGTCCGGCTGGCATTGTCAACCAAAGCCAGGTTTCACCAGCAAAACCAATCGCTTGCTGAATAAGGACGACGACGAATAAGGATCGATAGCGGATCGGGTGAAAAATCACCGGAGGGTAGGTGGCGTTCCACATGAGGAAGAGGATCCCCATACCCTGGACGTAAATCCTCCCTGGCACACCAGCAACTTCAAACCCGGGGGAATATGACTCGGGCTTCAGGATAAAGGCGAGGGCGCAGGAAACATTCATCAGGAAAACTGCGCCGACAATGATCCGCGCCAGCCACAGAATACGATCGTCGGTTTTTGTGTGTCCGCTGGTCTCCATTTTTACCATTTGAATCTCTTTCTTTCACAATGTGACTGCTAGCTGAGCTCAAGTATATCCTCTTCTATGCACATGGAAATCGGCTTCGTTATCGTTAAACGTTAAATTTGACTGAAAACCACATTCACTCGCGGTTATCCTTCCTGCGTATAGCTCGTTGTAGCCATCGGACCAGCTTGATGTCTACGTTCATGATTTTCTAACTATCGGATAAAGGTATTCACCACCGGATGGCGTGTGGATATTACGTTCGCGAGCTTGTACGCAGCCGTTTCCCGGAATGCATGTTCAATCCCCATCAGCCCTCTTTTCTTAGAACCTTTTCCATGTTCCATAAACAGATAATTCTTGCGTTGACACCACCCGATACAGGCGATATACTTAGTTTAGCAAACTAAGTATATAGGGACCGTGATCGATACAATCCATCACAATGTTTCATTAAGGCATTGAAAGGCAACCCCTCATGAAAAAGAGATCAAGTGTCGGTGCTGTAATCTCTCTTATTGGTGCGATTCTGGGTATTGTTGTGATCTATGCCGGTTTTTTACAGGTATATGATCCGATCATGGCATCTGAAATGGCAGAAGGACGAGCTGGTGGAGAGATCATCGCGGATGGACTGAGTGTCTCTAAATATGTCATGCCGGTTGTTAATGACATCGGTATTATTGGCGGAGTGATCTGGGCAGTCTCGGCGTACGGATTTATCAAAAGAGAGAATTGGGCTTGGGGCAGTGCCATCGTTGCCAATGTGCTCAGTTTGCTAAGCTTCTTCATGTTAATTCCTGCCATGAGTCGGGGCATCTCTCCGATATACGCCTTCGTTTTCATACCCAACATCATTGCTTTCTTTCTCCTGTTGACTTATGTTCGTCGGATCGACCCCAAAATCATCGCTATCAGTACGTTGGCAGGCATGGCGTATGTGATGGCCTTTATGAATGGTGTCGCAGCTACTGACCAAATGTTATCAGGAAGTGGCATTGGCAGCACACTCTTTATCGTTGGTCAGCGTCTTAATTGGATTGCCTCCATAGCGTTAGGAAGCTTTGTCGTTGCCTTGCTGACTCGCAAAAAATGGGCATTGCCACTGGGTCTGGGTGCGGCTCTGTTGACCCTTGTTGCAGGCATACCGTTGGGTGTGGTGATATCCATGGAATCCGCTAAGTTTTCGATGTTCTTTCTTGCCCCGATACTCGCCTTGTCTTTGAAAATCATGCTTGTTTTACCCAGGAGCAATAAAATGCTCACTCAATGGATCGACGGTGCTGAGAAAACTACCTGATCATCGGTTGATATTAGTCTTAATTCGGCTTACGGGACGCCTATTATCAATAGGGAGAAACCGAGTTTTTCAAGAGATAGGCATGTAACTTAATACACAATCGAGCATAGAACTCGCAAACCTCCCAGGAAAATAAAGTAGAAACTCAGTTTCTTGTGGAGAATAAATTAAATTCACAGATGGCGTTAAGGACCATTTCAATCATAAGGAGCAAACAAATGAAAATAACAGAAAACACTCGAGTCGCAGACATTCTCAACGAGTACGGTGATATTGCCGATGTCATGGAAATATTTGGCGTCCAGCGCGTTGGGCGATTTTCATTGCGCAGAATCTTGGGCAAGGTACTTACTGTTAAGACAGCCGCACGCATTCATCGTGTGCCCTTGGACGAATTCATGAGCATCTTGGAAAAGGCTGTACAGGGCGAGAACGAAGCTGGCTAGATCTCTCTTTTGGATTCCCCAATCAGAGTGATCTGAACCTTTTATAAAATACTTCAATCGCGGTGTTCTTAGTCAGGAATAAAGCTCATGGCAAACAATCTTGAACAATCAGCAGGACGATTTCTGCTCCTTATGGACAGACTACGCCAGTGGGGACCACAGACTGCTCCACCAAAGGAAGCTAACATCTCGCTATCTCAATTAGCGCTCATTACATACTCAGCTTCAAACCCGGGGTGCGGGGTTCAAGCCATGGCTTCCGGACTAAAACTGTCAAAACCCACGGTGAGCATCGGTGTGAGCCAATTAGAAGGAGCGGGTTTGCTCACCCGCCAGCCCGATCCCAAGGATGGGCGTGCTGTGCAGCTTTTTCTGACCCCAAAAGGTCAGGAACTGTTTCAACGTACGAACGAATTCCGTTGCCAGAAGTTCGAACGCCTGCTCACTGGTCTCACACCTCAAGAAAGAACGACCCTGCTCGATCTACTAGAAAGAGCCATTCAGACTGTCGAGAAAGAAGAACAAGGAGATATAAAATGAAGAAATGGTTTAACAAATGGACTCGCAGATTCCACCGTTGGATAGCCATCCCAACGATCATCATCATCCCTCTTGCGGTTATTTCAAAGTTTTCCGGAGGGGGAACTGAACACCTGCCGCCCCAAATAGAGCAACTTCAATCCATCTTGATGCTGCTGCTGGTTATCAGCGGGATCTATCTATACCTGATCCCCTATCTCACCAAATGGCAGCGCAATCGGCGTAAGAAAGCCGAACAACCAACGATAGAGTAATTAGAAGGCCAGAAGAGGTCTCACAAGAGATAGCACATGAAACTTGCAGAGAAACTAGCAGATGCTTCCAATCTTCCACCTACTCTTGGAAGGCGGGTTTTGGCTAAAGCACTCCCTGTCTTTGTTTACGCATTCTTCTTTCCTGCTCTTCTCTTTATCATTCCCAAACTCATTTTGGATCCCTGGTTACAGCTACCGTTATTTCTAACCCCTGTAGCCAGAACAGTGCTTGGTGGATGTTTAATCACCTTGGGTCTAATCTTCCTGATGTGGTCTATCAAGGCTCAAAGAGTGATTGGACAAGGCACACCGATGCCTTTGATGGCTACGCAAAACCTTGTTGTCGAAAAGCCATATTCGTATTGTCGTAATCCACTGTATTTTGGGTTGATCCACCTCTTCTTCGGAATCAGTGTTTTGATTGGTTCCATCAGTTCATTGGTTATGGTATTAGCTTTTTCGGTGATCATCTTGCTTTTTACCAAGTTCGTTGAAGAGGAGGAACTTGAAAAAAGATTTGGAGACGAGTATCTGGCTTATAAGAGAACGACACCTTTTATTATGCCAATTCCCCTTTTATTGCGGAGAAAAAATACAGGAGAAAAACAATGAGTTCCATTTACAGAAAAATAGCTGCAGCGATCGCATTTGCAATCGGGGCGATGTCTATCTTTGCCGGCGGCCAGGTTGTGTTGGGCAAGGTCATGGACTACTACGTGATTGATTGGCTCCCGATCTATAACCTTATCGTGGGCCTAATATCCGTCTTCATTACCGCCATCCTTATTTGGAAAGGCAGCAAGTTTGCTATGCCAGCCGCTATTGCCACATTTGTTAGCCACAGTGCCGTGATGGTGGTTTTGCAAATTGCTTATCGAGATGTGGTTGCCCCGGACAGCATCAAGGCGACGACGGTTAGAATAGTTCTCTGGGCAATTATTCTTATCTTGATGATGCTTCAGTCTCGAAAAGATAAACAGCAGCACCAGAATAGTCCTATCTAATTTGCTTTTTCCAGATTAAGTCGAGATGAGGGCTTATATTGGCTCTCCAGGATTTTCTGCGCCAGTCGCTAGGCTGAAGTAGAAAATCCTTTCTCGCTCTAGAGTGCTTTCATCCTACACAGAACCGCCTTGTAGATTTCCATTTTCTTTTCCAATCTTGGCTATAACGCATACTCCTCGCAAGCCATCCGCCCGTTGAGCGATGGCTGAGATTGGTTCACAATCAATGTCCAATCAAGTGAATTCCCTCGGGGGGGGTAATAAACGGCTTCCCATGATTCATGGCGATGAAGTTAGTGCATGGTCATCATCCTGTTGTAGTATTAGAGAAATTGAAGTTGCATAAGAGTCCAGCGGAGAACGACACCACTGTGGTTAATTGCTAATGCTTGGACCAGATCCATCCCCAGCATTCCAATCGAGGCTAAAAAAAATAAACTAAGTATAAGGGAATGGTCAGGAACGCATCGAGAGAGAGTATAGATGATGGAATTGAAACGTTTTAAATACACGCCGATTCTGGGTTGGTCCATGACTCGCTACAACGTGTTCTCGATTTGTAAACGCAAGTACTACTACCAGTACTACGCTAAATATGACCCCGAGTTCCCGAGGGTCAGGATCGAGGCGCTCAAAGAATTAACAACCATCCCGCTCGAAACCGGCGCAATCACTCACGACATCCTCCGCGTTTTGCTCCGGCGTCTCGCACTCACACAGGAAGCGGTAGATACGGATCGTCTCTTTGAATATGCAAAGGATATTACCCAGGGTCGCTGCAATTCGAAGGTGTTTTCGGAGGTCTATTACGCTGAAAGAGAGGAGATCAGCCTCGATGATGTCTTCCCAAAGGTGAAGAACTCACTCGAGAACCTGCTCGGAAGCGAGCGTTTCCAATGGCTCTGCGACCCGAAGCTGCAACGGTACGATCGCTGGCTCATCGAGCCGCCCGGTTTTGGTGAGACGCGCATTGATGGTATGAAGGCCTATTGCAAAGTGGATTTTCTCCTTCCGGTTCAGGAGGAGCTCTTTGTCATTGATTGGAAGACAGGCAAGCAGGATGAAGACAAGCACGGCGCGCAGTTAATCGGCTATGCAGCCTGGGCATCCTTCCATTTCGAAACAGAACCACAGGTGATTCGACCGATCATCGCCTACCTCTCTCCAGATTATTTCGAGATGGAACTGCGTCTTGAGCAGAAAGATGTTGGGGAATTTGCACAGAGGGTGAGGGTTGAGACAGAAGAGATGTCCGCCTACTGCCAGGATGTGGAAAAGAACATCCCCAAAGAAAAATCGTTATTTCCAATAACTAGCAACCGACGTGTCTGTGAGTATTGCAATTTCAGAGAGCTCTGTAAAATCGAACCAATTTCCACTTAAATTCGTATCCAGGCACAAACCTCGGCGGATCAGCTGCTGCCCGTGTGCAACGATTCATTGGAAATTCAATGAGGCTGATCGAAATTGACGTCGCCAGGAAGAATATTGCCTTGAAAAAGGCTCAGAAAATGCCGCTAGCTTCGCAGAGCGCTGAGTTATTTACTCTTGGCAATAAATATCTAGTGTGAGAAACTTGGCAATCGCCTATCTAGACTGGGTGTTTAAGTTTATCAAAGCATAGTATCGTTGATACAGGAGGAACTATTCCAAGATGGTAAATCCAGTTATTGAAGTGAGAGATTTTCGTAAAACCTATGGCGATTTCATCGCCGTAGATGGCATCAGTTTTGAAGTAAATCAAGGCGAGATTTTTGGTCTTCTCGGCCCCAACGGCGCTGGAAAAACGAGCACATTGGAGAGCCTGGAAGGTTTACGTTCACCGAATAGCGGTTCATTACGGGTGGCTGGAGTTGACCCAACCCGCGAACCGAGAACATTGCGAAATGTGATTGGTGTGCAGCTGCAGGCCTCAGGTCTGCCGGAGAGTATCACCGTTGATGAGGCGATGAAGTTTTTCTGTGCCTATCATGGCGTAGGTGCTCGGTATGACCTTTTAGATCGCCTGGGCTTATCAGAGAAGAGGGATGCACAATACCACCAGCTCTCAACCGGCCAACAACGGCGGCTTTCACTTGCCCTGGCACTTGCGCATGATCCTTCTGTGCTTTTTCTAGACGAACCGACCGCCGGGCTGGATGTCGCAACGCGCGTCGAGCTGCACGAGATCATGCGTGAGCAACAAAAAGCTGGCACGACCATCATCCTGGCCACACATGACATGGCGGAAGCCGAAGAGATGGCGGATAGGATCGCCATCCTGCTGAGAGGTCAAATCGCAACCACAGGAACTCCCATCGAGATCACCGCAGAAGGGGCGGGGTTAACCAAAGTTTCGGTCCGTACGCAAAGCTCAAGCCTTTCCGCTCCAGAGGTCTCTTTCCCGGCAGTAAGCCAGCAAGGGTCCAAGGATGAATACAGCATCTACTTCAGCACGGACATCGGACTTACGCTCGCAGCGATTATTTCTCACATCGAAACCCATGATGATGCGCTGATCGACTTGCGTGTCGAGCGTCCTTCACTTGAAGATCGTTTTCTTGAAATCACATCCCCTGGAGGTGACCGATGACCGCGTTCGTCAATCACTTCTCTTTCGAGTTCCGGGCTGGAATACGAGATAAGCAGCTCTTGTTAGTGAATTACCTCCTTCCGTTGGGGTTCTATTTTATGATGGCTTTTATCATGCCCGGAATCAACCCGATGTTCCTTGAGTTTCTCATTCCGGCCATGGTCACCTTCGCCATCCTGTCGGCCACGCTTCTTGGCATTCCCGATCCTCTCGTTAAAGCCCGGGAAGATGGCATATACCGCTCCTACAAGATCAACGGAGTACCGTCAAGTTCAATCTTGATTATTCCAGCATTAACCACTGTGTTGCATCTGGTCATTGTGGCGGCAATCATCACGGTCACCGCTCCACTGCTTTTTGATGCCCCGGCGCCAGTAAATTGGCTCAACTATCTGGTTATATTCGTTGTGATGGCTTTCGCTTCTGCTGGTATGAGTGTGTTGATTGGCGTGCTCTCGTCCAGCACGCGCATGACGGTGATGTGGTCGCAGCTCATCTATCTCCCCTCTATGTTGTTGGGGGGGTTGATGCTCCCATCCAGCTTATTGCCCGACACGGTTTTGAAATTCTCCCAGCTCTTGCCGGCAACCCACGCAATGAACGCCTTCAACGCTTTGGCTATGGGTCAAGTTACGGATTTTAGCCCGTGGGGATCGGTTGTGGCTTTGTTCTTGAGTGGAATTCTCTCGTTTGGGCTGGCGATCTATATGTTCTCTTGGGATAGCGGCAACGAGGGCCGGCGTGGACACCCGCTCATGGCGCTGCTCGTCTTGCTGCCGTTCATTATCGGGATATTTATCTTTTGAGAATGAGTGATGTAGATTGACCCTGATGAGGGGATTCTGGCATCTTCGTTGTTCGAACAACTTGAAGAACCTGCTATTGAGATCTCTACGTATAAGTTTTATTTATCGGGTCATGAAGAGATAACGGCGAAAGGTATCAAAGGGTTTAATATGGAAATCCCATCAGTAGCACAGCTTATCCCAGTTCTTCAGACTGCTATCGGCCCCGCGATTCTGATTTCAGGTATCGGATTGCTGTTGCTGACAATGACGAATCGTCTTGGCAGAGCGATTGACCGAACGAGGATCCTGGTTGGAGGCCTTCCAAACACCGCTGAGGCGAAAAGGGAGAAGACCGTGGCTCAGCTTCGAATCCTGTGGGGGCGGGCGCGTATGATCCGGCTGGCAATTGCGCTGGCTTCGATCAGCGCGTTGGCTGCCGCGATCCTTATCATTGTGCTTTTCTCCATGGCATTGTGGCAGATTGGGACTGCATGGATCATTGTGGCACTGTTCATGGTTTCCATGGTGAGTTTGATAGGGTCGCTGGTCATTTTTATTCGTGACATCAACCAGTCACTGGCGGCGCTCAAGCTTGAGCTAGCTGCCGCGGAAATTATCACTTCCTAGGCGTACACCCCCCATATAGCCCTCGGTTTTCAACTAGATCGTTGATCCTTCGGGATCGATTTCTTAGCGTCGATAAACTGCCTGTGTGTCATTCGAAGACTGTTGGCGATTGCACGAATCTCTTCAGTTTCCTCGTTAGACACGAACCCATCAGCGTTGGCTATGGAGAAAAGGATATTCAGGAATTTAGCTCGCTCCTCGCGGTCTGTTGAGGTGAAAAACTCCCGCGCTAAGCGGTAATAATCCATATCGGGACCAATTTCAGATACCGCGACCTCAGTGACAAATGCGGCCTCTTCCGTGGTTATTCCCCATTCGGTGATAAGTGAACTCACGATGGCTTTATATTCATCGTCCGAGACCTCTAGATCGACATGTGCGACCCGGGCCATCAGTCCGCCGGCGAGACTCAATTTCCTTAAGCGATCCTCTTCGATATCTAAACTTGCTTTATCAAGCTTAAGTCTCCGTTGGACCTCGTAGTAGACTTTGTTCTTGATGAAATCCTCAAAGTGCTCCTCGCGGTTCGGCGCAGCGGACAAGGCGACTTCTCGTCGTTGAATGGAATATTTCACTACCCGACCGAGTTGGCTGAAAACACCGACGTTTGCCGATTCGATTTGGGCTTTAATCTCATTAACGATGGCTTTCTCTTCCTCGGTTACAACGCCATCCGCCAGCATCAGGTCATCGAGACTCTGAAGAGCGATCGATTTATCGCTCGAAGACATCAATTCAGTCTGGAGCTGTTCGATCAATCGTTCTCTTTCGGTAGGTCCAACCGGGGCTTCAATGTACATCTCCAGCATTGCCCACTCCCGACCGGTCAAACCGGGGAGACGAAAGAGCAGGTCTTTCAAGCAGTTCACTTCATCGTGTGCTACCTCACCATCAGCCCAGGCTGCGGCGATAATTACTTTACCAAGCGTTAAAAAAAAGTTTGCATCAGACATATTTGCCTCCACTAAGGTGTATGCTGGCCATTTCTAGGCCGTTCAATTATAACCAACTAAGGAAGTGCTGGTAGTTCATCACTGACGCCCAGGATAAATTGGATACACCCGCTAAGAAATTGCAGTCCTTGGCTTTGACCAAAACGCTATAGGCATCTAAGGAAAATCCTGGGATTTTATCCAAATGTCGGGTTAATAATTGCCCTGTACATATAAGGGAACCTATGTTAGTATCTGGGCTCGAAGGTTGCATGTAAGTTCTGTCTGGAAGTCGTAAGATCAAGGCCTGAGCTGAATGCTCGGGCCGGTTTGTTTGAAAACCCGACCACCGAGAACGAGACATAGCACCTAATTTGTAATTTGCCATAAGGAGGCAATATCTAATGTCGGAACGAGTTCTTGGAACGGTTAAGTGGTTCAATGGTAGCAAAGGCTACGGCTTTATTGAGCGCGAAGATGGTGACGATGTATTTGTCCACTATTCAGCAATCTTGGGTGATGGCTTTCGCAATCTAGATGAAGGCCAGCGCGTGGAGTTCATAGTTGAACAAGGTCCCAAGGGACCCCAGGCCGCAAGCGTAACGATCGTATAAGCTCTCAGAGCTGATCACAGAAAGCCCCCGCACTGCGGGGGCTTTTTCTATATTGGGCTTGAAACGATATTGGCTTTCCCTGATGTCATTTCGAGAGAGCCGTGAAACGGCGACCGAGAAATCCCTGTGATGTTGCTCGTGATAGTTCCATCACATGAAAAGGAGTGAATCCTTATCCACTACGCAAACAGAAATTTAGAACCTGACCCGGAGCACAAGTACTTTCGTAGGATTACGCAGGTCAAAAGCCGGAGGTACGCTAGGCAGTGTCGAAGACGTACTTATAGGAGAGATCTTTCGACACAACCGGTCTCTTCTTTCTAATTTCGAGCATCCCGCGTAGCTGGGAACCCAGGAAATGGTCCGATATCTATGTGTTATGTTTTATTCGCACTTTTGCAGCGCTAGCGCTGCGTCTTGGCATAGCACAGCTTGCGTGGAATACAATTCGCGCAAAGAATGGGGATCATGCGTCGCTGGTTGATTCTCCTCGTCCCCTTCGGACTGCTCTTGTTAGCTATCGGTTTTGGAGGTGGCTTCATCTGGGCGCACAGACCCACCCCCACACCGACGGCGGCGATTACACCAACATTCACCCCTTCCCAAGCGCCCACAAAAACCCTTACCCCGAGTACGACACCCTCGGCGACATTTACACCTACACCCGCTTTTACGGCCACAATCACACTTACCCCCACAGTCACATATACGCCAAGTATCACACCTACGCCTACCGCCACACCGGAACTCCGCGGTAGTGTCATCGTCCAGGCAAACTGCCGCTATGGCCCCGGCGCTGCCTATCTCTATGAATGGGGCCTCTACCCGGGCAACCGCGTCACGGTTCTGGGCCGCAATCAGGAAGGTACCTGGGTTTATGTGGATCCCTGGACCTATATGGACTACTGCTGGGTGAAGACCGAGTTTTTAGAGCTCACTTACGACGTATCCAGCGTGGTCCAGATCCGCACGCTGCTTCCCTACACGGAGTTCTACTGGGCACCTCGCAACGTGCGCGCCAGCCGTCTCGGCGACGAGGTCATGGTCAATTGGGATCTGATATCCATGAGCTTAGACGATAACCGTGGATATCTGATCGAGGGCTGGCTATGCGTGGACGGCCAGCTGCGCTTCACGCCGCTTCAGTTCTGGGCCCCCCCCGCCATCCTGATAGACGAGCCGGGGTGTGTAGAGCCATCTAGCGCGAGGATCTATACGGCAGAGAAGCACGGGTACTCAGAGTGGGTGGCAATCGCCTGGCCTTCTCACCCAACACCCACACCTTAGTACAACAGACTTTTTCCGAATGCACTCTGCGGAAACGCTAAAGTTCTCTTTGTATTCTCGGATAATCCTCATGACCCGAGACTTACGATCTACTTATGTCTAGCCGGGGACGATGGTAAAATCCCCTTTCGTGCCAGGGAGACTCCGTGACTGAAACAAACCCAATAATGGATAGGGCAGATGATGCCGATTTACCTAATGAAGAGTTAGAGTTAGGCCCCTTCCAGGCCGATCACGTAGTCACACTTTCAGCAGGTCACGCCGTCCACGATACTTACACCGCGTTTTTAGCGCCCCTTCTACCCGTCTTAATAGAAAAATTCTCCTTATTAAAAACCGAAGCGGGGCTGCTCTCGCTTTTCATGCAAGGCCCTTCCATCCTCCAACCTTTTATCGGCCATCTGGCGGATAGCATCAGCATGCGCTATGCCGTGATCCTGGCACCGGCAATAACAGGCACAATGATGAGCCTACTGGGAATCGCGCCGAGTTATTCGGTTCTGGCTATTTTCCTGTTCATCGCTGGGTTCAGCTCGGCAGGATTGCACGCTGTTGGCCCAGTTATGGCGGGCCGGGTCTCTGGATCGAGTTTGGGCAGGGCGATGGGTTTCTGGATGGTGGGTGGTGAATTGGGGCGGACCGTAGGTCCCATACTGTTGGTCACCGCCATCGGTTATCTAACTCTGGGTGGATTGACCTGGTTGATGATCGGCGGATGGATCGTCTCTGTAATTCTTTATCTTCGACTGAGATCGATCCCTGGACGAGATCCAGGAGCAGCAGATGCTCTTCCTTGGCGAGCTGCACTGCGAGCCATGCGACCAATGATGGTGCCTCTTTCAGGAGTTCTTGTCGCCCGTTCATTCATGAGCGCCTCACTTACGACGTACCTGCCCATCTTTCTCGTTGACGAAGGTGTGGGATTATGGCTTGCAGGAGCGGCTTTGACAATTTTAGAGGCGGCCGCTGTTGTGGGTGCGATGGTCGGCGGGTCTATTAGCGATAAGGTGGGGCGCAAGGTGATTCTTATAATCTCGATGGTCGTTACACCCCTACTCGCCCTCGCTTTCCTGCGTACGAGTGGATGGGTACAGGCGCTGCTATTGCCGGCACTCGGCTTTTTTGCGCTGTCACCAACGCCGGTAATCATGGCATGGGTGCAGGAGAGCTACCTGGAAAATCGCGCCTTGGCGAACGGTGTTTACATGGCCATGGGGTTTCTCATCCGCGCGGTTGTGATTGTGATTTTGGGCAGGGTGGGGGATTTGGTCGGCCTACGACAGGGGTTTCTGTATAGCGCGATCATCATGATGCTCGGGATACCTCTGGTTTTCTTGTTGCCGGGTCAAATTAAACAAAATAATTCCTGATCGGAATATCGGAAGCTCAGATAGATCGACGATGTGGAATCTTAATTGTGGAGAAAGGGCATGACGTTGAGTGAACCTAGAATAATGCGACGCCTCGGGCAAACGGACATTGATATTACACCCATCGGATTGGGCGTTATGCAATTCGCTGGTGGTGCAGGTATTTTCGGGATGATGTTCCCTGAAATATCCCAGGAGACTATGGATGGGATCATAAGAACTGCTCTAGATGGCGGCATCAACTGGTTTGATACCGCGGAGATCTACGGCGGCGGCCGCTCAGAGCAGGGACTGGCTAACGGTTTGCGAGCTGCTGAGAAAAAAGATGATGAAGTCATCGTTGCGACCAAATGGTTCCCGATGTTCAGGACTGCGCGCAATATCCCCCGCACTATTCATGACCGCATCCGCTTCCTGGATGGATATTCCATCGATCTCTATATGGTCCATCAGCCCTGGGGGTTTTCCCCTCCGGAGGCTGAGATGAATGCCATGGCGGATTTGGTAGAAGGAGGAAAGATCCGGTCGGTTGGTGTGAGCAACTTCAACGCCGAGCAAATGCGGCGCGCCCATACAGCACTGCAAAAACGCGGAATACCGTTGGCGGCAAACCAGATGCAGTACAGCCTGCTCCATCGGAAGATCGAAACCAATGGTGTGTTGGCTGCTGCGAAGGAATTAGGAATTACCATCACCGCCTGGTCGCCGCTTGCGTCGGGCTTGTTAACGGGTAAGTTCCATAAGGATCCAAAAATCCTCAACAAGACACCTTTTAGTCGGAGGATACGCTTGCGACGCGAAATCGAGCGAAGTCGCCCACTGATCCTGGCTCTGGAAGAAGTTGCCATCAATCACGATGCCACACCGGCACAGATCGCGTTAAACTGGCTGATCCATTTCCAGGGAGAGGCAGTCGTTGCCATTCCTGGAGCTTCAAAAGTGAAGCAGGCAGAGGAAAATGCGGCGGTGATGAACTTTAAACTTACAAATGATGAGATGGCCCGGCTCGATGAGCTTTCGCGAATGTTCCGATAAGCAACCATCGTGAGGTGAAGTAGACCATACCTGACATTCGAGTGCGCTGTTTCGCAGATCACTGGACGGGTCGTTGCATAACGGGAAGCGTCCTTTTACGCTTCCTTTGTGTTTTTATACTTGGGCACTAAACTTGCATCATAGGTTTGGAGTCTTGACGTACTCTGAGGTGTAGGGTCGGAGATGTTGACCTGTTCTACCTCCGCAGACAGCGATGGGTAACTAAAAGGAGAATAGAGATGTCCGAAGAAAATACCAAGCTGCTTAACCTGATGCGTTTCTGGCTTTTCGGGACTTTTATCATTGTGTGGGCAGCGATCACGATATACATCGGAATGTTCACAAATCAGAATTGGATCATGGCATTGCGTGCGGGATTGCCAATCTGGGGAATCGTTGCGGTGTTGTGTATCGTGTGTTACTACGGATATAAAATGTATCTGGGGCGAAAGACCACGTAGGGGTTCTAACGCTCGGGTAGTCACACATCTCAACCTTGCCTGGTTTCATGCACGATTGGAAATAATCCATCAAGAGTTTTGCTGCCGGCCTGCAGATCTTCTTAAGCAGGTCGGCATTTGTTAAGCTGCGCCAGAATTCTCGTTGAACCTCTTGGCTACCCTGGGGAGTAGTGGCAGTAGAGGGAAGGGTGGTGTAGGCTGACCTACAGCTATCCCGCATGGAATTTCTCCAAGCCCGCTCACTATGAAGGGATGTTAAAAATATGAAGTCTCTAAGCCCCATTACGGTCAGCTTGACTTTTGTCCTGATGCTATCCAGCGCGTGCGCTGTCTCTGAGCCATCACCGACTGTGGCACCACCACCCACGAAAGCTGAACCCACAAGAACACCCCAACCGACGGATATCCCCGGCGCCAGCTTGCGCCTGACAATTCTATACGATAACACGACCGAAGATCCCCGGCTGACCGTCGAGTGGGGCTTCGCAGCGCTGGTCGAATACAGTGGTCATACAGTGCTCTTCGATACGGGGTTGGATGGACCGTCCTTATTGGGCAATATGGAAGTCTTGGGAGTCGTTCCAGAGTCGATAGAAGCCATTGTGCTCTCCCATGAGCATGGGGATCATACCGGCGGATTACAGGATCTGCTCGCGACCGGGATTCAGCCTGAGATTTACATCCCCGCCGCTATGGCTGGCAAGGTTACCCAGGCGCAGCGGGAACAGCACACCATCATCGAGGTCTCAGACCCTGTGGAAATTGTCCCGGGGATGTTTTCCACGGGCGAGATCAGCGGGTCAGTGCCTGAGCAGGGGCTGGTGGTGAGGACCCCCGAAGGAATCGTCGTCATCACGGGCTGCGCACATCCGGGAATCGTGAAGATGGTGGAACGTTCTAGCGAGATCGTCGATGGCGAGATTGCCCTCGTAATCGGTGGTTTCCACCTCGGGAATTACAACCCAGGTCAGATTGACTCGATCATCGCCGATTTCCGCAGCATGGGTGTTAAGCAGGTGACACCGACTCACTGCACTGGAGAACAGCAGATTGCTCAAATTGCCGAAGCCTACGGCGAGGATTACATTCCTGGAGGTGCGGGCCAGGTGATCGTCATCGGGGATCTTGCCCCCTAAAAAAGGGAATCTGTCGCCTGGAAAATGCGTATCCTTAGGCGAAGGAAGCCAGTGATTAAACGTAGAAAATTAAAAGGGGCTGAGCCAAAAGGTCGGACCCTACGGTTTAAATGGAGAGGGCTGTCCGCGAGGTAGCTTTGGACAGTCCCTCATACGACTCTTTTGTTGTGAAGATAAGGTCAGCTCGCCTCGACAACTAATTCCATGATGTCTTTGACTTCAATTTGATCGTCCAAACCAAGCGTTTTCACGGCGTCATCGAGCATGTTCAGGCAGAATGGACAGGCTGTGGCAAGTATCTGCGCACCTGTGCTGACCGCCTCACGTACACGTTCATGGGATAAGTGAGCCCCGGAGGCGTGCCCTTCAAACCACATCCGACCACCACCACCGCCGCAGCATAGGCTTTGCTTTCGATTGCGTTCCATCTCAACCAACTCGATGCCGGGAATGCTCTGGAGGATGGAGCGCGGCTCGTCGAAGATGTTGTTTTGAATGCCCAGGTAGCAGGGATCGTGATAGGTGACGCGCTTGTTAACCTCGCCCTTGAGCTCAATTTTCCCATCTGCGATCAAACGGGCAACATACTGTGTGTAGTGTTCTACATTGAGATTGATGTCAGGATAGTGATTGCTGAAAACGTTGAAGCAATGCGGTGAAGCCGTAACCATCTGTTGGGTTTGGGGCTTATTGATTGACTCCGTTAGTTCCTCGACCATCATCTCAAACAACCCCATCTCTCCGATGCGTTGCATCTCGCTTCCGCAGCAAACTTCCTCGCTGCCAAGCGTGCCGAGGTTGACCCCGGCCGCGTCCATCGAGGTAGCCATCGCCTGTGCGATCTTCTGCGCCCGCGGGTCATAGCAGGCTAAACAGCACACAAAGTAAAGTGCATCGACAGGTTCTACCAAACCGTCTTGAAGGGGTAAGCCCTCTGCCCATGCAAGGCGGTCTGCGTGCATCATCTCGAAAGGGTTTTTATTGCGGAATGTGCTGGTCAGGGCAACGCCGAGAGTGCGCGGAACTTTGCCCTCCTCAACGAGTAGACTGCGCAAAGTACTGGCAACCTGACCTGGCTCTAAATCCTTGGGACACTGCTCAACACACATGTAGCAGGTTGTGCAGTCCCATAGAGTTTCGATGTCTGTCATGTGCGCATCGTGGTCGTTGTCGCGCGAGTCCGACACCCGTAAAAATGCCTTCAGCATGGCATGTGGGCCGACAAAGCCCTTGTCAATGCTGATGACTGGGCATGCCGAGTAGCACGCACCGCAATTGATGCACCGTTCCGCGTTGTTCAGCGAACTGACTTCATCCGGGTTGATGAGGAATTCCTTCTCCGGCGCATCTTCCGATGGGATTACCCAGGGTTTAATTCGTTGATATTGCTCCCAGAAGCTGCTGCGATCTGTGACCAGATCTTTGATGACCGGCACAGAGGGTAGAGGTCGGATCGTTACCAGTTCATCCTCATTTACATGATCGATGAGCGCTGACTCGCAGGCTAACATGTTTGTACCATTGATGTTCATCGTGCAGCTGCCACAGATCCCGTGGCGGCAAGAACGCCGAAAGGTTAAGCTACCATCTTGCTCTTCTTTGATCTCGAGCAAAGCATCCAGGATGGTCTTTCCAGGTATCAGTTCCACCTGCAGCTCTTCAAATGCAGGTTTCTCGTCAACGTCGGGGTTAAAGCGTTCAATGCGTAAGGTTGCTGTTTTGTTGTGGCTGTTGCCTGACATGATGATGAGCGCTCCTAATGGTGCAATCGGTTAATACTTGCGTTCCTGGGGTGGACACTTTTCCCAGTTGATGTTTACATCCTTGTAACTGAGAACCGGTAACTCGCCGCCGTTTTTGTGGGCGATAGTGTGCTTGAGCCAATTTTCATCGTCCCGCTCGGGGTAATCGATGCGGGAGTGCGCTCCCCGACTCTCGGTGCGCGCCAGCGCACTTGCGATGATCACCTCGCTGAAGGCGAGCAAGTTCTCGGTTTCGAGCGCGCCCTGGATATCTGTGTTGAAACGCTTGCTTTTATCCATCACGCGCGCATTTTGGAATCGGTTCTGTAATTGCTTAACATTGCTCAAGGCAGACTGCAATCCGTCGGCATCGCGGAAGATGCCGCAGTTGTTGGTCATCATCGCCTTCATTGCTTTACTTATCTCGGCTACAGATTCTCGATTGTCGCCAACAGAGTCGTCCATGAGGTGCTTGATACGTTCGCTGCTTTGTTTTCCAGGGTCACTGGGAAGTGGATGAAGCTCTGCACCACCCTTGATGAATTCAGCGATGGAATAACCGGCTCGGCGGCCGAAGACGGATGCTTCGAGTAGACTGTTTGTGCCCAGGCGATTCGCGCCATGCACGCTAACACAGGCACACTCACCGGCGGCGTAAAAACCAACAACCGGATTCCCCTCGGCATCGGCGATTACCTGACCATGAGCGTCGGTGGGGATGCCGCCCATGCTGTAATGCGCCGTAGGTTGAATGGGCACGGGGGCTTTAATGATGTCCACTCCCATGAAGTTATGGGCAATTTCCTGTACCTGAGGGAGCCGTTCTTCAATCTTTTCACGTCCTAGATGGGTCATATCCAGGTATATGCCCTGCCCATCCGGACCGATCCCTCGCCCTTCGTTGATCTCGATCTGTTCTGAACGAGAGACAAGGTCACGTGGAGCTAATTCCATCTTATCTGGTGCGTAGCGTTCCATAAAACGCTCGCCCTTATTGTTGGTCAGATAGCCTCCCTCTCCACGGCAAGCCTCGGTCATCAGAATGCCAAGACGGTAGAGACCTGTCGGGTGGAACTGGACAAATTCCATGTCCATCAGTGGCACACCTGCGTTGTAAGCCATCGCTACGCCGTCACCGGTGTTGGCGTGGGCATTGGTCGATATCTTAAACGCTCGGCCATAACCACCCGTGCCAAACATGACCGCCTTTGCATGTAAAGTATGGATTTCGCCGGTCAGTACATCCATCGCCACTACACCGCGGCAGATGTTGTCCTCGATGATTAGGTCCAGTACGTACCATTCGCTATAGAAGTGAACGCCGTGGCGTAGAGCTTGTTCATGGATCGTCTGCAGCAGCATGTGGCCGGTCCAGTCGGCTGCGTAACACGCACGAGGGACGCTATGACCGCCGAAGCGACGCTGGGCGATGCGGCCATCCGGCGTGCGGCTGAAAACACAGCCCATATGCTCGTACTCATAGACGATGTTGATGGCATCTGACACCAGAATCTCGATGGCATCTTGATCACCCAGCCAATCCGATCCTTTGATGGTGTCGAATTCGTGCAGATCAAAGCTGTCGATGTTGGGATCTCCGGCGGGTATCTGCTCTAAAGGACCGCGAGGCCCGGTCCCGGCGACCGGTCGAATATTATTAATCGCCGCGGCGATCCCTCCTTGCGCTGCGCCGCTGTGGGAACGCAAGGGATGGATCTTGGAAATAACGCCAATATTCTTGACGCCCTCCCGGCTTGCGGTCATGGCTGCCCAGGAGCCTGCTAAGCCGGCTCCGACAATGATGACATCGTGTGTGATCGTTTCTGTTGACATTGAACCTCTTCCAAGGACGATCTAGGGATTTCTCAAGGAATAATTTTACAATTTTCTCGCCGGGAAGCTCAAATCAATGAGTCAGAGAGCTCATCTGATGAACTTCACTCAAACGGTATTTCGCCGTAATTGCATAGATTATCACCGCTCAGATTTAAAAGTATGCCACAAAAGCACTGCCTAATAAGTATTAGAAAACACGGATGGCCGGGATGAAAGTAAGGTTTCAATATAAGAAACCTGGGGTGCAATCCATGAGTCAGGCCGCTGCTTGGATGGAGAATCCCATGTAAGCTGCGGCTGCAGAGTCAAAGCAACCACAATTCACATCCAAAGGGAACCATGAACTATCCTATCCTGTAGGGGGTACATTTATTAGCTACCGCAGTTGAGACAAAGAACCGTACGCTAAAGGCTAGGCAATCGTCAGTCGAGCATGAAACTACACAAGACGGGCAGTTCATAAGGAGAGGGAGCGCGATGAATTTCGTCAGAGCCAAGCGGTGTTTGCTGCTGGGGATTGTCGTTGTAACCATTGCGGTTGTGCTCGAGGAGCTTTGACTCAGGCGCCGGCGGCAGAACATGATGTTGCACCCTATTGGCCCACAGCAGGCTGGCGGTCCTCAACCCCCGAGGAACAGGGGATGGACTCGGGCTTATTGTCGGAGATGCTGGGGGAGATCTTGGAGAAGAATTTCGAGATCGACAGTGTGACCATCGTTCGCAACGGCTACATGGTCGTGGATGCCAGGATCCACCCTTTCAGCCCGATTTCAAAACACAATATTTATGAATCTCCTGGCAAGAAAACCCCACTGCTCGCGGTGGGGATGAATTGCCATTTATGCTGATATTTGATATAACTGAATTGTGCATAAGCGAACCTATAAATATCGAATCTATCCTACAAAAGCACAGCGATCTGCT
>CBDAFF010000055.1:0-64203 GCA_965195195.1 uncultured Anaerolineales bacterium | reverse complement strand
AGCCGCGGGAGCGATTTCCGGTGATCCAAAAGGGTCCAAAACAGCCCATATACGCCGTTTCTACGGCTTGAAACTCGATTGTTAAGGTGCAATTGCCTGTATCATTGTTTTTGACGTTAATGAAATTAGTCAAAACTCAAGCATATAAACATCGCTTGTATTAATCCTATTGGACCGTTTGTAGCATAAGGCCTGGCTTCCCATTTGCATACTCGTGGGATCTTCGCTCTCGATCCCTTCATCTTCAGCAAAAGAGGCGGATACGAATGCCAGATGACTTGCACAAACCATCACACTCTGCATACCCTGAGCGTGGTCTATTTTCAAAGGACACGAACTGTTTGGTTTATTAAATGGCGACAAAGCGTTTTAAGGCGGCGCGGCAACCATAACCCTGAGCTTTAGATTAGAATAGGAGAGGGTGTCTTTACGGAAGACGATGACCTGAGGAGGCCAGTCAAGTGACCCGTGTTCCATTGCGCATGGGGATTGATATCGGTTCAACAACGGCCAAAGTCGCCCTTCTTGGCCCAAACGACGATCTTCGATTCTCCGCCTATCAGCGCCATAAAGCAAAGATCGACAATACCTTGCTTAATATCCTCGAGGAAGCGCGCAAGGTTCTTGGGGATATTCAGGTTAACCTCCTTGTAACCGGCTCGGCAGGAATGGGAATTACCGAGCAATATAAGCTCCCTTTCATCCAGGAAGTAGTCGCTTCCGCTGAGGTCGTTAAGCAACTTTACCCTGAAGTCAAGACGTTGATCGATATCGGGGGCGAAGATGCCAAAATAATCTTTTTCGGAAGCAATGGGATTCCGGACATTCGCATGAATGGGGCTTGCGCTGGCGGTACCGGGGCATTTATCGATGAGATGGCGACGCTTTTGGACATATCGGTCCTTGAATTAAATAACCTCGCTGAACAACACACGACTATATACCCGATGGCTTCTCGCTGCGGAGTTTTCGCAAAAACCGATGTGCAGAACCTGTTGAGCCGTGAAATTCCACGTGAGGATATCGCCGCTTCTGTGTTTCACGCCCTGGTTTACCAGACTCTGGCTACGCTTTCTCGTGGACACACGCCGGACCCGCAATTCATATTTAGCGGAGGCCCGCTCACCTTTCTACCTGCATTAAAGACCGCTTTTATGAAGGTACTCCAGATAACTCCGGATTGCGTGCTGGAGGTGGAGAAATCCGAATTGCTCCCTGCAATTGGAGCGGCTCTTGCGGATAAGTCTGACGAGCGAGGGTTTTACCTGACGGAGCTTATTGAGCGGTTGAAACGATCCAACAGCCGATCTCGACAGGGGCAGAGGAGGCTCGAACCGCTTTTCAATGACGCGTCTCAATTGGAACACTGGGAAGAAACCCGGACGCGGCGACGGACTCCGCGTGCAGATATCCACCAGGTTCAAGGAAGCGATTGCTTCTTAGGTATTGATTCTGGGTCGACTACAACCAAGATCATTCTCATTGATGATGGTGGTCGGGTGATCTTTGATTACTATGCCAGCAATAAAGGCAATTCAATCAAAGCGACGCAGATAGGGTTAACCCAACTGCGGGAATTATTTTCCGAGGTAGATCAACCCCCAAGAATCGTCAAAACCATGGTCACTGGCTATGGTGAAGATCTTATCAGGACGGCTTTTGGCTTTGACGGGGGCATGGTGGAGACACTTGCACATTTCCGTGGAGCAAAAGCCTTCGACCCGGATGTGTCTTTTATCCTTGACATTGGCGGGCAGGATATGAAAGCGATCTTCGTCCGCGATGGGCAAATCCAGAACATTGAGATCAATGAAGCGTGCTCATCTGGATGTGGGACTTTTATCGAAGCTTTCGCTAGTTCAATGGATTATGACGTATCTGAGTTTTCACAGATGGCTTGCGTTGCAGAGAATCCGTGCGATATGGGTTCGCGTTGCACCGTTTTTATGAACTCGAGGGTGAAGCAGGCTCTGCGAGAAGCTGCGAAGGTGGAAGATATCTCAGCCGGATTGGCCTATTCGGTTATCAAGAACGCGCTCCACAAAGTCCTCAAGATCACCGACACGTCCGTCTTAGGCGATCATATCGTCGTTCAGGGAGGCACTTTTCTGAATCCGGCGGTCCACAGAGCAATGGAAAATTTGCTCGGCAAGCCGGTTCTCTTCCCCGATATTGCAGAACTTATGGGTGCCTATGGGGCATCCCTGACCGCCCGGGATGGCTACAAGAACAACGGATCTGCTTCTAGTTCCTGCTGGGAGTTTACAAACATCGAGGCTGCTGCTGATTATCAGAAACGGCTGATCCACTGCAGCGGATGTGAAAACCGGTGCACTGTGACTAAGCTGATATTCCAAAACCAGAATGTCTTTTTTACCGGAAATCGCTGTGAACGCATTTATACGAACCAGGGTGAAAAGAAGCGCCAAGGAATTAGTCTGCCTGAGTTTAAATACCAACTTCTTTTTGATCGCGAAAACAACCCTAAAGGTGTGCCGCTCCTTACGATTGGTATTCCCAGGGTGCTCAATATGTTTGAGAATTTTCCCTTCTGGAACACACTCTTCATCGAATGCGGGCTAAAGGTACACCTCTCAAACCCCTCCAGCAATGACCTTTATGAAAAAGGCGCCGGGACTGTAATGTCGGACAACATCTGCTTCCCAGCTAAACTCGTCCACGGTCACATCTTTGATCTCATCGAGGCCGGCGTGGATCGCATCTTCCTGCCGATGGTTTTCTACGAGAATAAAGAGTTTTCTGATGCCGCCAATCATTACAACTGCCCGATTGTCTCTGGTTATGCCGATGTCGTACGAAGCGCGATTGATCCAGAAGAAAAGTATGGCATTCCCTTGGATCAACCCACGGTCACTTTCGGCGATGTTGGGCTCTTAAGAAAAGCATGCGTTCAATACCTTACCGAATTGGGCGTAAACCGGAGAATAATATACCGAGCGCTTGATCGCGCCTTTGCTGTCCAGAAACTATTTAAGCAGAAAGTTCGCCACTTCGGTTCTCAAATCCTGGACCAGGCGAGAGCGGAAGACCGGCCGGTCGTCCTGATGATGGGGCATCCATATCATTTAGATCCACACATCAATCATAAGATACCTGACATTCTAACAAGCCTTGGAGTGGACATCATCACAGAGGATGCAGTGCCTGTGGGACCAGATCCATCCCTCAGTAACACTCAATTGCTAACTCAATGGGAATATATAAATAGATATCTCTTCGCCGCTCACTGGGCTGCCGAGCAAAAGGATGTCGATGTCGTCCAGCTTAATTCATTTGCGTGTGCTCCGGATGCGATCAGCATCGATGAGGCAAAAAGCATTCTGGCTGCCTCCGGCAAAGGACTTACTGTCGTCCGTATAGATGAGATTGAAAGCACTGGATCTGCAAAACTGAGGCTCAGGTCGATGGTTGAAGCCATGGACATTCAAATCGCCCGCGATGACAGGGTCATTACTCCCCGAAAGACGATAAAAATATACGACGAAAGCGACCGAGATAAAAAAATCCTTGCTGTTCACTTTTCACATTTTAACGACCCAACCGTCTTTGGCCCCTTGAAGGATTTGGGTTATCGTATCGAGCGGCTGCCTCCTCCAGACTCCGAATCCGTTGAACTCGGTCTTAAATACTGTAACAACGAAGTCTGTTATCCAGGGATTATCATCATTGGAGACATCATTAAGGCGCTGCGATCAGGGAAGCATGATTTATCAGATATTGCTGTGGGCTCGTTTGCCACAGGCGGGCAGTGCCGGGCATCGTGTTATCCATCTCTCTTTAAACGCGCCTTGATCTCGGCCGGGCATGAAGACATCCCCATTGTTGCACTAACAACCAATAAAAAACTGTATGAACAACCCGGCTTCGATCTCAACTACAGGCAGTATATCTATAAAGCAATTATGAGCGCAGTTTATACGGACGCGATCTCTGATATGTACTATGCGACAGCTTGCAGGGAGGTAAATTCTGGCGATGCGCTTGCTCTAACAGACAAGCATTTTGCCCCACTTTACGAGGGCACCTTGCCATTAACCCAAGCATCAATCCTTAAAACGCTTGAGGATGTCGTGTCAGATTTCAACGCCATAGAAACAGTTGATCGTGATTTGCCCAAAGTCGGCATCGTGGGGGAGATATATGTTAAATACAATAATTTTTCTAACAATCATGTAGCCCAGTGGTTGATGGAACAAGGGCACGAAGTTATCGTTCCTTCGTTATTGCAATTCTTCCTGGGTTGGTTCGTGAGCCCCGGGGTGCATATTAAATCGAATATAAAGCGGCTGAACCTATTATGGATGTTAGCGCGGGTTTTAGAGCCTTATACCAATGCTTTTTTGAATAAATCGGGAGAGGTCTTGAATCAGTTCCGCTATCACCGCACCCACCATTCAATCCGGGAGATCGCTGCGAACGCTAAAAAGATTGTGTCGCTGTCTCATCAATATGGGGAAGGATGGTTGATTGCTGGCGAGATTGGGACCATGATTGAAGATGGCGTCAATAATGTGCTTTGTTTACAACCTTTCGGATGTATTGCCAACCAGGTGACCGCCAAGGGTGTAGCTAAGAGAATGGCGGATAAGTTTCATGACTTGAATCTGCTTTTCCTGGACCTTGATGCGGGCGTAAGCGAGGTCAACTTCTTCAATCGGATGCATTTCTTCATCGAGCGCGGCCGGCAGTCTTTTCAAAACAAGCAAGCTTAAACAGGTCTACCCCCAGAATGAATTGGGCCTGACAATTGCATGAGGATTGCACCATCCTCCGCTTGGGTCGATCATCTTCGCGTTGTTCATGTGTATGCATTGCGAATACTAACTTCCGTATCACAGGCTTCCCCGGCGCGATTCATTCACACAATCTAGCCATCCGAGGCCAGACGAGCAACCTCAAACTGATTCCCACACCGGCTTGCCTCGTTGAAATCCTGTAAGCAAGTACGAAAAAAAGCGCCCACCTGATGTAGTGGGCGACTCGAGGAGTGGGCGGTATTGGACTCGAACCAACGACCTTTGCGATGTCAACGCAACGCTCTAACCAGCTGAGCTAACCGCCCGAGGCTCAATAGAATTATACAAAGCCGAAGTCAAATCCGCAATGGCTGAATGCGAAAATGACAGGTGGGCTCTTCGATCACTCCCTCATGAACAGCTTGAATGTCCCTGCGCCATCATGGTGAGAGCTATCATGGAGAATACCCCTCTCATCTCAATCAAGGTTTCGCAATAGGAGTTTCTCAAAAGTGCTATCCACATCCATACCCTCGGCGTGTCCGAATTCTCAATATCGATATAAACTTGCGTATCGGTAATTCGATTGGAGGTGACTTATGCAAAAACAAGACCCAAAAGCCATGCTCCGTGCCATGCTTCAACCGTGGCACGATTCCATCGCCGACCCCGCCAGCGCCCAGAAAGCCGTCCTCCAGCGTCTACTGCGGGATTACGCCAAAACCGGGTACGGTCAGAAGCATAACGCTGAAAACACTCAAACCATCGAGGCCTACCGTGGCACTTTTCCCATCGCAACCTATGAAGATTTCAAACCGATGATTGAAGGCGTCATGGCCGGTGAGGTCGATGTGCTTCTCCCCGAGGAACCGGTTGGCTGGGCCATCACGCGCGGCACAACCGCCGGAGAGTCAAAGTTCATCCCCATGACCCCCACGGACCTCCAGATGCGGGTGAGCGCTGGCAGAGCGATGATGAATTACGTGTTCACAAACGAGAGGTTCGATCTCTTCAGCGGCGTGAATCTCAACCTCAATTTCCCTTCAAACGTTGGTGTCGTTCGCGTCGGGGACCGCGAAGTCGAATACGGGTACAGTTCAGGGATCTATACCAAATTCGTCTCCCAGCGCACACCCATTCGTTCCGTACCCTCCCAGGAGGAAATCGACGCCCTCGGCGGGGGGAAGACTCAGCGCGATTGGGATGCCCGATTCGAATTGGCCTATCAGAAATGTAAGGATGAGAACGTCACTTTAGTGGGTGGTGTGGCGCCTACGATTGTGCTCTTCGGACGATACACAAAACGCAAACATGGTATCTACCCCAAGGATGTTTGGAAACCACAAATCATGACCCTGGGAAGCGTCCCCGGGATCAACACCAACTACAAAGCATCCCTCACCGCTCTTTACGGTCCGGTGGTCATTCGTGAGATCTATGGAACGACGGAGGGGATGTTCGGCCAGCAGCGCGACGAGAAGCGCGCCTGGGTGCCAAACTACGATTTATTCTTCTTTGAGGTATCGACTCGAAGCGGGATAAAGATGCTGCATGAAATGTCGCCGGGGGAGATGGGAAGCCTGGTAGTCTCAACGCCGATTCTCCCCCGCTATCGCATAGGAGATCTCATTCTCGCCTTGCAGCCGCCGCACTTCCGCTGTATCGGTCGTGAACGCTGGTGGACCCCGCTGCGCTATTGGTGGAACGAGTTTAAAACGTTCAACCTCGGCCGTTTGTAATTCAGTCCGATCCTGGGTTTGCCCTCATTCCTTACGGACAAGTGCGCGGAACAAGATAACCACGCCGAACCCGATCACGATAGCCGGCCAGATGATGGACCAACCGACCAGGTCATCCAGCCCGATCCCGAGAAAGACCAGCGCGATGATGAGGCTGCCGATGACGGGTCCGCTGTATTCCGGGACGACTAATCGGATCAGCACTTCCACGAGAATGATCAACCCAGCCCCGGCGAAGGCGAGCGACCAGGCGCTCATCCCCCCCAGAAGAGGTATGTCTCTGAGGATGTCGAGGTTGTTAGCCAGCAGGACCACACCGGCCCAAATCAATATCCCCGCCCATATCACCCTACTGAGAGGATCGCTGCGGTGCTTCTCCTCCCAGGTCTTCTCATCCATTTTCTCGTGCTGCTTCTCCTCCGTCTTCTCCTCTGTTTCTCGACCTTTCTCATATTTCTCTGGGCTCGATTGATCAGACATCGTTCTCCCTCGCAGTTCGGTCAGGCGCAATAGCCGACGGATTTGAACCTACACCCTCAATAAGCATCTTAACGGGCTCGGCAAAGCATTCCATTGCGTATCAATGCTGCCGCTTGTAACCCTATAGGTCATCATACTTTAGAAATGATTGAAACTCAATTTCACGCGCACATTCCTCGTAACTTTGCATGCGGGTCAATCCCTCTACAGCGGATTCCCCACTTTCACTCGGCCAACTCGAAGACCACATCCGCTGGCATCCCGGGTTTCAATTTCCCGAGCGGCGTCTCGACCAGCAACTCCACAGCATACACTGTCGTCCGGCGATCTTCCTCTGTTTGAACATTGCGCGGCGTGAATTCAGCTCGATCGGCGATGCGGACCACAATCGCGTCAAATGTCTCATCAGGGAACGAGTCTACGGAAACCTGTGCTTCATCACCGAGCTGAATTTCCCCGTAACGATCCTCGGGTACATATACGGTAATGTGCAGTTCGTCCAAATCACCTATGGTGAGCGCCGCTAACCCGGGCGCAAGCACCTCCCCACGCTCTACGCTCCGGGTCAGGACCACTCCGGACTCAGGCGCCCGGATCGTCATTTTCTCAAGTTGGATATCGACCAATGCAAGCAGCGCCTTCGCCTGATTGACGGCGTGTTCAGCGGACTGGATTAGACTCATTGTCTGCGCGAGGACCGCCTCGCCCTGGGCAGCCCCGGCTTCAGCCTGGACCAGCGCCAGCTGCGCGGCCTGCACTCGAAGATCGTACTCACCCTTGAGAAGACTCTGATGGTACTCCTGCGCGATCTGATAATGTTCCTGGGCAACGGTCAGATTTGAGCGCGCCTCGAGCAGGTCTTCCTCTTCATCTTTCGTAAGTAAATCATCGAAAGCATCTTGTGCGTCATTAAGATCGTCTATCGCCTGGTCATGGATTTCCCGAATTCTGTCGCGGATATCTTGTCCCTCATCTCCGGTTGCCAAACGCTTCCAGAGCTCATCTGCAATTTGGAACGCTGCTCTAGCCTCAACCAGCCGATCCTCAGCATCCAGCAGCGCTTTCCCACCGACATCCTCAAGCAATTCTTGGAGCTGGCTACGCTCCTTAGTTAAAATCTGCTCCGCATCTTCCATCACCAAATAGGCAGCGGTAATCTCCTCCCCCTTTTCGAAATACCACTCCGGCAAGTCAAACAAGTCAGGCTGCGTTCCTGACCATCCGCCCACCCTCTCCGTCCAGTATTCAGCGCGTGCCCTTGCACGCTCCATCTCTACCTGGATCATTGCCATCTCAACTTGCGCATGCGCTGCCTCGATGATGGCTGAGGCTGAAGCCTCCCCCGCCTGAGCCGATTCGAATGCAGCCTGAGCTGACTCCACCGCTGCTGCTGCCTGATCACGCTGCACCAGCAGCATGGAATCATCCAGGATCAGAAGCACTTCATCCTCATCGACCGAATCCCCCTCCTCGACGTGGATGGACATCACCCTGCCGCCCAACTCGGAAGCGATGGTAATTTCCCGCGCCTCCACGATGCCGGATGCAGATAACTGATTTTCGTTTTCACTATTAATTGCATCGCAGGCACCAACGGCCAACACCATGAAGACCGTGAGTGTAAGCGCCAAACTTTTTCTCAAAATTCTCATCTCTACCTCCGAATATCTTTATAGGCGAGCGCCTACCCATCTCGCCGGCGCTCAATCGCGCATACAGGCGATGAATACATCCTCCAGGGATGGCTCGATAACCGCCATCAGCCCCGATTCAATTTCTGACCGCTTAAGCTCCAGGGCGATCGCCGCCTGCAGCGATTCGGCTCCCTCGGCGATGACATGCACGAGCGATCCATAAAGCTCCACCGATTCAAGAGGCAGCCGCCCCTCAATCTTTGCCGCGCGCAAAACTTTCGTCGCCCGCGCGCTGTCAGAGGATACGATCTCGAGCACCTGGCCGTGCATACCTTGATTTCGCATTTCGTCCGGCGAGCCGCTGGCGATGATCTTTCCCCTTTGTAAAAGGGCCAATCGATGACAGTGTTCGGCTTCATCCATGTAATGAGTCGTGACGAAGACTGTCACACCATCGGCGACAAGCTGGTACAGCAGTTCCCAGAAATCCCGTCTTGAGAGCGGATCTACACCGGCCGTGGGCTCATCCAGGAAAAGCACCTCCGGCTCGTGCAGGATGGCTGCGCCTAACGCTAATCGCTGGCGCCAACCGCCGGACAGCTCTTGCGTACGTACATTTTCCCGACCCTCGAGTCCGGCCATCTGCAGCGCCTGGTCGATCTGCTGGTTCAACTCCTTATTACTCAGGCCATAAGCCGTACCGTAGAAACGAAGATTTTGCATAACCGTCAGGTCGTTGTACAGACTGAAGCGCTGCGACATGTAGCCCACGCGGCTGCGAATCGCCTCGGGCTGTTCAAGTACGGGCACGTTTAGGACCTCAACATATCCGCTCGTGGGTGTGAGCAAACCGAGCATCATGCGTATCGTCGTCGTTTTACCAGATCCATTGGGTCCCAGAAAGCCGAAGATCTCGCCCGGATGGACAGCGAAGCTGACCTCGTCGACGGCAGTGAATTCACCGAAGCGTTTGACTAAGTTCTCGGTAACAATCGTTGTTTTTTCAGTTGTCATATGGTCATTTTTCCCCTAACTTAAAGACCGGCGGACAAAGCGCATCGAAAAGCCGCCGATGAACAACCCCAGAACGATCAGGGCAAGCACATGCGGCCAGAGGATTTCCATACCTGCCCCTTTCAATAAAATCCCACGCACGATCTCCAGAAAGTGGTGAGCCGGGATGAAGTTTGCCACCCACTGTATCACCTGCGGCATCGATTCGACCGGCGCCGCGTACCCTGTAAACATAAAATCGGCCATACCCACCATCAGGACCAACAGGAAAGCCTGGTGCTGCGTCTTGGCCATAACTGAGATCATCAATCCCTTGCTTAATTCGACCAAAATATACACAAGTGCCAATACAAGCAATAAAGCGAGTGAGCCGCGCACAGGGACGCCAAACGCCCAATGTGTGATCCCGAGCATAAGGGCGAAATCGATAAAGCCCACCAAAACCACGGGGATGGATTTGCCAATGACGAGCTCGAGGGTTGAGAAAGGCATGACGAGCAAGTGTTCCAGCGTGCCGAGTTCTCGTTCTCTAGTAAAGGAAAGCGCGGCAAAAAGAAGCACGGTGAATTCCAACATCAACCCCAGTTCGGCCGGTATTGTGTATAGCGCTTCACTTAACGATTCGTTGAACCACACACGTAGGCTGGGGATGAACCCCTCGAATTCCTCCGGCTGTAACCCGAGTCGTTGGACGAGTATCTGGTCCCCCATCTCGCGCGTGACCCCCTCGATGGCGCGTAAAGCGGCCGTCGCCGGAATGCTCTCCGCGCCGTTTAACAAAACCGCCACGATTGGACGCCCTGCGGGTGAACTCAATTCGCTCGAGAAGTCCGGGGGGATGATTACTGCGGCGTTGATCTCGCCCAGCCTGAGCGCGGCTTCAATAGCGGTGACGTCGTCCACCTCCGCTTCCATATTGAAGATTCCGGTGTTCTCCAGGCTGACGACGAACGTACGACTTGCCGCACTGCGGTCGTGATCTAAAACCATAAGGGGCAGGTTGGAGATTGGGCGGGAAGTTGCCCATCCGATGAGCAGGAGCTCAAGAGCTCCACCAAGAACCATGAAGACCGGCATCCACCAGTCAGAGCGTAGATGGATGAACTCCTTAAGCGATAAGGACCATATCTTCCGCCACGTGGCCATCATGCTTACCCCAACCTCTTTCGGAAGAACAGTCCGGCGATGGCCAGAAAGATGACTCCAAGACCAGCCAGCATCACCCCGTATGGCCAGAGCACATCCAAGCCCACGCCTGTCAGGAAGACGCCCCGGGTGATGATCGCGTAATGCGTTCCCGGCAGCATCAGCGCCTCCATCCGCATCACCTCAGGCATCGAGGCGATCGGAAAAAAGATTCCCGTCATGAAGAATCCGGGAAAGAAGATTAAGAGGAAAGAGAGAGCTAAAGCCGCAGGCTGGGTTTTCATGAACACGCCGATGATGAGCCCCATGCCCAAGATCGCGAATAAAAAGACCGCCGAGAGCAGGAAGAAAACAAAAAAGTTTCCGTTGAAGGGTATCCTGAATAAGAGCATCGCCAGAAGCGGTATGAGGATCACGTTCACCAACCCCACAAGCACGTACGGGATCATCTTCCCGAGCAGCAGTTCAGCGCGACTAATCGGTGTGGCCATCAACTGCTCAAGTGTGCCATGCTCACGCTCATGGGCGAGGGTCAGGGCGACGGATAGGGCCGGGAATCCCAGCACCATCGATATCAACCCCGGGATCATATCGACACGGGGCTTCAAGCTGGGGTTGTACCAGGCACGAACACGCAGGTCGATAGGCTGCGCTATCCCCTGAGCTACCCCCAATGCGCCCATTTGAGCCGAGAGCGCCTGTTTCAGGAATTCCTCCGCACGCCATCCAACGTGTTCTACTGCAAAGGCGCCGCTCTGTGGTTCAGTGCCATCGATAATGATCTGCAGCGGCATGCCGCGCAGGGAGCGAATATCACGCGCGAAACCAGGCGCCAGAACCAGGGCTACCTTGATCTCACCACGCATCAGGAGCGCCTCAATCTCATCCATCGAGCTCACTTGAGCATAGAGATCGAGGTCATTACCCGCCGTGATTTGCTGAACGAAAGCACGAGAAGTCGAGCTGCGGTCATAGTCCAGCACTGCGATTGGAACGTGTTGAATGTCAACCGTTAATGCATAGGCCATCAGCAGCATCAGCGCGGTGGGGGCAAGCAGGACCAACACAAAGGTTGAGCGGTCGCGCAGGATGTGCTGGATCTCCTTACGTACAACAGCGAGAACATGCCTGGGAGACATCTTATGGTTTCTCCGGGGCGTCTTCGTGCGCCGCCAACCCGCGGATTAAGGAGATGAAGGCTTCCTCCATGCGTGGTGGAGCCGGGCGGATTTCTTTGACCCCTACCCCATTTCCCTTTAGAGCTTGCTCAATTTCTGGGATTCTCTTCTCTGCCGAGTCAACCAGTAAATGGATCGATTCTCCATAGGATTGCGTTTCGAGAATGCCGGGCAGCTCCCCCAACACGGCTCGCGCAGCCTGCCAATCGTCGGGCCGGACGTGAACGACTTCCCCCGCTAATTGACCTCTAATCGCTTCCGGGTTGTCACACACTACCATGCGTCCTTCATACATCAAACCCACCCGTGAGCAGCGGTCTGCTTCATCCATGTAAGGTGTGCTGACGATTACGGTCGTCCTATTGTCATAGAGTTCCGCGAGGATGTCCCAGAACTCACGCCGAGAGATCGGATCGACGCCAGTTGTTGGTTCATCAAGAATAAGGATCTCGGGTTCGTGGATCAGCGTACACGCCAGCGCCAGCTTTTTCTGCATACCACCCGAGAGGTGATCCGCCCTGCGATTTCTAAAAGCTGACAGAGCCGCGAATTCCAACAAGTGCTCACTGCGCAGGGCAAAATCATCCGCGGCAACGTCGAATAGCTCGGCGAAAAACCGCAGGTTCTCAAGGACGGTGAGCTCGCTGTACAGGCTGAACTCCTGGGCCATATAGCCGATATGGCGTTTGATCTCCTCCGGCTGCGTGGCCAGGTCAAACCCGGCCAGGCTCCCGTTTCCCGAGGTGATCTTGAGCAGACCCGTTAGAAGACGCAGTGTCGTCGTTTTCCCTGCGCCATCGGGTCCCACGAGACCGAAAAGCTCCCCGCGCCGGATCGACAGATCCAACGAATCTACCGCCAGCGTCTTGTCAAACTCGCGGGTCAAGCCCTGAGTCTCGATGATGATCTGCTCGTTTGAGTTCACCGTTGGTATCAACTCTTCGCTTTGCGAATCACCCATAAGACAGCCAGCGCGACCAATGGTGGTTCTGTCAAAATGCCGATGTACTTCAGGGTATCGCTGAAACCCATCGCGGGAATCACATACCAGTCGAGCAAGCCGGTCACAACTGCAGCGATTACCGCGGCGATATAATCTCCGCGCACGCCTATCGGGCGGTTATCCTTCCAGATCACACCCGCGAGCGCGCCGATGATCAGACCTACCACGACCATTGCCGCCACCACAAGCAAGATTTCCATTTCAACGCCTCCTTTTGAGGGTAAACAAGATCGATGCTTGATAAGCAAGTTTTAGTTCGAGTCGAATAACACCCTCACGCTTTCTGTCCTGCAGAGACAGCCCGTAAGCGGATCACAGGAACGCACCGCCCGAGCTCTCGATAGTCCGCTTCAGTGGGCTCTATCCGATACCCCATGACGCGGGCGAGCTGCATCAATGCTGCCGGGTGCCGCCGTCCATAATCGAGCATCGCGAGTTCTGCATCATCCACCGAAAGCCGCTGGGCAACAGCAGGAAAAGACCTGCGTTTAAAGCGCACGCTCACGTTAGGGTCCTTCCCAATATTGAGCAGCCAATCGGATTTCTCACCCCAGCCTGAGGCGAGGTAAAAAGCGTCATTTTTTACATCCCTTCGGACCACTTCAAGGACGACATTACGCTGTTTACCGGTTACTCGCCCGATGTGTGTGAGCATGAGAAATCGCCCGCCGAATAGCCAGCCAAGCCCCATTCGATATAGTCCAATGGGCGCTCGAGCGAAGGCACGAAGTAATCCACCCGGCGGTTTTCGGTCGGCCACTTTCTCAATCATGTTTCACCTCAACTCAATGGCTTTCTCGGGGCATTGCAGAACGCAGGCGCCGCAGGCAATGCATTGTTCTCCATGACGAAAGACTACGCAACGAACGTCATAATCGGGCGTCCAACAGCCTACCGGACACACCTCGTAACACTGCCAGAGACCCTTGCAGCGCTCGGGCGAGAAATGGATTTCCAGGCTCCGGAGCTTGCGAGCCAGGTGCCAATGCTCCGCCAGCAGAGATCCCAGATTTGGCCCTTCAGACACTCACTACCTCCAGCCCATAATTTTCGGGACCAGCCAATAAGTTAAGCCGAGAAGAGCCCCGATTACCGCTTCCCAGCCCCAGTTCGCCTGTTCACCGCGCATGAGCGGAGACATCCCCTGCAGCTCCGCGGCGATGAAAACGGAAAGCGCCGTGACGCCAATAGCACGCGCAAATAAAACATCGATGGCTGCCGGATCCCAGAATGTAGAATACACGAGCATTCCCGCAAAGGCGATCAGCGCCAACGGCAGGCTCTTTGCCAGACCATCACGCCCCGGCAGCCAGGGCAGGGTTATCGCATAGAACGCTGATAAAGCGGCCATAGCGATGAGCGTCGGCCAAAAAATACTGCTCCAGAAAATCGCGATCGGGATCAAGATCAATAGAGCGTAAAAACCCAACGTAACCGCGGTCATCTCCAGCCGATCGCGCAGCGGAAACGTCACCCAGCGCATGTTCTCAGTTTTTTTCCGGCCGCGGGCGATATAATCGGGGATGTCTTCCGCCCGCACCGGCCCCCAGTGGACGCCCCACCCTGTCTGCTCGCGGATGCGCCAGCCCTCGACTCCGTTGGCGCATAGCTGGGGGAGGATTATCGCGTGGTGCTCAAGAACCTCGCTCAACCCGCTGATATGCAGCGCACCGATGATCTTATCCGCCGTGAGGAAACCCCCTCCAGCAGCACACCATACGTTAATGCCGCCCGAATCCACCACCAGGATCCAGGCGTCGAGTTCCCCCTCGATGGCGCGAACCAAGCGCCGCACGGTGAGTTCGAAGTTTCCGGTGACGAGCAAGGGCGAATCTCGACCGGGCTCCCCAACCGCATAGACACCAGGTTTTACCTGCGGATACGGGGGGAGGATCCGGAAAAGAGATGCCCATAGATCGATCAGAACCGTCCTTAGAGTCCGTGCGCCGTTCAACCGACCTCGAAACATCTCCGGTTTGCGATCGGACTCATCCTGCTCCACGGGCGCGGCCAGGTATAGGCGCAAGCTGCCTGCCAGTTCCGTTGAGAGCAGGTCCCAGTCGAAACCAGAAGTAGATAAGACCCCCTCAAAGTCCACCAGAGGGTGGGTCGTAGTGCGGGTGAGCAGCCATGTGATAAGCTGCAATGGAGCGCGCACGATAGTAAAGAGGAGCCGGGATCCCCCCGAAGTCGGTCTCACCTCATCGAGCACGGCAAGTTTCCCGTCGGGAGCGAGCAGCTTTCGCGCCGCCTTCAGAATGTGACGCCGCTCCCGTTCGGTCATCTCGCTGAGCGCCAGGCTGCTGACGATCAAATCGAACGATTGTAGTTCGAAAAGCTCATCGAGCATGACCGCATCCATGCGCTGGAGATCGATATTCTCCTCTACATCTGCCTTCTTGATTCGTATAGCAGCTTCTGCGAGCATCCCGGGGCTGATGTCGATCGCCGACACTTTCGCTCCTGCCTTCGCCATCGCCACCGTCAGGGCGCCGGTCCCGCAGCCAACCTCAAAAACTCGCGACCCCTCTTCAACGAGTTCTTCCACGATCAGATGCTGCATCGCTTCGAGACGGCCGAGCGTGAGCAGTCGGATGCCGCGGTCATAATCGGCCGGACGCCTCTCTAGCCACTTCATAAAAACCGTGGCCATCTAAAGCTCCCGTTCCATTATGCCCTTCAAGAAGATCCGCGTCGGCAGGTCGCCGATGCGATCCCAATCCAGAATTTCAGGGTCTAGAAACCACATGAGTGCCATCCCTTCCACAATACTGATGGCGGCTGTTGCAGCGTCGTCTGGATCGATGGGTATAAACTCACCGGAGTCGATCCCTTGCTGGATGATATGTGAGAGAATGGCCTGGTAGCGCCGATAATATCCGCGGATGGCATCTCGAACTTCTTCTGTGCGGGCTGCTAGCGAGAAGAACTCGTAGCCGAGCGACATGCGCTCTTCAAAACGCCGGACCTCATTGAAAGCCGCCTCGAAGAAGACCTCCAACTGCTGCCTCGCATCTCCTTCGGTGGAGATAAGTTCCTCCTCTGCTTGCATCTCTCCAGCAAAGAAACGATCCATCAAGGCGAGGATAATTTCGTCCTTGCTCTTGTAATACCAATACAGCGCGCCTTTCGAGAGGCCTGATTCGGCGACGATGTCATCCATGCGCGCCTTATTGAACCCGCGCTGGATGAAAACTTTTTCGGCCGCATCGAGTATCTGTTTTTGCCGTTCCTGTTTGAGATCGGTTTGCGAACTCATTCTAGACTGACCAGTCGGTCTACATCAATGTATACCGTTGCATCCGCGGTGTCAAGCAGGATAAATAAGGTCTGTTATGCTATAATCCGCCGCATGTCCAAAGAAGATGAAAACATCCAGATCGAAGAGCAAAAAGAAGTCGAGGACGCGGGGACGATCAAGTTTACGCGCCGCTCCTTCTACACCGCCCTGCTGCCGGTAACTTTTGTTACCGGTCTGGCCGCCGGGTATCTGTTTTGGGGCCGCGACACTGTCCCGCCAGCCAATGCAGCAGCTCCTGTGGCAATCGTTGAAGATACCACTCCTGGATCACTAGAAGAACCCACGCGTTTTGAGATCAGCACGGACGACGATCCATCGCTCGGTCCTAAGGACGCGCCGATCACGATCGTCGAGTTCAGCGATTTCCGCTGCCCTTATTGCGGCGTGTTCCACCGAGACACGTTTGGAGCCCTTATGGCAGAGTACCCAGGCCAGATTCACTTTGTGTACCGTGACTTCCCGGTCGTCGGTGGCTTCGAAGCCGCACTTGCATCAGAATGCGCCAACGAACAGGGCGCTTACTGGGAGTTCCACGATCTGCTATTTTCAGGTGAATACACGAATTTAGATCGCGAGGCGTACGCAGCCTACGCCGAGAAACTCGATCTGGACGTCGAAGATTTGCTGGCCTGTGTGGACGAGGAACGCTACAGCGAAGAGGTTGAGGCGGATGCACGCTACGCTTCAGGTCTCGGAATCACCGGCACACCAACTTTCTTCATTAATGGGATTCCGATGGTCGGGGCACAGCCGCTTGAGGCTTTCATCCAGATCATCGAGTACGAACTCGGGCGATAATTCGCAGGTCTATACTGCCCCTTTCTCCCCGCCATCTTATTTCGACAGAAATTCAAGCAGCGTTCGGTTGAATTCCTCGACCGCGTCAAGCGGAGTGGCATGACCAGAATCGGGAATTACGACCAGCTGTGCACCGGGGATGTTGTCGGCCAGTTCCCTTTTAGCTTCCATCGCTACGGTCTGATCAAGTTCCCCGGCGACGACAAGCGTCGGGGCATTGATTTCATTTAAACGATCGCGGATGTCGAAACGAGTGGCTGCCCATATCGCCCGCAAGTATGCGCCGCGCGGGTTCGAGGCAATACGCTCGGCTGCAGCCTGGCGCAGAAGCTCTTGATCCGGCTCGGGGAAAAGCCCCGCCGCAACCCACTGCCCCACCTGGTCCATTTGCCCCAGCACCACGAAAGCAATCCTTACCAGCTTCCGAAAAAACCCGCTTGAGCCTGAGTGCAGCTTCGCAAACGTATTAACCAATGTCAGCGAGCGGACAGCTTCCGGATAGTCGAGCGCCAACTGCATCGCCACCGCACCGCCGAGCGAAAGCCCAACCACATGTGTCGGTCCAAGCCCTAACGTTCGTATCAAATCCGCAACATCATCAGCGAAGCATGAAATGTGCGGCCAAGTTGACCGTATTGAAGACCGCCCATGGCCGGGCAAATCCACGGTAAGCACAGTGTAATCCTCGGCGACAATCGGTAGCTGCAGAATCCAATCTTCACCACAGGACCCGAGTCCATGAAGAAACATTACGGAAACGGATTCTTCCTCCTTTGGACGATGGATCTCATAGAATATGCGGGCATGAGGCCCTTGATGATGGGGCATAATCGAAACTCCTCCGTTTGCCACCCTCTCCACACGAACGCGTAGACTCCTTCATTCTACAATAAATAGATCCTCGTGCTGTGTTTTAGCTTACCCACCTACAGCGCGCTGCAAGTCCTTCGCACTGGCCTCTGGAGAGAGGCGCAGGCGCACAGTTTTCATTAATATATGGAACTCCGCAGGTGTAGTTATGGAACGGGAGAACTCAATATAAATGAAGGGAGCATCCACGCGACGTGCGCATTTCCAGCGAGTGAAATAAGCGTACCCTTTTCCCTTAATTGGGGTTGTCCTATATGCAATAATGGACCATCCCGAAAATATGGCGCCCTACCCGGGATGGCAATTAACATCTAACAACCTTCTAAGGAGAGAGTAATGGATTTTATTAGCTTTTTGTTCGCACTTTTTGTGTCAGCCGTGGTCTTGTTGATCGTTGATAAAGTCAACGTCGGCCTCAAAGTCGGCGGTCTCGTCAACGCCATGGTCTCCGCGCTGGCAATTTCGGTTGTGGGAGCCCTAGTGATGTGGTTTCTCGGTCTTTTCGGCATCGCAATTGGCGGCGGGTTTCTCGGCGCGATCGTATACCTGATCGTCGCCGCCGTTGTCCTAATGCTCTCAGCAAAAGTTATGCCGGGCCTCGTGGTAAGCGGGTTCGGCGGCGCGGCGGTTGCCGCCGTCGCCATCGGGGTTGTCTACTGGCTCTTGGAGTGGTTTGTAGGCCTATTCTAACTTCTATGGGTCAGGCTTAGGCCGTGAGAACGGGCGCCTGAGTCTGTCTAAACCTGACCCTCCCTGTTAGACCAAAACGGCTGCACAAGAAGTGCAGCCGTTTTTCATGGGATCATTTCACTTATCAGCAAAATGGACCTCGTCAGAGTTAAAGTTGATTTTAATATCGTCTCGATGGTGAAAGAATCACGGAAAATTCGCTTCAATAACAACCATTCGGTGATCTGATGCCAGCGAGTCGGACACCCACGCATCCACCGGGATGAGGTCACGCACAAACACAAAATCGATGCGGGACTCCGGGTCGATCGCGGGGCTCGTAAATGGAGCCGGCGAAATCCCCAACAATTCGAAAGGATCTGCGAAACCCGCTTGAAAAACCTTCGCTGCTTCAGGACTGTCGTGTTCCGCGTTGAAATCGCCTCCAAAACTAGCGGGGGAACGCGACCCAATGAATTCCAGCGCCTGCTCAATCTGGCGCATCGTGTCCTCGTCGGAAAGACCCAACCAGATGCCATAAGAATGCAGGTCCATACCTTTCCAGGTGAGCGCGGCGTGAACCACACCCGTTGATTCCTGCAGACTGTCCACAAGCGTGGAATCTTCCGGCGCCTGCGGACCCTTATAAAGCAGCGCTATACCGGTCAGATGCTCAACCGTCGGGAGATACAAGACGTTCATCCCCAGCCTTCGAGCGAGGAAGTAGGCGTTATCCGCACAGTAGCTCGTCATGCGTCCGGTATCGACTTCCTGCAGCGCGATCACATCCACGCCTTCGCTCTCGATCGTTAGAGCGATATCTTCCAACGTGGTGTGCCAATCGTCATCGTAGCCGTAGTGGATGTTGTACGTCGCCAGTCGCAGCCGATCCTCTGGTAGTGGTGCCTTCGCCTGCGGCCATACAGATAAACCCGCGATGAAAATTGAGAGCGTAAGGGATACCCACAACCAGCCTGATACTTGCTCGAGATGCTGCGGAGCTTCTGCATCTTGGCGTTTCCGTAGGATCCCCCAGGCGAAGAATAGACAGGCTGCGACGTATACAGCCCATCCCATCCCTTTCATTTGCGGCAGCGTGTAGGGGTACGTAAATGCGAACGCATTGAGAAAATCGAGGAGCAAGAGCAGCACGCCGCCCAGAGCCAACGGCCAACCCGGCAGCCTCACCGGCACAGCTTTATCGCCCAGGAGCAAAACGAGCGCATAGACCGACGCTGCCTGAGCCAACAGCAACGCGATTGCTGCCCCCGCGCCGCTCATGAAATAACCGAGCAGCAAACCCGCGGTGAGAAGAACCACGACGGCGTTGCCCCCGCCCGGGTTCGCGAGCCGAACTCTAATGTAATCACCAATGTGTGGGAGAAGTGGAAGAAAAGTGACGGCTACAAGCAGGACCGCGACCCACGCATAAGGGGTATCCGACCAACGGGCGATTCCATTCGGAAGAGACAGGAGTGACGTCTCAATAAAGAAGAAAGCCCCCAAACCCAGACCGCCCGCCCAGGATAAGCCTCTCACAGGTGGTTCGGGTTCCTGATTATTTGTCAACCACACTGAGATTACGAGCGTCAGCACCGACCACAGCGCCACTGGGATGAGCGAGGCGTTCTGCAGGCTGATATCGAACGTATCGCCGACGATACGCAGTATCATCTCCAAGATCAGCCCCAAGAGGATCGGTTTCCATATTTGTGGTCGTTTTCGCGAGAGCCAGAGCGCCAGGTAGGATCCCCCCGCGGCGATCACGATCAGCGCGCCCCAAAAACGAATCGTCTGATCGTTCACCGAGAGTGCTACTCGCGCCAGCGCAGTCAAGGAGGCTAAGGCTGCCATGCGTCGTGCTGAAGGTTTTCGGGCCAGGATTCCGGGCGCCAGCAAGGCCCCCACGACGAGCAAGTTACTCACCACAAGCCAGGCATTCATAGGACCCTCGAACACCTGATCATAGATGAAGCCGAACATCGTAGAGAAGATCACCCGCAATGCCTGGAGAAAGAAGATAACGACCCAGGATGCGATCATCACCTGCAAGGTCATGTGGTTACCCTCCCTTTGGATTGATGTTATTTTGTTTTCGACCAAGAATCCTGATCGATTCACAATGAACTCAAGGATTCGATCAGGGAGTCTCGATTTGCATCGACTCCATCATCGCATCCAGGTCAGTAAGCTGTGGGAAGAAGCTCATAGGACTCTCAAGCGCCAACTGGCTTTCGATATCCAAGAGATAGGTCTCGAAGGCGTTAATAAATGCGTCGTACTCATCGCCGATGAAAGCATCTCCGTCTGCGGGCAGACTCGGATGTGAAACCGGCAAGATCGCCGAGATCAGATACAACCCATCGTCCGTGAATCCTTGGTACGCGTAGAAGAGATCGCTGTTATTTATCGGCCATGCAGCCTGCCCGTACTGACTCACGAAGCGCACGCCGGATCCGCCTTCAAACGTTAGATATTCCACCTGCACGGTGATCATCTGCGCGGCGTTGAAGACCGGCAGCACCAGGGGTACGTTATCGGGATTCTTTGGTTTCAGCGCGAGGAATGCCTCCAGCTCTGCTACCGTTTCCTCTGCAACTGGGTTGACCTCAAGGAATTCCGCAACTGGGTAGATCGCTATATGTGCTTTATGAAAGGTATCGCTGAGAGGGTAATCATAGAAGGTGAAATCGACATGCTCCGGAACCGCAAACCACGCCATCTCGAGTTCGGCTGGGAGAACGGATGGGACCGCGCCGTAGTCCTCCCCCTCCGGGTAAGAGAAGCACAAGGGATTGAAGCACACATCCGGCTCTGGAGATTCGGTGGGCTCTGGCGTGGCCGCTGGTTCGAGCAGTTCTTGTTCGAGATTCTCTAGCTGAGAAAACTCAGCCATTGTCGTTGCCAGCGCTTCAATTTCCGCGAGATCAACACCCTCCAGCATAGAATTCACCAGCGGAAACGCGATGGCCAAACCCGCACAGAGCATGATCACAATAAAGCCCGCACACCCCAGCCCGATCCACAGACAGGTGCGGCCTGTACTTCTCCCCGATGTCCCTGCCGATTGAGCCGGGGTCTCGATAACTGCCGGGTCCGCTGCATCCTGTTCGACGGGTTGGACCTCCGGCGCCGCGTCGCGCACGGTCGCCTGAGCGGGTTTCGGCGCGCCGCATTGCCCACAAAAACTGCTTTCTTCAGCGATATCTGCCCCACAACGTTCACATTGCATCGTATCCTCCACATGAGTTTTTTAAGAGCGAATAATTTTTAATTACAGCATATACTCAAATTGGTCAAATATCTTTGATTTTTAATTTATATATAACTACCGATACTGAACGGCGGATTGGATACCTGCGCTAACCTGCTCCCCTAATCTCACCATTACCGTCTCAATAGAGTCTTGTTCAAATTCAACGTGCAGCTGCGTATCACCTAATTGGATACGGTCTCCATTTTCTAATTGGCAATCGCCGACTCGCTCCCCATTGATCAGAATTCCTTGCGTGCTATCCAGGTCTTCTATCGTCAGCTGCCCTGCTTTAATTTTGATCTTCGCGTGTGTTCGCGAGACCTTGGGATCCTTGATTTGGATGTGACAACCTGTGCCGCGCCCGATCAGTATCTCTTCTCGATCCAACGCGAACTGCTGACCGCTAATGTTTTCTGAAATCCCAACTAGCCAGCCGATAGAACTCCCTAGTGGCATCTCATCACTCCTCAACGATGTGTTCTTGCTCATTATCTCGACACCACGATACAAGACTGGAATCCATCATGTTGTCAATTCACGGCGCCGGCCGCCAGGCGGCGTCGAAATCCAGCGCCGGATTGGTTGTCACTTCCTGATAGTCGGTGCAGCTCGCGCGCATTATAGCGATGTTGTGGTTTGCACCGTCCGGCCATGCTTCGAAAGCAATCCATTGACCGTCCGGCGACCAGGCAGGCTCACCCATCGGTTGGAACGAGAGCCGGCCCTCCTGGCAAACTGGGGTCTCGCGCACCCCGCCATCGGCGACGGATATAGCGACCAGTCGGGGGATATTGCCGATCACTTTCTCAAAGAGAATCGTGCCGCCATCGGGAGACCAATCAGGTCGAGCAATATCCTGGCCATCGCTGTGCGTATATCTTTTCTCCTCCCCACCATCGTCGGGGACAAGCCATATCTCTTCCTGCCCCCCTCGCCCGGATAGGATGGCGATCTGAGAACCATCAGGCGCCCAACTCGGAGACCAGTTGAAAGCAAGGTCATCGTTGACGTTTCGCAAACCCTTCCCATCGACGCCGATCGTGAAAATCTGCGGACGCCCGGTGCGCCAGGAGGTGAAGGCCAGTCGAAGACCATCATACGACCAGTCCGGGTCGTAGTCCCCCCCGCCCAGAGCGACTACAAGCAGGCTCGGTTCAGAAGGGGCATCCTGCGAATCTACGTTCATGACAAAAACCGAAGATCCCGAGTACTCATCGCGATTGGCGCTACAGGGTGACGTATACGCCAGCATCATCCCATCTGGTGACCAGGCAGGTTGGCAAGCCCCCGCGGCAAGCTCCGTGAGTTGGTGTTCGTCGCCGCCGTCGACATTGATCAAGTAGATCTGCGGTTGACCCCCGCGGTTGGAAACGAAGGCAAGTTGACTCGCTCCACCAAGCGTGACTGCCGATGGATCGGGAGCTTCTGTAGGCTGTGGGGAGGGAAGCTCGACAACCTCAGTCGTCGGGGTGAGCGTCGGTGGGATGAGCGGGGTGAAAATCGCCGTAGGAACGATCAATTCTGTCGTATCTATGATCGATGTGGATTGCGCTTCTGTAGGATAGGGAATGGCAGCGATGCTCCCTGGTTCTTCTTCGCTGAAAAAACCTAAAGCGAGGGCCGACGCCGCGATCGCAATCGCCAGGACCACAAATCCTCCGCCCACGATGACGATCCACTTCCAGGGAATTCCCCCGGATTTTGAGCTCGTGGTTGCCGGTGATAGAGGTGTTGGCGGCGGACCCGGCGGTGTGCCCACAGCAGGGATCGCCTCGGGCATTGCGCTTGCCCGGCGTGTCGGTTCTGGGGCTGGCGGAACATCGGCTTCAACACGCGGATTCTCATCGCCTGCCCGCGGCGTGCCGCACTCTCCACAAAATATTTCTTCTACTCGCAGTGCTGCACCACATGTCGCGCACCGCGATTCGCCATCCTCCGCAACGAACATCTCGGGAGCCGCCATCACCGTGGCGATGGCGTCCTCATCAGCCATGACCGTTGGCGCAGATTCTATGCCGGGTTTGTAATGAAAGCTGAAACTTGTATCGCCGAGAGTGATCGTATCGCCATCCTTGAGTTCAGCGGATTGGATGATCTCGCCATTCACATAAGTACCTCGCGTGCTGCCGAGATCTTCGATTAAACAGCCTCCCGATGAGAAACGAATCACTGCATGTTCGCGCGAGGCTCCGGGATCCAGAATCTGTATTTGTGTTTTCTTGCCGCGCCCGACGACTGTTTCTTCTTCGATTAGTTTGAACTCGCGGCCAACCAGTTCACCGCTGGTACCCTCGAGCCAGGCGTCATGCTCCTGTGCCATGGTTTGACTCCGTTTCAAACAATCATCTGCCTTGACCAGTTTTTCTGTTTTAAAAGGCTATACAAAAACGACAGCCAGATCTCCTGGCTGCCTGCTGAATAATGATTCAACCTTCGATTTACTCCGCCCGCGCAGACTCACCCCCGGAAGGTGGAAACTGCACCACCCCATCATAGAGGATTCCCCTGCTGCGACCATACACCCTCACTCCTTGGGGCGCATAAAGACATCAAACGCTCAGTCCCACCGACAGGTTCCAGTGAAGTTCAGATCTCGGGGGAACGCTTATTAATCAGTTGAATTATTTTATAGTTATTTCTACCCTCTCGGCAGCTCACAAGATCGGCCGGACCTGGTTTGATCGTGAATAAGCTGTGCGGTACCATCAGCAACGCATGGCCAAACAGCGAGAGCACAGCAGTTAGAATTACTGATAGAAATCCTTTAATTCACTCGCTGGAAGTGTGATCAACCCCTCCTCCCGTTCCCCGACTTGACTGACGCGCTCAACGTGGAGGCCAGTAAGGTATGCCGTAAAGGCCGCCATCATCGCATCAAGAGCTTCATAGGAATGAAGCCGCTCAAGCGGCAGGTGACCACTGAGCAGATTGTGCCGGGTGATTTCTTCTAATGCGTGCATGGGGTTGGCGATATCGAGACCCTCGAGATAGAGCACGAGCTGTCGCTGCAGCCTCCCCTCCAGCGTTCGCTTCAGGAAAGGTCGTCTCTCCAGCAGAATTGTGTACCCGGAATGCGCACGTGCTTCAATAATCGCTCGGCGGTCGGATTTTTCGTCGAGAATATTCTTCCTGAATCCGATCTTCTCCAGTCGGCGGAAGATCTTAAAACCGGTCCGAACCCAAGCTTTGGCGTCTTCTTCTTTGTCTGGCGTGTTGTACAGGCGAATGTTACGCCTGCGTAGTTCATACTCACAAACTCTCCACTTCGTCCAGGTTTTCCCCTCAAGGCGTAAGTTATATCGCCGGCGGATATCCGCTTGAGCCATTAAACCTCGGCTCGGTCCCTGCGGTGAATCTACAGCAACCACAGCCGACTCCAGCGAGGCCACAAACGCCAACACAGACTCGAGGTCTCCCTGATCCAGTGCGACCAGGTGGAGATCGCGGTCAAGTGCCGCATATTGGATGGGCTGTTTGCCCGCCGTTGGGTCGATTCCCACGAAGACAGCGTCAGTGAAAAGCATGTCAGTCCCTTCCCCTCGGGTCTACCCCGAACTATTATCCTTCAATTTAATTGCACAGCCTTCGAGTGCTCCTGAAAGGCTCTCCACAGGTCACGATCTGTGTGATAGGGCGCGAGCCAGGGCTTTTCTGCCGCCTCCCGCAGCACCCGCGATAGCCTGCGACCCACATAGAGACCATAGGCCACATATGCCCAACGCGTGCGGTGTCGCCCTTCAGTACTGTGCAATAGAACCTTTTCGCCCACTTCCAATGAGGCTTGGATGAACTCCGCGGCCAACCGGCGGTCCTCCATTCCGGCTAGTTTTTCATCCTCAACCCTTAACCAGAGGAAGTGCCGCGGTGTTGGACCCAGAAACGGTTCCGGTCCTTCTCCAGAGAGATGCAAGATGGCACCAATGCCGGTTGAATCGGCAAAATCAGCCCATGTTGCGGGGATATGTTCCCCACCCGCAGCGTATATGCTCTCCTCTACCCATGTCAATAGGTTTTGCCTTTTTGCACACAGCGGTCGCTCCAGTTATCCGACCGCAGGAACCATGTTCAGTATACAACGCCCTTTTGACGACGGCGAATGAGCAGGCTATACTTTCAACAAAACACCCCGCACCCATCGAGGAGTTCCCCGGCATGGCAAAGAAGAAGGGCAAGAAAGTAAATAAATCATCCAGTGACTTTAAGTTGACCTATGCAACGATGTACAACCCGCCCGAAATGCTGCATCAAAAGTACGACCGGGCGTTGAAAAAAGTCAAGAATAATCTTGGGCAAGATCATCCCATGCTCATCAACGGCAAGGATGTGCGCTCCAGAGACAAGTTCGAAGACCGCTCTCCGATCAATCAGGATTGGCTGCTCGGTACCTTCCAAAAGGGCAGCCCCAGCCACGCCCAGCAAGCGCTCTCCGCAGCCCGTAAAGCATTCCCCGATTGGTCTAGGAGATCATGGAAATCGCGCCTTCAATTATTGAGAAAGGTAGCGAAACAGATCGATAAACGCGTCTATGAAATCGCAGCAGTCATCTCCATCGAAGTGGGCAAAAACCGTATGGAAGCGCTCGGCGATATCGCCGAAGCGGCGGATCTCATCCGCTACGCGTGCGACCAAATGGAGGCCAATGAGGGCTTCAAAGTCAGGATGGGCACCGACCCATTAAAAGGATTCAAGCCTTCAAATACTTCACTTCTTCGCCCCTATGGGGTTTGGGTTGTCATCAGCCCATTCAACTTCCCGGCAGCTCTCACCGGCGGCCCCGTCGGTGCAGCGCTTGTTGCCGGCAACACTGTGGTCATGAAACCGGCCACAGACACACCCTGGACGGTCCGCTTACTGGCTGAATGCTTCCGCGATGCCGGCATCCCGGATGGCGTTCTGAATTTCGTGACCGGTCCCGGCTCAACGCTCGGCCAGGCTCTCATCGACAGCCCTATCGTGGATGGCATCACCTTCACAGGCTCGTTCGATATCGGAATGAAAATCTTCCGTTTATTCGCCAATAGCCAATACCCGCGCCCGACGATTCTCGAAATGGGCGGCAAGAACCCCTCGATCGTCTCTAAGAACGCCGATATTGAGCGCGCTGCCGCCGGGATCGTACGATCATCCTTTGGCTTGCAGGGACAGAAATGTTCCGCCAACTCCCGGGTCTACGTTGAACGGCCGGTTTTTGAGCAGTTGGTTGAACGAGTGGCTAAAATCACCCGGAAAATCGCCGTCGGCGATCCAACGGATCGAACAGTCTTCATGGGTCCTGTGATCAACAAAGGTGTCTACAACGATTTTAAGAAGTTCACGAAGGAACTTTCAAAAGCAGGTGCTTTCCTCACTGGCGGCAAAGTCATCACCGAAGGTGCCTTTGATAAAGGCTTCTTCTGCGAACCGACGATCGTCACCGGCGTTCCGCACAGCCATCGTCTTTGGAAGCATGAGATGTTCCTGCCAATCACGATGGTACATCCGGTGAGCAATCTCACCCAAGCGATGAAATTGGCGAATGACAGCCAGTATGGCCTCACCGCTGGCTTCTACGGTTCGGACGAGGAAGCCGCCTGGTTCTTCGAGAACATCGAGGCTGGTGTGACCTATGCCAATCGACCGCAAGGCTCAACTACCGGCGCTTGGCCCGGGTTCCAACCCTTCGGTGGATGGAAAGGATCGGGCTCCTCCGGGAAGAATGCCGGCGGTCATTACTACCTGCAGCTCTACATGCATGAGCAGATCCACACAATTATCCGCTAAGTGACACATACCAGAGCCCCATTTGCCCACTTCAGGCGATAGGGGCTCAGTGATTAATTATGGCCTCTCGATTCGGCTCCGCATTGATCCTCATTGGTCTGATCTCCCTTGTGGTGTTCATTCTCACCCTCCAGATTCAGCAGGCGAACACCCTCGCTTTGCTGCTCGGCTCATCCCTGACTGCGCTGGGTTTGGTCATCCGCCGCAGCGCAGCGCGGAATGCACAGCGTCGAACAGCTCGCTTTCACACTTTAAGGCGCCTCCGCGGCGACGCGCCAAAAACCAAGGACATCGATGATTAGGATGATTTAATATCGTCACATGCTAGGATTCAATTCCACGGTTCTGAAAAATAAATGGAAAGGCATAACTGGAATCGGGGTAAGTTCCCTGAAGACCTGATCAACGACAGAACAGGCGAGGGAGTTTGATGGAGTATGTCAAGAACCCATAATTCATCCAAGGTCTGCTATATCTCCGTTGACGTTGAGACGGCGGGTCCCTACCCCAGCCGTTTCCCACTGTTATCCATCGGAGCATGTGTGGTCACCGATCTCGACCGATCTATGTATATCGAACTGCAGCCCGATTGCCCCGCTTATGAGCCACAAGCTCTCGAAATCAGCGGATTGTCGCTCGAGACCCTGGCTGAAGATGGGATTCCGGCGGAGGAAGCCATGCGGCAGTTCGATGGGTGGCTGAGCGCAAACACCCCGCCGGACGAGAAACCTGTATTCGTCGCCTTTAACGCCGCGTTTGACTGGATGTTCATCCATGCGTATTTTCACAAGTATCTGGGACACAACCCCTTCGGGCACAGCGCGCTGGACATCAAGGCGCTCTATATGGGCGTAACGGGCGTAGGATGGGAAGAAACAAGCCATAATGCGATCTCCCAGCAATTAGGATTGCCCACTCACCTGGAGCACCATGCATTACAAGATGCACTCGATCAGGCAATAATATTGCGCAAGATCCTCGAATTACAGAAATGAACGCACCGTTACGGGTGGCAGGTCAAGCTGCTCGAGTTGGGACGAGGTCATTCTGAGGAGCGCTTCGACATAGCTCCCCACTTCCTTCGGCCGGGGACTTCGCAGGATGAACTCGGCGACGAAGATTCTTGATTTTCACCAACATAGAACTTGAATATCTCGATTTCGGAGGTAATGATGAGTGAGAATAAAACTGGGCCGGATATCGACCTGCAGCGCATCCTGGCATCCGCCAAGCGCCTGGGCGTTGAGATGGATGAGGAAAAGGCGCTCCAATGGCTGACCGCAATCAGCGCCGCCAAGGCGAGCAGCGATATTGTCGTTGATTCCCGCACGGGAGTTTTCGGTCATACCGTATCCATGCTCGACTTCAGCCCAGAGGAGCTGGAATACTTCCGCAGGATTGGGAAGCTGGTTGAGTTCGAAGACCAGCCAGATATTGTTGAAACCGCCCTGGCGCTTTCTGGTTCGGCGGCTCAATCCAAAATCCAGACCTTTCCCGGTGATAGCGACTACTTCGAGCGGATCAATATTAAAGCCGATACCCGCGAGCAATCCTGCGCCATCTTGGCCGACCTCATCCGGGATAAAGCCCTTACCACATCCTCTGGTCCGACTTATCAGTTAATCGAGGTGAAGTTTGGAGAATACCCATTTGACACGGTGAGAGAAGGGAACCTCCACCGCGCCGGCGCCCCCATTTCCTGGCGCGTGGAGGAGATCGAAGCGAAGGCTTTTAATGCCCAGACGCCGGATGGCGCACCGGTTACGATTGGCTGGGATGAAGTGGCACAGCATCAAGGCTGGTGTAAATTGGATTGGGTGATCGCTGACCATCTCCGCGGGCAGCTCTCCAATGCCAGCAATATGCTCGATGTGACCTGGGAAGCCCCGGACGGCACTATTACACCTCTTGACGGTTACCTCGATCCATATTTTCAGGAGGTCTATCTTCAAGCAGAATCAATCCCTCTCTTTTCAAAATTAGCTAAACACGTCTCGGGTGATGCGCTCGATGACTATGTCCATCAGCTCGAAAAGGAAGTGAATAAATATCTCGGCCAACAACCAAATTACGGCAAGGCAGCGAAGCGAATGTACAATATTTTTCGCCTCACCGGTCGATATGAAGAGGCTGCCTACGTTCGCGAGCTGTTTGACGAACCCACAACCGCACTGTATCAGGTCTGGTCACTTATCCGCACCATCGACGACGTGGTGAAGGATCCTGGCAGCATTCCGCATGATGTCGTGCTGAAGCAAACCGATGGTCTCATACTTACCGTCGTCCAATCGCTTGAGGGCGACGAGGAAGCCGAGATCGTCCGCTACCTTCTGCGCCTGAGGGGCGCGTTGGATGAGGAGAACATGGATGAGCGCTGGAAAGCACACGTTGCGACCACACGCGCCGAGGTAATCAACCTGGTGAATAACTTTTTCCACGAACGACTCACGGCCGTGCCAGCCATTCGGAAATACATAGAGAATGTACAGGTGGAGTAGGAAATGACTGGATTGACAGAGAAGGCTGGTGGCAAGGAAACCCACGGTGAGGAGATCATCGCCAAGGCGCAGGAAGCATGGCAAGAAAGCATGGTCCGCCGGCTTGACGAGCTGCGGAAAGAACTGCGCACGCGTGATCCCCTCAACGTAGCTGCCTATTCTGATGGGCGCGTTGAGGGAGATGCCATCCTGCTGACCTATTGGGGGCAGAGCGTCGGCCTTTCCTGGCCTGAGCTTGAGGCCTTCAGCTCTCCCGAAGGACGGCCATGTTCGACCTTCGACACCGCCATGCTGCTCTACTATCTCCATACAGCGGACGGTTCCCCACTGGCCGATCGTTGGATCGGATTCCGGGAACTGCCTGATGGCGGCTTCTACCACCAGGCTTTTCAAGGCTACAGCGGGAACCAAATAGCAAAGATATTTGGTGATGAACCCGAAGCCTTCGCGCTCGCAGCCAAAGCCATGGGCGGTCAGCCACTCCCCGCTCTTGCCCCCCACGCCTACTACTTTCATCCCCTCCCGAGGATCCGGCTCGCCGTAACCCTCTGGCCCGGGGATGACGAGTTTCCCACCAAAGCGAGCGTCCTCTTCGACGCTGCCTCTGGCCACTACATGCCCATAGATGGTCTGGCACTCCTCGGCTCCGGACTGTCGAGACGCCTGATTAAAGCATCAGCATCTCCGCCCTAGCCAATAACCCGTTTGGCGCGGATAATCGCTGGCTCCGTATCCACAATGCGACCAAACTATCGCCGCCTCTTTTTTTTTAAAATAACCGGTGAATCAAGTTTGTGACCGACGATCACCTCGATTTGGCTTAACTCTGACTGTTTGAGAAGGACAAACTCCACCGCCCCCTGTATTATGTAATATAGCAAATGTCTCCTGGTGGGACATAAAATAGCTTGGCGTTTGGGGCAGCCAAGCATCCTCGCTTCATTGAAAGCCCAGCGCATAAAGTGTTGGGGGATTTCTTTTCGTCCTCAGATCTGCCGCAGAATACGGATAAAAAACAGCATCGCTTTTAAATAATCTATCCAAATATTAAATTCAAGAGTATGCTTTAGAGGTCGATAAAGAAAGCAAAGTTCATCACCGCTTCAATCTGCTCGCCGAGATTTAAGGGATTTCTTTAAACTCAAGGCCATGATAGTGAATGAAAATAGCGGAAATAGAAGTGACTACTTAGAATGCCAGGAAAACAAAAGAAAGGAGTAGCCATGAGAATTGGAATAATCATTGGAAGGATTGGTGATGTGGATGGCGTTGCCCTGGAAACAGAAAAGTGGATCAAAGTATTAAAAGAAATGGGGCACGAACTATATTTGCTCTCAGGAAGATATAGAAAATCCATACTGGGAGAAGAATTTGAAACTTTCATCCCTGGTTTATCCTTTTTCTCACCAGAATGTGAATGGGAACAAGATAGGGCATTTTTCCTTCCACCCGATGATCCAGAAGAACTTTTAGAACATTTACATCGAGTATCGGATGGCTGTGCAATAAGGATGTTCAAATGGGTTATGCAAAACAATATTGAGGTAATCCTAGCAGAAAATGCTTCAGCGCTTCCAGCTCATTTAAGTATGGGAATGGCCATAAAGAAGTTGGTGGATCATACTGGAATAAGAATTGTCTGCCACGATCATGATTTTTATTGGGAAAGGGGCAATAGATATTTCACTCCATTTCCCGAAGTAGAAGATATTATTAAAGAGACATTCCCATTGCAAATTCCACATGCAAAACATGCGGTTATCAATACGCCCAGCAAAAAAGTCCTAAAAGAAAAATATGGTATGAACGGTGTTATTGTTGTACCCAATGTAATGGATTTCGATCAACCATATGGAGAAATAGATGAATATAACCAGGACTTATTAAATTCTGTCGGCATTGGACAGAATGATATACCCTTATTTCAAATCACGAGGATCGTGAAAAGAAAAGGTATCGAAACGGCATTGGAACTCATTGAACGATTAGATGATGAAAAAATTAAATTGGTAATCACTGGTAGCGCAAAGGATGATGAGCGCAAGGGTTATTACAAAAAACTTATTAGAATCATCAAAAGAAATAAATTAGACGAAAGGGTAATATTCGCCAACCGCAGGATTCTCAATCAGAGAAGTGAAACACCAAATGGCGAAAAAATATATAGTCTCTCTGATGCTTATGCTCATGCTACCGCCTGTACCTATTTTAGTGAATTCGAAGGTTTTGGTAACGCATTTCTTGAAGCTGTTTTGTCAAAAACCCCAATATTCGTGAATAATTACAAACCTGTTTACTGGCCAGATATTGGCAGTAAGGGGTTTAAAACAGTGATGATTGAGGACAACATACTAACTGACGAGGCTATTGCTGAGGTAGAAAAGATTATTGTTGACAAGAAGCTGCAAAAAGAAATTGTTGAACATAATTACAATTTGGGCAAGCTGCTATTTTCATTTGACACATTAAGAGAAAAATTAGATTTATTGTTTGAAGCAACATAACAGCTCCATCGCGCTTTCCTCCATTTCCATCAAAACCCATTATTGGTTCAAACAAGTTCAGGAGAATTTCCGAGAATGAATGTGGAACATATGATGTCCATCCTTCGGGGCGAGACTATTCGAACCTGGTTTGATTTGGGTTTATTCATCGACAGATTTAAAGAAAACAGAGAGCAAACGGCGGCTCATTTTTCAGGTTCATATGATGATTTCTTAAGGTCATTATGTGATGGGGGAATTGCCTTTATAACCTTCGATTATTCAATTGGCGGTGCTTCTACGGAGATTGAAAAGTATGCAAAATCTTTTTATTCAATTTTCGGAGCTTTTCCTCTGCACTATGTCGGAGGCAAATTCCACGAAAAAGGTGAACTGCTCATACCTCCTGTAGCCAGACGTTTTCAACTTGATGAATTGGCTAGTTTTGATGATTGGGATTTATATGAATATTTCTTTTACCAAAAATTAGAACGTGGCAACGAAGCATACAATGACCTCATTTTAAAGTTTTGGACAGAGGTATTGGTTATTACAAAAAAACTCGGACATTACATTGAGGATAATAATATTAAGTTGCTGTATCTCATCAACACAAATTCAAATCCAGGAAATGTATCCCTTGCATTGGCAATTGTTTTCATCTCTGAATTTTTGGGCATTCCGGCGATCAACAATAATCATGATTTTTACTGGGAAGGCGGACATAGCGAAATAGATATTAAAATAAAAGGAGTAAAGCCCGGGCCGCGAGATCATTTTTTCAAAAATTATCATTTAGGTGAAGTGTTTTCGATCATTGAAATGATTTATACATGGGAATCACGAACCTGGTTATCGGTAAATATTAACGAAATTCAGTCCGAAAATTTAATCAATGCGCACGGACAAAATCCAGCCAACATTACCCAAATTGGCTCGGCAATCGAAGTTGAAAAATTCAATAAAATAAAAGGTGAAGAAGGAAAAAAAGAAGTTCTTCACCAGCTTTCTGCGATGTTTGGAAATTATGGGACCCAGGTATCGGTTTCTTCAGTATCAAATCTTCTCAAAAGAAAAATGGAATCTTTTGATGATATATCACCGATGTTGATCGGCGCAGAAGAGGAAAAGGATATCAATTTCGAGACCAATAATATTATTTTGCTTCAACCGACCAGAATCATTTCTAGGAAAAGCATTGAAGTAAACTTCACCTTGGTTAACAAATTATTTGGGGATGATGAATTTTTAGCTTTCTTGGAGAGGAACAAAGATCTAAAAGTAACATTGTTGATAACCGGCCCTATAGCGACAGGGCATTTCAGTTATTTTATAGAGCTCCTGGAACATTTTTATGTTTTGGTGTCAAATTTGAATCCAGATGTTAGAAATAGGATCTTTCTCGGTTTTTTATTCAGCGAATTTGACAAATCCTCATTCAAAGAAAGGTTTAAAAATCCGGTTGGTATTGGGGAAATATATAGTGTAGCTTCTTTGGTATTACTTCCCAGTGAAACCGAAGGCAGGGGGCTTCCTATTATAGAAGCGGCTGCCGCAGGAGTACCCATGTTTTGTAGAAGATTTGCTCCAGAGGCGGCTTATGCAAAAGTAATTGGCGAACACTTGCCAAGGAAAGACTGTTTAAAAAATCTGGAATTTACAGACCCCGAATTAACTCCCGAAATAATTGAGGCTGTAAAACAAAAAATCCTTGCACCAATAGGTTATGAAAGAGATATCATTCACAATAAAGAAGTCGTTGAAAAAAGATACAGTACCTCCGCATTGAAAAAAGAATTTGAGAAAATATTGTATCGATTATTCCTGCAGGTGACGTCAGGTCCAGAATCCTATCACCTTGCCAAAGGTGCACTTAATGATTACAAAAAACACATTACTGAAAATAAAAGATTTGCACAAAACATAATGTCTACGAAAAACCGACAATATCTCCCGGGCTATGGACAAATGGCGTATATGCTTTTCTTGAAATCATTGATTGATCCAAGTTTTTTCAGAGTGGAAGAAAAGCGATTCCGAGGAATGGCTATGCAATTTGCCAAGGAGCTTGTCGATAGCAATCCTGACCCAACACCTTTATCTCAAGAAGTAATCCATCATTTTTATAATAGCGTTGATTCAATGTTTCTTTTTAGAGATGGGGAAATCCCAATTCGAATGGATCATTCTTTTGCATACAGACATAGAAATAAGAACTATTATCCTTACCGAGATTTAACTCTTCAGGAGTTAACAGGTGTAATTTCTATACTCTTTAATACAATTGCTTCCCCTCCAGCAGCAGCCAAAATTGAAAAAAATAAAGAAATTAGTAACGATTGGAATAAGAATCTTTCTTTGCTTTATAAAAACGCGGACTTGGCGATTGACCACACCGATGAGTTGGAAAGAAAGTTAAATTCAAATATTCCAATTGCTTTCTTTCCAGGGAATCAGATTGATTTGGAACTCGAACTATTTGTTCTCTCTCCTGTCAGAAAAAGGTTAGGTTTAGAAGAGGAAGACAAAATCACACCACGCTCATTGGATATGGAGAATTTAGCTCCAATTTTTATCATTGCGCGCAATAAACCCCTCGGAGAATCAATAACGGCAGATGTGTTGAAATCATATATTAGATACAATGCACATTTAGAACTGAGATTATTATTAGAACATAGAGTTTGTAAAATTGTGGGTAGCGAACAACATTCGGTGGGCTTTCATTCATATGGAGTCGGCCAGGAAGTTAGCAAGGTATTAACGCAGGTTAAAAAAGAAAAAGGGATCATTATCGCAATCGGTGACGACGCCGCTATGATGACGGACATTGTTGACTTGGATCGATTTCACATTGGGAAAGTCTCCGATACACTTGCTTCCAAAATGATGGGGATTCCGTATGGCAGTGGTTATATTCAATGGGTCCCACCTGGATTGCGTTTCGCCCTATCCTATCCCACCCCAGTACAGACCGGAAAGGACTTCAGTAAAGCACTGAAAAGTTTTCAATATAAAAATTTATGTGATTCTCTGGGCGAAAGAAAAGTATTACAAATATTGAAAAAAGATGCTGAGGAAAAAGGAACACCGATTAGAAATGTATTAAGAGATTTAGATCATCCTATTCACGAAAAATCAGAGGTAAGTTATTCTCACATTAATGGACTTTATTCCGAAGGTTTACCCTGGGCGGGAGTTTTTGCAAAAATCAACATGCGCCGTTCAGATAAAAAGTGGCAGTTTTCAGTTATGTCTACAGCAGATAGGCCAAAAACTGTTTTAAATTTCGTGGAAGATTTTAATAAAACTACTGGTAGAAACGCAAAAGTTGCCTGGAATGGTGGTTACATCTTAAATCCTGAGCTTGTTGGGAAATTAGGCATTCCAGAGAAGTTTATCGGGTCACCCCTAGGACTGATAATTTCAAACAAAAAGGTTCTTTCACCACCGCTATTTAACAAGCCTGCTTTTATTGTTTTGCCAGACGGCACAATAAAAATAAAAAGAGTGAATTCATCAAAGGGTATCACTATTTCGGACTCCTCGAACAGAATCGTATTTTCTCCAGATTCTTATAATCCAAAAGATCAATTGGTTACACCCTGTTTTTACGATCTCCTTTTTCCTGATGATCAATTGGAAGGAAATGGCAGAATTCTTGTCAGACTTACAGGCCATACCATCATAGATATTATTCACACAATAGAAAACGAAATAGTTCCGGTATTGCCTGTTGGACTTACCCTTTCCTTCCCCAAAGACCAATTCCCGAAAACTTGGGAAATGGGTATGGAATTAAACATAAAAATGAATGGTTGGGAGGAAATCGACTCAGCTATCGAAGCTGGACCACAATTATTAAAAGAGGGAGTGGTTTGCATTGACATGGAGCTTGAGGGATGGAAAACTCAAAATTCAATAAACACGCAGGCTGCCAGATTGGATTATCTTGATAGCCGGGGACCCAAAATCGCAGTCGGTATCGATAAATCCGGCGATCTTACTGTTTTGACAATCAATGGAAGAATTAGAGAATCGGTGGGCGCGACCCATGGGGACATGGCTGAAATATTGAAAACGCAAGGAATGGAATATGCCATGGGCTTCGACCCAGGTGGAAGCAGTACCCTTGTTGTGGATAACAAAGTTTTAAATATCTCGCCCTATAACTCTGAATACGAAAAAGACGTTTATTCACTTCCGCCTGAACCAAGGGCGATTGCAAACGCTTTAATAGTCAGTGAAACATAGAGAGCCATTTATTTTCAAGTCCTAAGGTTGGATGTTTGTGACACTTTTTCAACAGGCAGGATTGATATCAGACACAGCCACACGAAATTACATGGGCCAGTATCCGATGTTTGGATTCGCTGGATCACCATCGATGAGTAATCGATCTTGTGAGACCGTACCAAACTACTATCCAAGCTCTTTTATATCTCGCCGCAACCCTCTGGCCCGGGGATGACGAGTTTCCCGCCAAAGCGAGCGTCCTCTTCGACGCTGCCTCTGGCCACTACATGCCCATAGATGGTCTGGCCCTCCTCGGCTCCGGACTGTCGAGACACCTGATTAAAGCATCAGCATCACCGCCGCCCTAGCCCATAACCCTTTTCGCGTGGATAGCCTCTGGTCCCTCATCCACGAATCGATCACGCTATCGCCGCGCCGCATCCCACCGGGGATATCCATCGGTTTAACAACCCTGCCGGCTTGCCCAATAGCTTGAAACCCGGCGGATTCCGGACAAGTGCCACAGCGCATAACGGGGGATCCACCTCTCGCTCAAATCATTCGGGTCTTCCCAGATGGGCTCCCCCTCATAAGCTAGTTTTTTTTAATCCGTCTGAGTGAAAGCGGATGGGACTGGTCTTGAAACTCTAATCCTTGAATGATTGTGGGCTCCTGGCCCCTCATTGACTTCCAAAACGTTTTGGTATACTCTGTATACACTTCCAAAACGTTTATGTTCCCTTATTTACTTCTTCCAATCATAAGGTAAAACACGCAGGATGCCAGCCACGCTCAAAGATATCGCCGAAAAGGTGGGGAAGTCTATCACGACCGTTTCGCGCGCTCTCCACGACTACGACGACGTTAGCCTGGACACGAAAGAGCGCGTGCGCCAAGTCGCCGATGACCTGGGCTACAGTCCACACACCTACGCCCAGCGCTTGCAGAAACAACGCTCAGATACAATCGGCTTCGTCATCCCAACATTTGGACCGCGATTCTCAGACCCCTTCTTCAGCGAGTTCCTTGCGGGCGTTGGGAACAACGCTGCGCAACTCGGCTACGACTTACTTGTCTCGACTCAGCCTGCGGGCGAGAAGGAACAAGAGGTCTATCGAAAGATGCTTGAGGGAGGCCGAGTCGATGGATTTGTTATCGTTCGAACGCGATGTGAAGATTCCCGCATTCAATATCTCATAAAGAAGGAGGCTCCATTCATCGCATTCGGCAGCGTCGAGGGGGAAAACACCTTCCCGTTTGTGGATGAGGATGGAGCCCATGGGATGCGACTGGTAGCCGATCATCTTGTAAACCTGGGCCATACGCATATTGCCTGTATCGCACCTACGCCCGAACTGACTTTTTCCAATTTACGGCTCGGTGGTCTGCGCATGGGATTGAACAATCACGGGATCTCATTAGACGAGGCGATGATCCGCTTCGGCGATCTCACCCAGCAAAGTGGATTTGAACATGCGCAAGATCTCCTGGGCATGACCAATCCGCCGACTGCGATCGTGGCTTGCAACGATCTGATGGCCATCGGCGCGATGAGTGCCGCACGGGAATTGGATCTTGTTGTGGGTCGTGATATTGCCATCACTGGCTTCGATGACATTCCGATGGCCACATACTGCAACCCCCCATTAACGACAGTCCACCAACCAGTCTATAAGATCGGCGGGATGGTGTGCGAGATGCTCGTCGATCTCATCGAAGGCAATCCTCTGGAGCAGCAGCAAATTGTGCTGAAGCCCAATCTGATGGTTCGTCAATCTTGTGGTGAAGATCTCATCACCGCATCCCAAAAATGAGGAGGGATTATCGAGTGTAACTGGGTACATCAAAAGTCCTGTCAAACCATATTCTGAAATGGAGGAAAACGTGAAGAAGAGAAATATGTTTGCAGTAGCTATGACCATTTTGCTACTCGGCGCTGTCTTCGCCGCCGCTTGCGCACCGGAGACAATTGTCGAAACAGTTGAAGTTGAGGTTCCGGGGGAGGACGTCATCACAGAAGTTGAAGTACCTGTCGAAGTGCCATCGAAAACGCTGGTCTTCACCTCGCGCCTGTTCAGCCCGCCGCGCGAGCAGGAGTTCCTGATCCTCGAGATTCTCAAACCCTTCGAGGAAGAGCATGGTGTAACCATCAACTTCCAGATCCTCGATGACGATAAAATGCTGGATCGAGCCGAGGTTCAACAAACCACCAACCACGTCACGACCGACATCGTCGCTGCGCACAACTCGCAGATGATCAATTGGTTCAATGCTGGATACGTGGAAGATCTGACCGACGTCATTGCCGGTTGGACAGACAGAACCTTCAGCGAGACATTCAACTCAGACACCAACTACGGTGGAAAGCAATACTTCATTCCCGTAGGCGCTGACGTCTACCTGCTGCTAGCCAACAACAAGGTTTTGCCCTATCTTCCCGATGGCGCAAATATCGACGAACTGACCTGGGATCAATATGCTCAGTGGGCCGTGAACATCGCCGAAGGTGAAGGCGAGGGCAAGGTCTGCATCACCGGCATTCCTATGAAATCCTGGATCTACATGTTCGGTGGGACGGGGCTATCCTACGGCGCCGGGTTCCCCGACATCAACTCTGAGGCTGCTGTGGATGCCTGGGAAGTCTGGGCCAAGATCGGCGCGGCGGATGGCTTCGTGCCATCAGTTCTGAACATCGACAGCTGCGTTGACCCCATGATGCGCGAAGAAGCCTGGCTGACGGTGTTCCACAACGCCCGCGCGGGTCAGGTGTACTCCTCGAATGAGACACAGTACACACTTGCACCTGCACCATCCGGGCCCGAGGGTATCGGATCAATCGCTGGCGTTAGTGGCTACGCCATTTTGAAAGGCGCGCCAAACTATGACCTGGCGGTCGAGTTCCTGGAGTACATCACCCGACCCGATATCCAGGTCAAACTCGCCAAGGGCACCGGCGGCTTCATCCCGCCCGTGGAAGAAGCTATCGAGTACCTCGGTGACGAGGCGATAGACGAGGTTATCAACAAAGCCGTCCTCGTGCTCAACAACGGCGTGGTCTCCGGCGTACCCGCAGCCCTCTATCAGGACTGGGGCGCTGTGAAACAGGTCTTCGACGACGTCTTCGAGCAGATGGTTCTTAACGGAGATGGAACCGTCGATCAGGCGTTGCTAGACGATGCCGCTTTGAAACTGGATGCTCTTCTGAAATAAGCTTATTACGGAAAGCATCGGCTCTACGTGCGCTGTAATGCACACTTCGGAGAGCTTGACGGGGGCACATCATAGATTACATAATGATCGTGCCCCCTAATTCCTAATGTGACATTGATGGGCACGGAACGACAGGATCATAAGAGCCGGGAATCATGGATATCGTTCCCGGCTCTGTTTTTTCAATCGGTGTGAAAGAAGGGTGCTCTTATGGCTACCGTTTCGTCAGAGATCACATCATCGCATTTCCAGTTTTGGAAATGGAACCGGAAACAGTTCAGGTCTTTTGGGGCTAAAGCCACCCCCTATCTCCTCATCCTCCCCGTCATCCTTTATTACGCTTTCTTCTGGTTGAGACCTGTTCTTGTCTCCGTTCAAGGCGCTTTTACGGACGTTAATGGTCAGCTCTCACTGCAGAATTTCGTAATGGTAGCTAACGACCCCAACTTTCTGCCAGCAGTGACAAACACGACAATTATCGTCATCTTCTCCGTCACGCTTGAGTTCATCCTCGCTCTCGGACTTGCATTATTAATCAATAGAAAATTCGCCGGATCGGGTTTTTTTCTTTTCATCGCCATGATCCCGATGGCGCTCCCGGCTGCGGCCGTGGGGGCGATGTGGGTCACAGGGTTAACCGCCCATGGCTGGATGAATAGCTTGCTACTATACCTTGGGATATTGCAAGAGGGTCAGAAGATATATTGGTTGGCCGGCAGCCGTGCAACCCTCCTCGCTCTACTCATCTTCCTCGACGCCTGGACGGTTATCCCCTCGGTGATGATCATCCTGCTGGCTGGGTTGCAGAACATCCCCCCAGAGACAGAGGAGGCCGGCTATGTCTTCGGAGGGAATTATTTCACGGTCACGCGCGATATCACCATCCCCATACTCCAGCCCACCATACAAACTGCGGTTATCCTGCGGTTAATCGCAGCCATCCAGATTTGGCTGATTATCGTCCTATTATTAGGATTCTCGCGGTTGCCAGTCCTGGTCGAACGAATTGTCTATTACCATGACGAACTATCCGGCCTGGATATCAGTTATCAAATGGCGAACGCGTACACAATCATCGTTTCCGTCGTCGTCTCCATCGTCGCCCTCTTGTATCTCCTTGCCTCCGGCGCATTCAAAAAGGACGTGGAGGCGGCGAAATGACGAAAAAAAGGAATATCAAACCCATCAAGACGACTTTGTTTTATATCTTCTTGTCCGGGATCATCGCCGTGATCTTGATCCCGGTTTTTTTCATCGTATCCCTTTCGTTCTTGTCCACACGTGATGCATATCGCTATCCACTACCGCTTCTCCCTGCCCTTGAAACGAAGCTCGAACTGACTTACGGCGAGCGGGGTTACCTGCTGAGCGTATACGACCGCGTCGATGATGAATACCAGACTGTGCTCGACACAAAGGAACTCGAGAAGATGGCGGTCTATATAAGATCCCAATTGAACACGCCGGTGACAATCCCGGAATTGGAGGAGCAGATAGCACGGCTCGAAAGCGAAGACCCGGTCTACTTCTCACAAAGATCAAGCCTGCTCGCCAACTACCTGACTTTCTTCAGAGTCGCTGGGACTGGACAGGCCGTGCCGGCGTTATTTCGTAGTCTCCAAGTCGCCCTCATGACGATTGTTATCTCCGTCTCGATCGGAGGTATGGCCGGATATGCCTTCGCCCGCTATGCATTCCCAGGGCGTAACATGTTGAAGTTCAGTGTGTTATTCGTGCGGATGTTTCCAGGCGTGGCCATTGCCCTGCCGATGGTCATCATCCTTGCTAGAATTGGATTCTACGATCAACCAATTGGTCTTGCCCTGGTTTACTCCGTCGGCTCGATCGCACTGACGGTTTGGATCACAGCAAGTATTTTTATGGGGATACCGGTTTCGCTTGAGGAAGCAGCGTTAGTTTTCGGAGCGACAAAGTTTCAGGCCTTCGCGAAAATGACGCTTCCCCTCGCTCTTCCTGGCCTGGCAGCTGCCGCGATGTACGCATTTTTAGGTGCCTGGAACGAGACCGTTGCGGCGATCATCCTGACCCAGTTCAACCCCACTTTTGCAGTGATCGTTTATCAGACCGTTCTTGGTGCTGTTGGACAGGTGAATCTAGCCGCCGCGGGGGGCATGGCGATGGCTTTGCCTACGATCATTTTCACGTTTTTCATCCGTAAATACATCCGCCAGATGTGGGGCGGAATGACCGTCTAGGAGGCCACAATGGCAACGCTTACACTCATCGATATTACAAAACGTTTCGGTCGAAGTGTCGTGGCCGTAAACAATTTCAATCTTGAAGTCGAGGATGGTGAGTTCCTCGTCCTTTTAGGTCCCTCCGGATGCGGAAAAACCACGACCATGCGCATGGTTGCCGGGCTTGAAGAAGTCACAGAGGGTACGATCTACATCGGGGACCGCGACGTCACTGACCTTGCTCCCAAGGACCGCAATGTGAGCATGGTCTTCCAGAATTACGCAGTATGGCCGCATATGTCGGTCTTCGACAACATCGCCTATGCGCTCAAACTAAAAAAAATGAGCAAGCAGGATATCGAAAAGTCTGTTAAGGAAGCAGCCCGATTAACAAAAATTGATGAGTTGCTCGAGCGATACCCTGCACAGCTCTCTGGTGGCCAACAGCAACGTGTCGCCGTTGCCCGAGCGATTGCTGTCAAACCTCAAATTTTCCTGCTTGACGAACCGCTCTCAAACCTTGATGCTAAGCTGAGGTGCTCAACGCGCACAGAGCTGAAGTCCATCCATGCACAAACCGGGGCGACCTCGGTCTTCGTGACCCACGACCAATCCGAGGCGATGAGTATGGCTGATCGCATAGTAGTGATGAAAGATGGCGAGATCATCCAGATTGGCTCACCGGATGATGTCTACCACGAAAGCAACTGCCTTTTCGTCGCCGACTTCATTGGCACTCCACCCACCAATTTCTTTGATGTTGATGTAAAAAGCGTTAATGGCGCCTACCACCTAATTAATCCCCGTTTTGATATAGCGTTGGATGAGGAGAACTCGGCTTCTATTAAAAACTATGGCAAGAAGTCTTTAATCGTCGGCATCCGCCCCGAAAATATCACCATCGTCGAAGAACAGAAAGCAATACTCTCTGCCGAGGTTCATGTGTCCGAGCCGCAGGGATCCCACCAGGTTATAGCCCTATCTTTGGATGACCATATCTATAAACTCATCTCCCCCTCACATCCTAGAATTAAAGCCGGCGATATTGTTCACATTGCATTCCCCCAATCGGCGCTCCGATTCTATGACCCCGAAAGCGGGCTGAGGGTATGATGAAACAACACCGGCGATGATCAAGCTGCAGCGGCTTTCCGAGACTCCCATTCTCGCAGCAGAAAAACACAATGCTTGGGAAGCCACCGCTGTTTTTAACTGCGCTGCGGTTCAGCACAATGAACTCATTCACCTCATCTACCGCGCCACGGATGTCTCATCCAACGGCAAGGATGGTGCATACATCAACAGCCTTGGATATGCCGTCAGCAGCGACGGTCTTTCATTCAACCGCCTTAAACAGCCGATCCTAAGTAACGATGTAGAGCAAGAACGCCGAGGCCCTGAAGACCCACGGGTGACAAAACTTGGCGACACGTTTTATATGACCTACACAGGCTTCGGCGGTAGATTCGACGGGGATTATCGAATCAGCCTGGCCTCCTCAAAGAACTTAATCTCCTGGAAACGCCTCGGTGTTTTACTCGACGAGCCTAATAAAGATGCGGTTCTTTTCCCGGCGAAGATTGGGGGCAGGTACGCCATGCTGCACCGGCGCCCACCCGACATTTGGCTAGCCTATTCGGATGACCTGCTGCATTGGGAAAACCACACACCCATCCTGCAAACCATCCCCGGCTCAACATGGGAGAGTACCAAGATCGGTGCCGCTGGTCCACCATTCAAGACGGATAGAGGCTGGGTCCTGATCTACCATGGTGTTAGCGAGGATCACCATTACAGCCTTGGGATCGCGCTGCTCGACGTAAATAACCCCGCCAAGGTTCTAGCGCGGCAAGAGGATCCGATCATGAAACCGGAACTGGATTGGGAAATCCATGGCTTTGTACCGAACGTCGTTTTCAGCTGCGGACAGGTGATCAAGAACGATCAACTCCTCGTATATTACGGTGGGGCTGATACAGCGATCGGGGTAGCTGCAGTCCGCCTCAAAGAATTGGATGCGATCTGACCGTGTTCCACAACATTCGCTGGACGACTCAAAAGATCGCCAAACGTCTTGAGCTTCTCGAAACCCTCGTCTATAAACGACGCCATCCCCTTCCCGCATTCAAATACCTGGAACTCGAGCTTGTGGATTATTCGCCTCCCATAGCGCCCGACGATCTCACCGATGATTGGGAGACCATCCCCTGGGGCAGCTACTGGGGCGGCCCTAACATAAACTTCGTCTTGAGAACACAATTCGATATTCCCCCGGATTGGACAACCGATCCTGTTGTGTTGCTGCTTCCAATTGGGATTTCTGGAGATTTCAGCCACCCGGAGGCTCTAGTCTACGTCGATGGCGCACCCATCGCGGCCTGCGATCGCCACCATCAAGTGTTGTTTCTCCCTACGCGGATCAGGAAAGGAGCCCCTCACGAACTCGCGCTCCACGGCTGGACGGGCATCATGAGGAGTGAAGCCCAAGGGTGGGCAGGCACAATTGGGAAGGAAGCCCACACCAAGATACGGATGCACGAATGCGCGCTCGCCCAAATCCACCCACTCACAAACGAGTTTGTCACCATAGCGCGCGTCGCCCTTGGTGTCGTCCAACAATTGGGGCAGCACGAACCCGCTCGCTCCTCTTTACTCAACGCCCTCGATGATGCCTTCATCGCCTTAGATACACGCGAACCCCTGGGTAAAAACTTCTACGAAAGCGTGGAACATGCGCTCGGTATCCTGCGTGACGGGATCGCTCAAGCGGGTCCCCCAATGAATGTTGAAATCACCGCTGTCGGTCACGCACATATCGATGTGGCCTGGCTATGGACACTGACACAGACACGGCAAAAGGCTCAACGGACTTTTTACAACGTCCTTCAACTGATGCAGCGTTTCCCTGATTTCCGCTTTGTCCAGAGTCAGCCACAGCTCTATGACTTTATCCGCGAGGATGACTCTGTCCTCTTCGACGCTATTAAAGACCGCGTTAAAGCCCAGCAATGGGAGTTAATTGGAGGGATGTGGGTTGAGCCTGACTGCAACTTATCTGGAGGCGAAGCCCTCGTCCGGCAACTCATCCTTGGCCGACATTTCTTCCACCAACACTTTGGAAAAGACTCGGACTCGCCTGTACTATGGCTCCCCGATGTTTTTGGCTACGCGTGGAATCTACCACAGCTTATCAAGGAAGCCGGTCTGGAGTATTTCTTCACCATTAAAATCGGGTGGAATCAATACAATCGACTCCCTTACGATTCCTTCTGGTGGCAAGGTCTCGATGGCACAAAAGTGCTGACGCACTTTAGCACTACGCACGAGACGGGGAGTGCGATGGCCAGCACCTACAATGCGAAAGCCACTCCGGATGAAGTACACAACACCTGGAGAAACTTCCAACAGAAAGACCTTGGAAAACCAGGCGCCACCCCGCCACTGCTCATGTCGTATGGTTACGGCGACGGTGGTGGTGGACCGACCGAGGAGATGGTTGAAAACATCCAGGAGATGCAGTCATTCCCAGCCACACCACAAACTCAGTTTGGAACGGTCGAAGCATTCTTCAGGAAGTTAGAATCTGAAGTGGGAGACAGGCTACCCACTTGGAACGGCGAACTATATCTTGAGTATCATCGCGGCACCTATACCACACAGGCTCGTAGTAAAAGGGCGAACAGGAAGAGCGAGTTTCTTCTGCACGATGCGGAATTCCTGGCTTGCATAGCGTCTATACTGGATCCCGGTTATCCATACCCACATCAGGAACTCCATCAAGCCTGGAAGTTGGTCTGCCTCAATCAATTCCACGACATTCTGCCAGGGACGAGCATTCGCGAAGTGTACGCGGAGTCTCTCAATCAATATGCCGAAATAACAGCATTAGGAAAATCAATCCTGAAGGCTTCATTTGCAATCCTCTCTAGTACAACTTCGGGGAATTTATCCATCATCAATCCAACGTCCTTCGCCCGCGACGATCTCGCCTTGTTGCCCCACGATAACAATAATGAAGGGCTGGCATTTAAACACACGGACGGATCTTCGGTCAACGTTCAATGGACGCAGGAAGGGTATCTGATCGATGCGGGCTCCTTGCCTCCCTATAGCATCACCCCATTGACACACACGGATCCCCGAAAGCATGACCAGGATCAAGTACGGGCACTTACCGTGACCAGATCGCTCCTCGAGAATGATTTCCTGCGCGTCGAATTGAATGAAGCGGGTGACATCGAGCGGATTTATGATAAAGGAATGCAACGTGAGGTATTAACGCCCAACACTATCGCCAACCAGTTCCAGATCTTTGAGGATCGACCCAGGACCCCCGATGCCTGGGAGATCGAGATTTACTACGACGATCGCGTCTGGTACGCCGACCCTGCCGAATCTATTAAGGTGATCGAGTCGGGACCGCTGCGGGCGACACTCGAAATCCGCCGCAAGGTTCAGAACAGCGATCTTGAGCAGCGCATCTCTCTTGCACACAACAGCCGCCGGCTCGATTTCGCTACGACGATCCAATGGCGTGAGAAGCACACCCTGCTCAAAACGGCTTTTCACGTAAACGTACTTGCACCAAAGGCGACCCATGAAATCCAGTGGGGGAACGTCGAACGCCCTACACATCGAAACACGAGTTGGGATTGGGCAAGGTTCGAAACCTGCGCGCATAAGTGGGTCGATCTCAGCGAGGGCGGGTATGGCGTCAGCCTCCTGAACGATTGTAAATACGGTCATGATATTCAGGGGAACGTCATCCGGCTGAGCTTGCTGCGCAGCCCCAGTTATCCAGACCCAAACGCTGACCAGGGCGAGCATCATTTCATTTACAGCCTGCTGCCTCACCCCGGTAGCTGGAGCGATCTTACGGTTCGTGAAGCCTATGCTCTCAACAACCCTTTAATTGTCTTTGATGCAGCATCAATGAAGGGGGAGACAAAGTCAGCAAATGTAAATTTACTCAGCGACGGCATGGGCTGGTCATTTTTCCAGATCGACCAACCGAACGTCATTATCGAAACTATAAAGCGTGCCGAAGATAACCAGGGGATCATCGTGCGGCTGTATGAATATCAGCGCAACCGCGGTGAATGTACACTTCGTTGTGGATTTCCACTTAATGAGGCTTGGCGGACGAACCTTCTCGAAGAAAACCAGGAGCAGTTAGAGATAACGGATAACAGTGTGACATTGGCCATCTTACCTTATAAAGTCATAACGCTTAGACTGCTGCCTGCCCTGCCAAAGGATTAAAATGCGCATTTGCTTCATCGAAGACACACTCCTGCATGGCGGTACTCAGATCTGGGTGGTGGAGGCCGTGCGCCATTTCCTCAGCAAAGGCGATGCGGTGACTGTCCTATCGCCCAGTGAAGGCTGGGTCGCGAAGCAGTGTCGAACGACAAATGCGCGGGTCGTCGAATACGATTTCGACGAGGTCGCAAGCCAGAGTCGCGCGGATCGTCTGAACTGGATCGACGCGTTTCAGGGATGTGATGTCGCCGTCTGCACCGTGCACTCACCACGGGATGGTTTTCACCCCTCGGTTTTCGCAGCGCGATGCATACAAGAAGGAGATCTGCAAACTTACCTGATCACAAAAACCGGCACGATAGTCCCCGAATACCTTCGTGAGTACTACCTTCCAAAGGGTTTTTCGAGAGTCTCCGTTGTCGCTATTTCTGATTACACTCGGCGATTTCTAATGGATACGTACGATATCCCACAAGAGAAGGTTACCCTGATCTATCAGGGGATAGACCTGCAGCGCTTCACTCCCACAAAGGATGGAAAGACTGTCTCGAGGCGTCGCTACCCGCTTCCAAAGCAGGCTGAACCGGTCCTCGGCTGTATAGGATCGATGGAAGCGAGGAAGGGGCACGTGTATCTACTCGAAGCTGTCGCTGCTCTCGCCGCCGATCAACTACCAAATATCTATCTTCTTCTCGTTGGGGATGGTCCGGAAGAACATCAAATCAGGAAAACGGTCAAAGACCTGGAACTTGAAAAGCGGGTGGGCTTCTTCCCATTCACGGCGGAGCCCGAATTGGCGTTCGAACAGGTCGACATAACCGTTCTCCCCAGTGTTGCGAAAGAGGGGCTTCCAAATGTGCTGCAGGAGTCCATGGCGATGAAAGTTCCCGTCGTTGCCTCAGCTTTAGGTGGTGTCTCCGATATTGTGCTCGATGGAAAAACCGGCTTGCTAGTGAAACCGGGAGATGTGGCTGAGCTGACGAGTGCAATCGATACACTTTGGTCTAACCAGATTGAATACCAAATGATGGGTGAGGATGGTCGTCGGCTGGTGGAGAGCAAGTTCGACCGGATGTTCCAATTCGACAAATTTCGGTTACATTATCAGTCATGTATCGGAGTCGATGAGTAGGTTGTAGATCCAAAGGGAAGCAACCTGCTCCAACAATGGGATGAAGCGACTAAAACCCTGGTCTATAGAAACAACACATCGCATGGGAGACCAATAGTGAAGACAATTGGCATCGTTCATTACAAGGTTGGTGGGACGGACGGCGTCTCGCTTGAAATCGACAAGTGGAAAACTGTATTGGAAGATATGGGGCATAAAGTCCACCTTTGTGCGGGAGACCTCGGTCAACTCGAGGGCACGCTCATCGAGGAGCTCTACCACCATCTCCCAGACGTAGAGCGTTTGAACACCAACACCTACATCAAATTCGTTGATTACAATGACGAAGTCGAATATCGCGCTGAATTAGAAGACCTTGCGGAGAAGATTGAAGAAGGGTTGCTCAATTTCGTTCGCCAGAAGGGGATTGACTACCTGATCATCGAGAACCTCTGGTCAAATACCACCAGTCCCCCGGCTGCGCTCGCGGCTTCACGGCTGGTGCGCTCAATAGGCATCCCCACCCTCGCCCACCACCATGATTTCTATTGGGAGAGGGTTGACGGGATTTCGCTCACCAACAGGACAGCCCTTGAGCTCGTCGAGAAAAACAAGCCTCCACGAATTTCTTGTAACCAGAACGTTGTCATTAACAGCTTGGCTCAGGAGGAGCTGTTAGCGCGCAAGGGAATCGCCTCAAGAGTGATACCCAACGTCTTCGATTTTGAATCGGACCCTTGGCGCCGCGATGAATACAACCGTGATTTTCGCCAACAGCTAGGTTTTACCGAACAGGATGTCCTGATCCTTCAAGCCACGCGCATCGTGCCCAGGAAAGGAATTGAGTTGGCGTTCGACTTCGTGAATGCTCTGAACCATCCAGAAAGGCGAGCCCGCTTGGAGAGACGCGGACTCTACGATGGGCGTTCTTTCACCAAGGACAGTCGCATAGCGCTCATCCTTGCCGGATATTCAGAAGATGAGATCACCGGCGAATATATCAAGAAACTAAAGCTCAAGCACGATGAGACAGAAACCGATGCAATCTTCATCGAAGATGTTATCGGGGGTCGCCGCCGCGCTGATAATGGGAAAAAGATCTTCTCGCTCTGGGACACCTATGTCTATGCCGATTTCGTCACCTACCCTAGTTATTGGGAAGGTTGGGGAAACCAATTCTTGGAAGCACTCCGAGCAAAAATCCCCATCATGCTTTTCGAGTATCCGGTCTACAAGGCTGATATCGAAGATAAGGGCTTTTCCGTCGTTTCACTTGGGTCAGAACTCGCGGATGGCGAGGACGGTCTCGTACACGTGCCTGCCCGGAAGATAGAGGAAGCTGCGGATCAGGCTGTTGAGCTCCTCGCTAACTCTTCTTTGCGCGAGGAAGTTGTAGAATCTAATTTCGAAATCGGACGCAGGCACTACTCACTCAATGCGTTAAGCAGGTATTTACTGCCCATAATCGACGGAAGACAATAATCGCGTACGGAGCATCCTATCGATGGATATCATCACCACGGCAGTTCGCACTTTAGCCGAAAGAAATTATGGGGATTTAGATTTCACACGCTCTCAACCATAAAGCCGGAAATCTCGAAGGAAATTTAGAATATGGACCCCAACGAACAACGCCTTTACGAGCATTTATCCTTTATTTACGGAGAGGATCAAGCCTCAAACCACACTGAGCGGCTCTACAAAATCCTTACAAAATTCACCCGAGATCACCCGAAGATGCGTGAGTATGCGGAGCAGGAGCGCATATCGGAACGCGATACAATTCTAATTACCTACGGGGATATGATCCAGGAAGATGGAAAGCCATCATTACAAACCCTTGCTGAACTTCTGAAGGACACTCTCGCGGACGTGGTCTCCACCATTCACATTCTGCCCTTCTTCCCGTACTCCTCTGATGATGGTTTCGCGGTGATCGACTACCGGAAGGTCAATCCAGATCTGGGCACATGGGACGATATTCGCCACATCAGAACAGAATTTCGGTTGATGTTCGACGCAGTCATCAATCATGTGTCCGCTGAGAGTGAATGGTTCAAGGGATTTCTACGCGATGATCCGAAATATCGGCATTACTTCACAGTTATTGAAGAGGGCGCCGATCTTTCCATGGTCTTTCGGCCCCGGTCATCCCCGCTGCTAACCCCGGTTCAGACAGCAGCTGGGGAAAAATGGGTTTGGACGACATTCAGCGCCGACCAAATCGATCTCAATTTCAAGAACCCTGAGTTGTTGTTTGACATCCTGAGCACATTGCTTTTTTACGTTTCCAATGGCGCTGAGTTCATTCGCCTCGATGCCGTGACTTTTTTATGGAAGGAAATCGGAACCCCTAGCATCAATATGCCGCAAACACACCGCATCATCCAGCTTCTTCGAACGGCGCTGGATATTGTCGCCCCCCACGTGACGCTCATCACGGAAACAAACATCCCTCATAAGGACAACATCTCATACTTCGGCGATGGCACGAATGAAGCCCAGATGGTGTATAACTTCGCCCTGCCTATCCTCACAGTTCATGCGTTCCTCAAAGGAGATGCTCAAACCCTTTCTAAATGGGCTGCCACACTCGATTTGCCGTCAGATCAGGTGAATTTTTTTAACTTCCTCGCCGGACACGATGGCATCGGTATGCTGCCAGTGAAAGACATTTTGGACGAAGCCGATATTGCCCAATTGATCGAGCATGCCCGGTCGTTAGGAGGCAATATTTCGTACAAAAGCAACCAGGACGGAACTTTGAACCCCTACGAATTGAATATCAACTTCTTCGACATGCTCCGGGATCCAGACCAACCTGAAGAAGTGGAATATGCCGCTAAGCGATTCCTCACCTCACAGGCCATTATGTTATCGATGCGCGGCGTACCCGGAATTTATTTCCACAGCCTCTTCGGTTCTCGCAACTGGGAAGAGGGTGTGGAGATGACAAGCCGATACCGCACGATCAATCGCGAGAAACTGCAGCGCAGCGTATTGGAAACAGAACTTGATGACCCCACATCATTACGTCATCTAATTTTCTATGGATATTTGGATATGCTGACAAAACGGAGGAATTGCAAGGCCTTTCACCCTGGCGGCAGACAGATTGTGCTAACCGATCACGACGCGATCTTCGGGTTGGTTCGCATTTCTCCCGATGGGCAAGACAGGGCATTATGCCTGCACAATGTATCTGACCAAATTCAAGCCATCCTCATCGATTTGCAGCCCCTTCCCCTCGATGGAATCGACCCCCTTAAAGACCTCCTAAGTGGAGACACCTACCCTCTCGACGGGCAGTCACTCAGCCTCACCATGGAGCCATTTCAGGCCCTCTGGTTAATATCCGGCGGCATTTGAATGCCGAAAAACCTGCCGATTTGGGTCGTCATCCCAACGTATTGGGGGCACTCAGGCCGCGCCCTCTATGATCATCCAACCCCGCTGCAGGGGCAGAGCACATTACCGCGGCTCTTAGATAGTCTCGTCTCCCAGATTAACGCGCCGGATTTTCAAGTGCTCGTTCTCGTCGCGGCCGTCACACAACAGGAAAACGAAATAGCTCGCGCGCGTGTCATACAGTTACTCACGCCCTTCCAGGATAGGCTAAATCTCTCACTTGCGGATGCGCGCACTGCAGAATGGATCAGGGGTTCTTCCCTGATGAAAGGCCTTTCGAAAATACCGTCTTCCATCTCCATGCAGGGCTACGCCAACACCCGTAATTTGCAGCTTCTGATACCTGCATCAATGGGTGCCGAGATTATCATCGCGCTCGACGACGATGAAGTTGTGCCTGCAAACTATTTGACCCGCGCGTTGAAATGGGTCGGAAAGAAGTTTGGCAACCAGACTGTCACTGGACTAGGAGGTCCATACCTGGATTCAAGAGGTAGCCCCTATCTCCCCGAACCGGAGAGGGGAACTAACCATTTCGCCGCAAAATCCGTACTCATCAACCAAACAATGCGAGAATTGATGGCTAAACCATATCGATTGATCGAGACACCAATGATCTTCGGTGGAAATATGATTTTCCACAAGAAGTTGTTTTCTCAGGTTTGCTTTGACCCCGCCATACCAAGGGGAGAGGATATCGATTACATTATAAACACCAAGATCGCCGGTGAGTCATTTTTCTTCGATCCAGAGCTCGTGATTACTCACCTGCCTCCGCGGCAATACGAATCGCCTGAATACGGCAAGATGAAACAAGACCTAATCCGCTTCAGCTACGAGCGCGAAAAACTCCATCGGGCGGGTTTGAACCCTTCGGACTTCTCCCCCTATCCAGGTTGTCTGCTTGACGAAGAAGTTATCCGTCTGGCTCTGGAAACTTTATCCGCAATCGGTTCCGAAGCATTGGCGGAACGTTTCGGCACCCCAGAAGAGATCTTCATAGAAGCAGGAGAGTACGCTGAGCGCCATCTCCCACGCTATTTTGAGTTCGCCGAATTATGGCCTGGTGTCTTGGAAGAGGTCCTTCGGGTAGACTGCTTCGGGCGCGAATTGTGGCGTATGTGTTCGGAGTCCTGAATTCATGCACAAGCATCTCCCGCGTTTCAGCGATGCCCCCTATTGTCACACACGCATGCAAATCGGTCACCGTTATCCTTATTCATCCCTGCACAGAGGCAGGAACCAATCTATAATTCCCGCCATACATCAAAGCAGACAAATATTAAGCTCGGAAGATAAAATCCTTCATCCGTCTTTCGCTGCGGAGGCCAAATGAACACCACACCCAGTCGAATCGGCTTCGTATCGACCCGTTTTTCAGGCACCGATGGCGTCTCGCTCGAGACTGAGAAGTGGGCTACCGTTTTTAAACAAATGGGGCATGAGTGCTTTTACTTCAGCGGTGAGTCGGATAGACCGCAGGAATCATCCGTCGTCGTCCCCGAAGCCCACTTTAAGCACCCTGATATTGAAACCATTAATCGCGATCTCTTCGACGACATTAGCCGCTCGTCGAAAACTTCTGGGCTCATCCAAGCCATCCGCTTTCATTTGAAGCAGCACCTGTACCAGTTCCTGAGAACCTTCGACATCAATCTTCTGGTCATTGAGAACGCATTCGCAATCCCAATGAACGTGCCCCTCGGGCTGGCAATGAGCGAGCTCATCGCCGAGACAAACATTCCGACGATCGCACATCATCACGACTTCGTCTGGGAGCGCAATCGCTTTGCTGTCAACGCTGCCGGGGACTACCTACGCTCTTCTTTCCCACCGATCCTGCCTTCGATTCATCATGTTGTGATCAATTCCTTCGCCGCACGGCAGCTAGCCCTGCGGACCGGCGCCCGCTCGTTGCTCATTCCTAATGTTATGGACTTCGATAACCCGCCTCCTCCTCCCGACGATTACGCACTCGATCTGCGCGAGTCCTTAGGAATAGGAACGGATCAGCACTTTCTCCTCCAGCCAACACGCATCGTCCCGCGTAAGCGAATAGAACTCGCTATCGAGTTGACTCGAAGAGTCGATTCCGATAGCGTGCTTGTGATCACACATCAATCTGGAGATGAAGGCTCAGCATATGAACAGCGATTGCATGAATACGCCGATCTGATGGGCGTCCGTGTCATTTTCGGGTCAGAGATTGTCAACCATCACCGAGGTGAAGCGGAAGATGGCCGCAAGATTTACTCGCTCGCAGACACCTACCAGCAAGCTGATTTAGTCACTTACCCATCGACGATTGAGGGTTTCGGGAATGCTTTTCTGGAAACCCTATACTACAGCCGTCCGCTTGTGATCAGCAACTATGCCATTTTTAAGACCGATATCCAACCGAAAGGGTTTCGTGTAATCGGTTTCGATGAATTCATTGAAGACGAAACTGTAAAGAAAGCGATGGAAACCCTCGAGGATCCTTCGATCGGGGAAGAAATGGCGGAGCATAACTATCAGATCGCTCGCCGTCATTACTCGTACCGCATACTTGAAACCAGTTTGGCCTCCATCTTGAACCAATGCATGGGATCCTGATTTTAGTTTTTCGACCTCAATATCAGAAACTTTGGAGTTAATCTTAATCGTGACCCAACAACCACAAAACCACGAACGTTCGCTTTTTCAGATGTTCTTTCTCTCGCCCGAAGAACCGCGCCTGCGAGCGGGTTGGCGCCTGCTTCTACACGCGCTTTTTTATCTAGCGATCATGTTGACGCTTAGCATCGGCGCTCTGCTCTTCTTTCAAGAAGTGCCGGGGGTCATCATAACGTCGCTTTCGCCCGCTATCATGATTGAGTTGGTGAGTGTCCTATCTGCAACCTATCTCGCTCGACGTTTTCTTGATTACCGCAGTTTTTCATCCCTCGGCCTCCAGTTTGACCGGAGTACCCTGGCTGACCTGATCGTTGGATTCCTCATTCCCGGTCTTATGATGGCATTAATCTTTCTTGTCGAATACGCTGCGGGTTGGACACAATTTCAGGGTTGGGCATGGCAAACTGTGGGGATGAGCCAATCGGTCATCGGTCTGTTAGGCGGTCTCTCAGCTTTCGTCATTGTGGGCATCAACGAAGAGATTCTTAGCCGGGGTTATCACCTGCAAAACCTTATCGATGGTTTGAACCTTCACTGGGCTCTATTTCTCTCATCGAGTGTCTTTGCATTCTTGCACCTCTTTAACCCCTCCAGCAGCTTCATGTCGACCCTCGGTTTATTGGCCGCTGGTTATTTTCTGGCTTACGGGTGGGTACGGACCCGCAAACTGTGGCTCCCCATCGGCCTCCATATCGGCTGGAACTTCTTTGAGGGAAATGTATTCGGTTTTCATGTGAGCGGGCTTGATACTTTCCGTCTACTTCTGCACACCCCTTCCGGCCCGGAATTGATCACCGGTGGGACCTTCGGACCTGAAGCGGGGTTGATCGCCATCCCGGCGATGCTGCTTGGCGCCTGGCTGGTTAAACTGTACACACGCGATCGGGTCAAAGTTCGATCCAAAAACGCCTGAGCACCCAAAACCTACATCAAGCAAGATAAGGAGATTTTCCCTCAACTACACCCCAGCTTCACCTGGCATCCTCGCCGAATAAAAGGTCCTCTTCTCCAATCGCTTCTCTTGCACCCTCGGGCAGGATATACCTCTCGTGATTTTTGCCGGTTTCTCCAATCCGGCTGCACGCGGGGGCGACGAGACTTGCCATTTACCCATACGCGAAAAGTCGCGCTTGACTCGAGGGAACGTTTGTTCTATACTGCGACTAATCTAGAACACCTGTTCTTTATGGAGGTCGGCCATGTCCACATATGCTAGAACCACTCGCCCCAAGCTGGTTTTCCAGCTAAATACAGTCGTACGCAACACTCTCGACCGCATCCGCATGCCGCGCACATCCCTCTTCGGTCTAATCATGATCGGTGCCCTGATCGCCTTCGAAGTCTTTAACTACGGGACAACCGAGTTCGCCCTCACGGATCTTCTGGGCGGTCTCCGATTCGCTGGACTGCGCTGGTCAACGATCCTCGCCCTCGCATTCTGCAGCATGGACTTCGCTGGGATCGCTCGCTTGTTTTCCCCTGAGCAAGTCGACAGCCGCTCTGGAGAACTTTGGTACCTGCTTGGTGCCTGGCTCCTTGCCGCCACGATGAACGCCATGCTCACCTGGTGGGCGGTCTCCCTTGCCCTTATTGGACACACAGGGCTGGGAAATGAAATTCTGGGACGCGAAGCACTACTTAGTTCTGTCCCGGTGTTTGTCGCTCTTCTCGTTTGGCTTATTCGCGTCCTGATGATCGGAACCTTCACACTTACCGGAAAACGTCGTAATACCAAAGCATCGCGTCGCTCAACAGCATCCAGCCGCGCCGCCAAGCGAGTTGCGACTTCACCCAAGGCTGTGCCAACGGAGAGTATGCCGCATACTTCTATCAAGGAACAACCCGTTCAAAAACCTCAGCCCGGACGCAAGGGCAAATACCGCCAACAACCGCTTTCAGCCAAACAGCAGCACTCGCGCTAACCGGGCATGGGCTTATACACCTTGAGTGAATTGGGGAGGGAGAACCTCCCGCAGGATGGTCAAAGCAATCTTGGGCCTCCTGTGTGTTCTCCCTCTATTCCTGTACATAGCATCCCTCTTATTCTCATAGCCGCGCTAGCATTCACTACCGCAACTTCCTTTGGCGCGTTGCGCGAGCGTTTTCTTGCCGCTGTAAGCGATAAAGACACAGCCTCAAATTCCGGATTCTATGAACCCGATGATTTAAGCGAGGAGCGTATTTCAAATCAGCCCGGTAATCTTTCTCAGGTCCTCACTCTAACAGCATTTACACCAGAAGTTCAACGCTGGGGGGGTCAAATAGAGCGCTGGGCGGAAGAGTATGACCTCCCCGTGGAACTTGTGGCAATCGTTATGCAAATCGAATCTTGCGGTGATCCCACGGCAGTCTCGAGCGCTGGCGCCCGCGGTTTATTTCAGGTCATGCCGTTCCATTTTGGAGTTGGTGAGAATTGGATGGACACCGAGATCAACGCCTCACGAGGCATGGAATATCTCGCGCGTTCGTACCGACTATCCAATGGAAGGATTGACTTAACGCTTGCTGGTTACAACGGCGGACACAGTGTCATCGCCCGCCATCCCTCCACCTGGGCTGCCGAGACCCAGCGATACGTTTATTGGGGAACTGGGATCTGGGGAGACATCGAAAGCGCTTCCGGCCCCAGTCCCACCTTGCATGAGTGGTTAATCGCAGGGGGTGAACATCTATGCAGACGAGCCGTAGATGTCCCCATCCCCTCGAATTCCCAAAGCCGTCATTCCGACAATGTGTCTAAACCCATCGGTTAATCTGTGATTTTCATCTGCTGGTTGTTTCTGCTGCGCAATCAACGACAGTTCCCATCCATACGGAACCTTAATTCACATTAGTTCGTCCTTTGGGATCTCATCAAGGTCTCTAATTTCCCCCTCTTCCCGCGGATCACATGATCCTTCAAGCAGCGGGAGAGCGATGATGAAAGTTGTGCCCTTACCAACTGATGATTCAACTTTAATATCTCCGCCATGATGACGAGTAATCCAGTAAGCAATCGATAATCCCAGACCGGCGCCAGCACCTTTGTTCCTGTTCCGTGATGGATCCTGACGATAAAATCGCTCGAATATTCTCGACAACTCATCTTCCGGGATACCTGGTCCTTCATCAATGACGGTGAGCCTGGCCCAACGCCCTTCACACCTCAGTCCCATTATGACTTCGCTCGCATCCGGTGCATGTTCAAGTGCGTTTGCGACCACATTTAACAAAACTTGCTTCAGTCGATCACGGTCACCTACCACGCGGGCTTGGTCCTCGCCGCCAATGCGCACCTTGACCCTTCCTCCCGCAAGAACTTTAGCTTGCCGATACACTTCCAACATCAATGTATCAAGTTCAACCGGGTCCCTTGAGAAAGGGAGTTTTCCTGTCTCAGCCTGTGCTAGCAATAGCAGGTCACTTACAAGGCGCGTAAGACGATCCACTTCTGAGCTGATTGCATCCAAGGATTCCTCATCAGCCACACCAAACTGGCGGATAAGATCGACGTTTCCCCGGATCGCAGTTAATGGCGTTCGAAGTTCATGCGACACATCAGCCAGGAACCGTTTCTGCGTATTAAAAAGACCTTCCAGTCTTTCCATGGTTGCATTGAAGGCTCGAATCAACCTTCCCACTTCGTCCGTCTGCTGTCCTATGAGAGGGATCCTTCGCGAGAGATCATCTGTACTCGTAATTTGAATTGCCGTCTGCGTAACTTGATCCAGCGGTTTCAGCGCCGCGCTCGCCACTAAATAGCCAATTATCGCAGCAACAATCAACGCCATGAGTTCTCCCACCAGAAGCATGATCAACAGCGTCTGAGTTACCAAATTTACAGTTGCTAAAGATGTGCCAAGCTGTAAATACCCCAAAACCTCGTTCCCTGGCGCCGATACGACTGGCACAGTTAGTATTCGGTAATTTACCCCCAGAATATCTCGAGTGCTGAAAACATTTTCATCCATGGATAGGTTATCAGGATCGAAGGCAGCCTCCACTCGTGGTGTATTTCCTGACTGCCACACGATCTCCCCATCATCCTGTAATATCTGCACAGAGACATTTGAAGTTAGATCTATTGCCCTAAGGGTAATTGCCAAATCCTCCGGAATTCCATCCGCCATCGTAAGCAGAATGTCATCCGCAGTGCGATCAAGTGTGTTTTCTATCTGGTTTATGAGGTTAAAGGAGAGCGATAAATAAACAATGCTACCGAAGAGGACCAATACAACAGCAAGAACAGCAGTATACCAGAGCGTTAAACGAGCACGAAGAGTCACGAATATTCCCGAAGTACGTAGCCAACACCTCGCACAGTATAGATGAGGCGTGGCTCTCCATCCGATTCGGTCTTTTGTCTCAGGTAACGCACATAGACCTCGATGATGTTGCTCTCTCCCCCAAAATCATAGCCCCATACACGGTCGTAGATAAGATCTCTGGTGAGGACTTGTCGCGGGTTGCGCAAGAAGAGCTCCAAAAGTTCATACTCCTTTGCGGTCAGTTCAACTGCCCGCTCGCCCCGAAATACCTGATGGGTCCCTGTATCCAGCCGCAGATCGACAAATGTTAGAATTTCCGGCGATTCCGTCTTGGCTCGGCGAACAAGCGCTCTGATTCGTGCTAAAAGTTCATTTAGTGCAAAAGGTTTAACAAGATAATCATCTGCCCCGGCATCCAAGCCCAGTACTCGATCGGAAACCGATTCTTTCGCAGTAAGCATTATGATTGGCAAATCACTGGCGGCGCGCAACCTCCGGCACACTTCCAATCCATCCAAACCTGGCTCTATCTCAGGAAGCATCCAATCGAGGATGACCAGATCAGGAGGGTTGTCCCTCGCAACCTGAAGCCCTTCAGTTCCGTTCACAGCCGTCAGAACGCGGTATCCCTCGTACGCCAAACCTCGCCGCAGAAATTGCAGAATCCGCTCCTCGTCTTCGACGATCAATATCTTCTCATGCATTGAACACCTGGTTCCTCGTCGCGGAGTTTATCATGCAAAGTCCCCGGTTGTGTCGGGGGCAAAGTCCCCGGTTTCGCTTTGCGCTCCGTGCGCTCGCGCAGCATTCTTTAGGAAAGCATCACCGTAAAGGGTGAGGTGGATTGAGGAGCAATGCCCCAGGGATACCCAGCATGGTAAAACTACATCTTAATTCGGTTGACTTACAACTAGCAGACTTTATACCACAGCGCTGAATGAAATGCATAAAGCCGCCACTGAGGGCGGCTTTATATTCACTCTTTGCGTATGCACTACGCTAGTTCTATCGTAGCACCTGCCGCCTCGAGTTTGCTCTTTGCATCGTTCGCAGCTTCTTTGCCTGCCTGCTCGAGAACCTTCGCTCCCGCTGTTTCTGCGAGATCTTTTGCGTCTTTCAGGCCAAGCTGAGTGATCTGGCGGATGGCCTTGATTACATCGATCTTCTTAGGTCCAACATCCTTAATAATCACATCGAACTCGGTCTTCTCCTCCGCATCTTCACCTGCTCCTGCCGCGGCACCAGCAGCGGCTGCAACAGCAACCGGCGCTGCAGCTGAAACACCCCACTTCTCTTCCAGCAACTTGGTGAGTTCAGCAGCCTCAAGTATGGTTAGTTTGCCGAGGTCCTCTGCAATTTTCTCAATGTTTGCCATTATTTACGATCTCCTTTTATTGTTTTCTATTACAAATATTTCTTAAGTTGTATTTACGCCGCTGTAGCCTCTTTTTCGGAATAGGCCTTAACAACAGTCACTACTTGGCGCATAGACCCCGATAACACCCTGGCGATCTGTGATGCTGGCGCCTGTAACATACTGAGCAATTGTGCCTGAACAATAGGCATCGGCGGCAGTGCCGCTAAGCTCTTCACTCTGGCGCTATCGTAAATTTCTCCGTCGATGACCGCGCCCTTAACCTGAAATGTTTTTGTCCCCTTGGCGAGGTCGACGATAGCTTTCGCCAACCCTGTTACATCTTCGCTTGTCGCCCCGATCGCTGTTGGTCCATCAAGACTACCCTCGGGTTGCGGCATACCGACATCCGCTATCGCCAGCTTTGCCAGTGTATTCTTGATTACGTAGAATTCGCCGCCAATCTCGCGAATACTCCCCCTCAGCTCTTCGAGTTCCTTAACACTCAACCCAGTATTTTCCGTGAATATCAAAGCAGTATTCCGATTAAAGATGTCCTTGTACTGAGCAACTAGTTCTTCCTTCTGTTCTCGTGTGATTGCCAATTCCTCTCACCTCCTTGTATTAAAAACAAATTAGCCTCTGCTTCGCGATGACCACTGAAGCAAAGGCTATGAAAGAAAGCGTTGTTTGGCGATCTTACTGCTTTCAAGCCTTCACCTGGGCAGGAGATTAAGCCGTCAATTAGTACCTTGGCACCTGCTGTCTTCGGCGAAGCGGTGTGTTCTTTTCCGGGAAAGGTATCTGTCTCAGTTTGCTCCTGTGCTTATTCTACCACTGCGATTGCTGCGCTGGGCTCAATTCGTATCCCCGGTCCCATCGTGCTCGTGACTGTGATCGATCGGAAAAACGCTCCCTTTGACGCTGCTGGCTTTGATCGCCGTACCGAATCTATCAGCGCGGTAAAATTATCAAACAGCTTCTGCGTCTCAAAGGAAGCTTTACCAATTGGGACATGCAAGTTTGCAGTTTTGTCGGTTCGGAATTCGACTCTGCCCGATTTTAGTTCGTTTATTACTCGCGGTAAATCTTCCTCGGGAACAACGGTCCCAGCCTTTGGATTTGGCATTAATCCGCGGGGTCCCAGTATCTTTCCCAGTCGCCCTACCGTGCTCATCATTTTCGGTGTTGAGACTGTGGCGTCGAATTCAAACCAACCGTTTTGGATTTGTTTAATAATTTCATCGTCGACGATGTAATCCGCGCCTTCTTTTTGTGCCTCTCGTGCAGCATTGCCCTCTGCAAACACAAGAACGCGAACGGTTCGCCCAAGGCCATGCGGCAGCATTACGGTATCTCGCACCTGTTGATCGGCATGTCGTGTGTCGACACCGAGCCGTATGTGTACTTCAATGGTGCCGTCGAACTTCGTAAACGAAGTCTCCCGTGCTAACTTCAGCGCTTCCATCGGTTCGTATTGTTTCGCTTGATCGATTTTCGCAAGCGCTTCGCGATACTTTTTCCCATGCTTTGGCATTTCAAATACTCCCTGTGGTCCTCACGGGTTGGTCAACGCCAGCCCTCCCACTAATTTTCAAGCGTACCCTCGACAACGATGCCCATATTGCGCGCCGTCCCCTCTATCTGGCGCATTGCTCCTTCGATGTCGATAGCGTTCAAATCCTTCATCTTGATTTCAGCGATTTCACGAACTTGATTCCGTGTGACCTTACCGACTTTTTCCCGGTTTGGCTCGCCAGACCCCTTCTCAACGCCTGCGGCTTTGCATAATAGAACTGCGGCTGGGGGAGTCTTTAATATAAACTTAAAGGAACCATCGGAGAAAATGGTGATCTCTGCTGGGATGATTTCCCCTGTCTTGCTTGATGTGCTCGCGTTGTATTCCTTGCAAAAAACCATCAAGTTGATGCCATGGGGAGCCAGCGCTGGCCCAATCGGGGGTGCCGGATTGGCCCTTCCCGCTTCTATTTGAAGCTTAACAATTGCCTTAATTTTCTTTGCCACGTGTTTACTCCTTTTGTGGTGTTAGCGGGCAGAATGGCCCTCCCACGTGCTATCTTTCTAGTTCACGCTTTATCAACTTGCAGGAAGTCTAACTCTACAGGTGTTTCACGACCGAAAAACGAGACCATCACTCGAACCATTGCTCGCTCCATATCGATGTCCGCTACAGTCCCGATGAAATCATTGAATGGGCCATCGATAATGCGCACTTTTTGTCCGATTGAATACGCCAAATTAATGCGCGGGGCATCCGCTTCCATACGTTTAACGATTTTCGCTACTTCCTCCGGTCGCAATGGGGTTGGCTCGTTGCCCATCCCCACAAATCCGGTCACGCCCGGAGTATTGCGAACGACATACCACGAATCCTCATCTAATATCATCTGAACAAGAATGTACCCTGGGAAAACGCGTCGCTCCACGGTTCGGCGTTTTCCATCTTTGACCTCGATCTCTTCCTCAGTAGGAACGACCACATCAAAGATCTTATTCTTCATGTCCATCGTCTCGATCCGCTGCTCGAGGTTGTACCGAACCTTGTTCTCATATCCGGAATAGCAGTGAATCACAAACCAATCACGGTCACTCGCAGCTTCTTCTTCCCTCTCAACTGCGGCTTCAACAGTTTCTGTTGGTTGCTCCTGACCATCCGCAATTTCAAGCGTCTCCTCTGGTTTTTCAGCAACGGGTTCCACTTCGCTTTCTTCAGCTGCTTCCAATTCAAGCTCCGCTTCTGCTAGCTCAGGAGCATCATTCTCCAAATCCACGGGGGCATCTTCAACGGCAACAAAATCATTCTCCGCTGAGGTTTCATCTTCAGATTCATCACTTTCGACTGGAATCAAATTATCTCCAGCGGATTCGTCGACGGCATCTTCAGATTCAGCATCAGCCGACTCTGTCTCGGCCAAGCGTTCATCCGCATCTTCAGATGCCTCAATGGTTTCATCCACCGAGGTTTCTGGTTCTATGGTGGCATCCTCAAGAATCTCCTCTTCGCCCGATACCACTTCTTCGATCTCGGGTTCGTTCTGAGGATTACCGTCTTCCTTTAGATGTTCTTCCATGATTGCTATTCGCCAATCTATCCAAGACTGATGATAAGTCCCATCACCCTTGAGAAAATATAATCCAAGGTACCCAGCAGCGCACTCATAAATGCGACAACGATCAATACGATGATCGTTAACTTGGTAGCCTCAGGACGTGTAGGCCAGGTAACCTTCTTCAACTCCGCTCTTGTCTCTCGCAAATAGCGGACTACGGGATTTGATTTCTTCTTTGAGGCGGCTCTAGATTTTGCCACTCAAACGCTCCTCAGATTAAACGACGCCATTGGCCTTCAGGCGTCGCAGCTCGATCAGGCAGGCGAGGCAGGACTCGAACCCGCAACCCCCGGTTTTGGAGACCGGTGCTCTGCCAAATTGAGCTACTCGCCTGTACGGGGTTTTTGCAACCCCTACTTGGTCTCGCGATGCAGTGTATGCTTTCGGCAACGCTTGCAATACTTCTTGAATTCCAAACGACCCGGGTCATTTCGACGATTTTTCTCGGTCGTGTAATTCCTTTCCTGGCATTCGGTGCATTCCAGGGTAACAACTGGGCGAACATCTTTCTTGGCCATATTCTAATTTCTGCGCCTATTTTGAATTGCCTTAGGCGCACATCTCCTACTCAATTATGTCTGTGATAACGCCCGCGCCAACCGTCAAACCGCCTTCGCGGATCGCAAACTTCGAACCTTTCTCCAATGCCACCGGCGTGATCAGATCCACCGTCAGGTTCACATTGTCCCCGGGCATCACCATCTCCACACCTTCCGGCATCTCGATCGTGCCCGTCACGTCCAACGTCCGAATGTAAAACTGCGGCCGATACCCGTTGAAGAACGCCTTGTGCCTGCCCCCCTCT
>CBDAFF010000054.1:0-7517 GCA_965195195.1 uncultured Anaerolineales bacterium | reverse complement strand
CCAGCCGAATCCCTATTCAGCACCTACCAATTTCAAAGTAATCTAAGTTGTTCAGAATTGAGGTTTCCGGGATTTTAGATGTTGGTTACCAGAAGCTTGCGCTTCACCTAGTAGATCCTCCTATACACCACGCACAATTATCAAAACCGTGCGAATGCGCTTGCCCCATGGAATCCGGCGAGAATGTTACAGCATTGCCTGCCCGGATGATTTCATCAATCTGACACTGGTTTGCAGCAGTCTTTTCGTTATCAAGATCATGAACTTCTTCCGTGTTTTTGTTGCCAATATATCGCTTCCCAAATGTCGGCGGCCCTGGTCTTCTTGTCATAATGATCCTCCTCTATAAACTCCACGTGTTGAAGTTTGCTAGCTTCTTGTTCATGAAAACTGAATTTTAATAAGTTACTCCTGCTTGAGGAGCAATCCAAACCCAAATGTGGTTCTTTTACTTCCGATGATGGAGAATACCGAAATATCTCCTATCGATCCATATTCCCATTTAAAGCATCGGCAGAGACAGTTTTGAGTCTCTTCCTCCAACTCTAACCACACCCTCTAAGCAAGCCTCTTACCAAAATCGCGATCTTTCCTCCAGATGCTCTCCTGGGTTAATATTCAATCGACGTTCAGGGAGTGCAACTTTGTGAGCCATCGCTGAGCCAGAAAGGACGATCTCCTCCCTCTCGACGACCGTGAGGCGCTCACTCGAGCACCTGTAGTTCCCCTCTCAACCCAAGATAGGAGCGCTCCCATATTTCCTCAGAGTCACCGCCTGTACGCTGTGGTTCCGGTGGCCAGTCAAGATAAGCCTCGACGATCACAAGCCCGACTCTTCCTTCAGCGTACACACACGTTTGAAAGGCCAGACGGTTTGCCCCAGAATAGTGACGGTCATGCAGTTCCCGGCCGGAGACGTCGAATGAGCATGTATCGCAGGACCAGATCCGGAAAGGTCCGGAGAAACCACCCGATGATCCGAACCGTGACTCGTACCAGGTGCCACCCCGCGAGACATACCAGTCCACACCCCCATTACCGTAGATAGCGGCGATCTGTACCCCCGGGTTTAGCTGGTACAGCAGAGTGCCTCCCCTGTAGTCATGAATCATCATTCCCACGACACCATGTTTCCATGCCCAATTGTAGATAGACAGTGTGTCCTTTGACGCTGGCGCGTAGCTCGTCAATCCCGGCTGGACACGGAATGCCAAGACATCCTTAACCCAGATCCCGGTTAATTGATCTGCGTGTCCGTTCATCACAACCTGTCGAAACTCCTCTAGCGTAGGTAGGTTGCTTGCCGCCTGGCTGACCTCGTCGCCGCTTTTATTGTCCGAATGAGAATATTCATATGAAGTCTCATCAATGGGCAAATTCCGGGTTCGGTCATTTTGATCTAATTGTCCCGGGATGGGCAGCACGCTGGAACCGGTATTCGAATGCCCCGTCACCGCAAGATTTTCGAGATAGGATGTAACGGGGACGGAGTCATGAAGCTGCCACAGCCGCGCTTCTCCTCCCACATTGGTTGATGCAATCGGGATGATCAGGGCCAGGATGAGATAGAGAAATAGTGCCCGCCAACCATCTACCAAGGCGGGGAAAGCATACATCAATCGTGGGTCGTTGGAGCTTTTATCGGAGAGTAGAGAAGACATGGTTGTTATGACCTAGATGTGACAGGCGCGGGGATCCCATCGCGCGGTGGTGTGGAATTCTCAGCGCTTATAAATTCACCGTTTAACTGGAAACGAAGATCTCCTCCAACTCGACGATCTTCAGACCCGGCGTAGGGCAGTGCCAGGAGGCATTCCCCTCGGCGTAGCAGGAGTAGCTGACGGGGCTGGTGCGTGTAGGAGATATATTTAAATGCACGGGCTCAATCCCGGTCGGGAAGGTTATCTGCAAATACACAGCTCGTAGCGCGGCTGGATTCCCGGGCTCAAAATCAAATGTCACAGAAGAGATCAATACTGGGGATTGTGTTGCCAAGTGGGTGGCGGCCTGTGCCTCGGTTCCAATTGGCGCCCTACCATTTAGCGTAATCAGCAGCTGACTGCCGAGTACCCCCACCGCCAGGATTAAGAAAAGTTCACGGATCAACCTGAACGTCGAACGTGCGGCACTTCCACAACTACGGGCAAACATCACCTATCAGCTCCATTTCCCTGGCTGGCAAGCGCTCGTGGAGTCATATAAATAGCATAGGTAGATAAGGGTGGCCTGTCATCGGTCATCGGACGGTTTCGCGATCATCCTTTTGGTGGATTCGAGATTAACCACTCTGCATTGCGCTGCAGCCCTAGCCCTATTGGATCGAGGCTCGCACTCAATTGTCAAGTAAATCGAGGCCCGCCTGCAGTACGACTGAGGCGGCCGCCGTGCGGCTCCCAACGCCGAGCTTGGCCAGGATGTTGGCTACATGCGACTTCACCGTGGACTCTGCGATGACGAGCCACTTAGCAATCTCGGCATTTCTCAATCCCCCACAGATCAACATCAGCACCTCACGCTCCCGGTCACTGAGCCCATGCAGGGCATGCTTGAGTGCGGCTAAATCACTCCCATCTCCGATGAGTGGCCGGGTGTTTTTCCCGGCACGGGTAAGATCATCGAAGCGTCCCAGTTTTCCCAACACGGCCGCAAGCAGGTCTCCCGGTTCGAAAGGTTTCACGATGTAATCATCAACCCCGAGCTCGCGCCCGTAGCGCACGTCCTCGGCAGAGTTCTTGGCTGTGAGGAAGATGAACGGGATCCACAGCCACTCAGGTCTGCCCCTCACCCGGTGGTAGAACTGGTAGCCATTCATCGACGGCATCATAATGTCAGCCAGGATCAAATCTGGTATTTGATGGCGCATTAAGTCGAGTGCCTCGAACCCATCCTCGGCGCCACACACCTCGAATCCGTGCAGTCTCAGCAGGTCCTCAATCGCGCTACGCATACTCGAGTCATCTTCGACAATCAATATTCTGGCTTTTTTAACCATCGCTGCCTCTGTCGCTATCGGGAACGCTCAATCGAGCGCTCTACCCTTTCGATCAGATCCATCAGTTCTGTTCGTATCCAGATGACCCTATCAACCTCTCAGTCAGCTTCCTTGAGAACTCCTCCAGATCCATCGCCCTCAGCGATGTGATATGAAGCTGCTCCATATCGGAAAGTGGAAATTCCTGAATGGCAGCCTGCGGACTCAGCAAAAGGCGCTCCCGGAATTTACGATCAGTCAGTGCTCTGCCGATCATGCGGTGAATGGTATTCGTCGTCATTCCCCTATCTCCTTTCTTTCACAGGTCATTGTTAGTGATGCCCAGGTTGTATCTACGATTGGTTTTGATATATGCAAGGTTCATATATCTCAATTCGTTTACGCGGTGGAAGCCATAACATCATCCGGTAGATCAACCAGGCCGCACCCGCCATGATAAAGATGTCTCCAACGCTGAAGGTCGCAGACACAGGGAAAGTCTCCGGGATTCCCACGACATCGCTGAGGAATTGAAGGCGGGTCTGCTCTTCAGCGAGGACGATATCCTTACTCCCCAACACGTAACCATGTTCGCCATGGACGACGACCAGGTCGAGATGCCCTGAACGCTCCAGCGCCTCACTCGTCACCGGCATATACCCACCGTTGGCCAGGATGACAGCCATGTTAAGCATTGCGCCGAGCAAGATAAGCTTCATGCCTGGTAGGCCTCGATTGACATATAAAAATGCGATGAGCAGTGTGTAGGTTGTGATGAGGACCCATGGCCTGAATCCCAAAAAAAGCGCACTCTGCCCTTGCGGAAATAGCACGATGATAAATTGTAGGAAGAACATGACCAGCGGTATCCATGCATGGTGTATGGACATATTTGCTAGATTCCGCACATGCCCACCACGCAGGAATCCCACCAGCAATGCGAGCAACACCGGGACGATCATGTAGATCATCAAGTATCCCCTTATTCAGGTTCCAAAAGTGGGTGGAGAGCCCCCCCTATGGCCTCTTCCCCTACCCTCCACCCTCGGCTTCACCGGGTAGCCAGCCTCCCCCTTAATAGGTCCCGGGCTACCAGCCAGTCGTCTCAGGAGCACCCACCGCAAGAACAAGTGCAATAATGGTGAGCACGATGTAAACTACTTGCCAGTAGGTGCCTCTCAGCTTTTTCATGTCCATCTCCTTCTAGCGTGAGGAATTCCGAACGACTACTCGGGAAATCCAACGTATTCGACGTTTAACAAGCTACATCCACTCTCAAAGCAAGGCTCTTACCAAACTTGATAAAAAAAGCATCCCGCGCGGGATGCTCTACAAGTGAGGGTACAGCTCTATCGAGACCGGATTGAGGTTATTTCATAGCTTTCACTCGACTCTGGATTTGTTCGAAGAGCGCCCTGGTCTCCTTGGTTGGGGGAAGGTCCATCTCAGTTTCCAGGAGTGTGGCGAGCCGATCGTAATGCTGAAGCGCTTCTCTCTGTCTTCCAGCATCCGAGAGTGTGCGCATTAAATCCCGATGGAGGTCTTCCTGGAAAGGTTCAACATCAATCGCCTTGCGATAGTACGAGATCGCATCGTTATACCGCTCGCTTTTACCCGCCAGGGCGGCTAACGCGGTCAATGCCTGGATGAACATGCGTTGATACATTTCTCTACCGGCCAGACACCAATCGGAGTAGACCGAGGGGAGGTACTCACCTCGATAGATGCTGATTGCCTGCTCCAGCAGGTCTTTCGGGTCTTTTTCCGCGCGAGCGCGTTCGGTCAGATCCGAGAATGCCCGTGCGTCATACCAGTGGTCGATACTCTTATCGATGCCATATACCCCGTTTTTGTTATCGTAGCTAATTAAACCTTTCGGGAGGATTCGCCGCATACGATACAGGCTGGCGTGAAAAACGCTCTGTGCCTTCGCTGTCGAGTACTCTGGCCAGAAAACATCGAGGATCACCTCGCGCCGCACCGGCTCGTTCTCGAAGAGATAAAAGAACAGCTCCTTTACCAGGGGGCCCTTCCATTCGGTATGCGCAATAGCTTTTCCATCAATCTTAACTACTGCCTCGCCGAAGGTGGATACTTCCACCACCGGAGGAGTGACGACTTGCGAGGTCGTGTAAACTGTTTCCCGGGCCGTCAAAAGGTTGAATTGGTGGATGCGGATTAGGAGTTCATTTACACCCTCGATCTCGGCCTCGTTCTTGGCCCTTTCAAGGAAGGCGGTCATGTCGCTTGAGTCGGACACGAGCAGATGTGGGTGTTTGATCTCACGCGCGAGACTGATGGTCGTTTCAAGTTGAGCGAAGGCGTCCTCGAGTTGATCCAACCGGAAACAGGTATGGGCATTCCAGAGATACGCCCGGGTTAACTCCCGCTGCGCACCGGCTTTGGTTAATTTGTTAATAGCGTCATGTAGGGCACGACTGGCTTCCTGAAGCTGGCCATGGTCATGAGCAACCATACCGCGCGCAAGCCCGACGAGACCTTGCAGGTACCCCGATCTCTCCTCGCCTGAGAGACCACCAGCCTGATCCAGCAGCGAGTAGGCATGTTCCCATGCTTGATCGACCCGGTAGAGGTTGGCGAGGGCACAAAGACAATAGACCTCGAGAAAAACGTCTTTCGTGCTCCTAGCTCCATCCAATCCGGCCTGGAAATGATGGTGTGCTTCTCCTACAACACGGAGATCCGCATAAAGATCGCCCAGGCTTATCAGCACAATCGCTTCTGTGTGCAGGTGGCCAACCTCTCGGGCGTCTTTTAGAGCCTGCAGGAAGATTTCACGCGCCTTTTCATACTCGCCTTGATAATAGTGACCCACACCAATATTGTTCTGAAGCTCAGCCATCCGCCAGCGATTACCTAATTGTTTCAGTATGGATAGCGCTCGATTGTAGTGCTCCTCTGCTTCAAGCGGGTTTCCCATCCGGCGCGCTGTGGTCCCAAGCGCCTGAAGCAGGACAGACTGGTGGTAGCGATCGGCAGCTTGCTCATACAAGCTTTGCGAGATTCTGTACTCGCTTTTGGCGCGCTCTAATTCTCCTGAGAGTTGATGGAATTCTCCGAGGATGCGGTGTGCCTGTGCCCGCATAGCCGGATCGATGATGGTTTCATCCGTACCGCTTAGCGCCGCTTCGGCCATGTCTCTGGCTTGCTCCATTGCACCGCGGTATTGATGGACCAGGGCTTCGTGAATCTTGACTTTGAGTACTCCTTTTGTGTCACCTTGCGCTGCAGATAAGTCCCCAGCTTGATGATATAGCTTCAGCGCATTGTCGAAATCCCCATCCTGTCGGTAGAGGCGCCCACGCATGATGAGCAAGGAGCTATCACCTGCCAGGGTTTGTGTATTCAAAGAATCTAACCAGCGGGCTAGCGTAACCAGCAGTCCCCCACGATAAGTCGATTCCATGTGTTCTTTGATGACAGGGATGGCCTCTTCGTCCTCCCCAGAGGAGAGGAATTGTTCGAGAGCTCTCTCCCAGTTTCCTTCACTCAGTAGCAGCCTCCCGGCATCTCTCTGTAGCGCCAATTTCTCCTGGAGCCCATCGGGCTCGAACTGCTTACTGAGAAAATCCCGGAATAGCGCATGGTAGCGATAGGCTTTCTCTTCACCAGATAACCGCATTAGGAAAAGGTTCGCTTGCTCAAGGAATTCCAGTAATTTGCCTGAATTGGATATACCGAGCAACAGGTCACAAAAAACCGGAGTTAAAACGCTAAGGATCGAGGTTGCTTTCAGGAAGCGTTTGATATTCTCCGATTGCTGATCATAGATCTCCTGGGCTAGATAATCGAAGATCTGCTCATCCCGTGCTTTGGCTGCAGTGATCGAACGAATTAATCCTTTCCACAATGTGTGGGTGCCCAGCAGAATTCCTGTGATCCAACCTTCCGTCTCGACCGCCAGTTGCTTGGCCTCATCCATCGGGATCTGTAGGTTGTGATTTTGGGAAAGGTATTCCTGAATCTCTTCCGGGGTAAACGCCAGGTCCTCACTCCCCAAGCCTGCAATTTCCTGTTTGGCTGTGAGTTTAAGGTAGGGTAGATCAGGCATGACACGGCTTGCCAGGATGACACAGCAATTATCTGGTTGATGATCCAGGAACCAATTCACGAGATTAAGGATAATGTCATTCCCAGAGGCAAACTGGAAATCATCGATCAGGATAACAAAATACTCTGTGATTAACTCTTGGATCGCATTGACCAGGGACTGGAGCAGGTTCTGTAAATCTTGTTCCTGTGCTGCACTTTCCATCAATGGCAGGAGTGGGTACTGCTCAAGCGCCGGAAACGATTCAAGAATCGCCGCTGTCAGGTAGGTTAAGAAGTTCCATGGATCGTTATCAGAGGGATCCATGGCATACCAGCATGTGGGGAGATCGGTATCCTGCATGAAGTCAATCAGGAGGGAGGTCTTGCCATAACCGGGTGAGGCTGAGATCAACAACAGCTTGCGGTTCACATGATCATGGATGAAGTCGACCAAGCGCTCGCGATGCAGGAGCCCCACCCGCCGTTGGGGAGG
>CBDAFF010000053.1:0-18786 GCA_965195195.1 uncultured Anaerolineales bacterium | reverse complement strand
TATGTTCATGTTTGTGTTGGCTACCATCTGGTTACGCACGGAAATCATGCCGCGCTGGGTGGCATTCAGCACCTATGCTCTCGCCCTGGTGCTGCTTGTCAGCGTCGGATTCCTACCCTGGATGACTACGATCTTTCCCTTCTGGGCGCTTCTGACCAGCGCTTACATCCTTTTCTTGAATTATCGATACAAAAAAGTCGACGAAGAAGAATCGCCTGAGGGAGAGGGTCGTCCGAGAAGTACTTGGTGAGGCGCGCTCACGATAATGATGCAGCGCGACGAACCCGACGATCCAACCGAGCGGGCGAATTGGCTCCCGACGTCGAACGGAGAATTTTACATCGTACTCAGGATGTACTGGCCGGAACCTGCCGCACTCGATGGCACCTGGGATCTACCACCGGTCGTGCGCGTGAATTGACAAAGAATAAAACATAAGTAGTTTCATAAGCAAGTTGAAGAGATTCAAGACTGGCAGTCCTCGCAGGCCTGCCAGCCAATAAAAGCAATTCGCAAAGGAGAAGCGATCATGACTGAAATAATGGAAACCCTGGCTGGACTATCTTTGTTGGTCTTCGTGATTGGCAGTATGGCCAGCATGGGCCTGAGCCTCAAGATGAAGCAGATCATCGCCCCGCTTAAGAACATCAAGTTGGTGGTGCTGGCCCTGGTGGTCAACTTCATCCTGGTACCTCTTCTGGCCTATCTCATCACCGCGATGCTGCCGCTCGATGAACCGCTGCGCATCGGCCTGATCTTGTTGTCCACGGCCGCGGGCGCACCCTTCCTGCCCAAGCTGGCGGAAGTTGCCAAGGGCAATATCGCCTTTTCGGTGGGCTTGATGGTGCTGTTGATGATCGTCACCATCATCTACCTGCCCATCGTGCTGCCCCTGCTTCTGGGCGGGGTGGAGGTCAGCCCCTGGGATATCGCCAAATCCATGATCGTAATGATGTTGATTCCCCTGGCAATCGGGCTGTTCATCAACGCCCGTTACGAGGAAACCGCGGTCAAGATGCAGCCCACCTTCGGGCAGGCTTCCAATATCGCCATCCTGGTCTTGACTGTGCTGGGATTGGTGCTCAACTTCAAGGACATGATCGGCCTGGTGGGATCGTGGGGAATCCTGGCCGGAGTCATCTTTATCGTCCTGGCGGCAGTGATCGGTTACTTCCTGGGTGGCTCAGACAGCAATATTAAAAGCGTGATGGGCCTGGGCGCCGGGCAGCGCAATATCTCCGCCGCCCTGGTCGTCGCCGGGCAGAACTTTGGCATGGATGTGATCACCTACTTGATGGTCATTTCCGTCGTTGGTTTGGTGATCCTGATGCCACTGGCAGGGGAATTAGGGAAGAGGTCCAAATCAACTCCTGTCCAGGCACTGGACTGAGCCTTTACATGGAATTGAATTGACCGTAGGGTTACTTGCACACGGCGCATCCTACGCGTTGAAGGATGGCCGGCTGGAGCTCGGGCTTATGGATGATGCGGGGACGTTGGGGTTCCAGGATGGAGGGACAGCCGAGTAGTCAGGATTAATTCGCTAGACCAAGCCGAATGACTTGGTATCCATTCGTCGGAGTGGAAACGATGCGAGGTATGTCTTCGGGAGGGTGGCCGCCGAGCCTGATTGCACTTGAGGGGATTAGTTTTATATATAGTATATATGATGAAGGTCGGGAGGTAGTTGTTCCCGACCTTCATCAATGCAACATCCAGGCTTCCTGGCAATCATGTTATTGGTAGATAGCTTAACATGAAGAGACGTCAACATTATTTCCATAAGCTTAAGGAGAGTCGGATGGGTATAATGGAAATGTTTCTAGTGTAGCCGGCTTATTTATCAAGCCTACTCTTCCGTCGAGGAACGTATTCTGGGGGACCTCGCGGAGATGGATGATTTCATCTTTCGGAAAGGCATGCCCAAAATGAGTGACTCGACTTTAACAACGGAACCTAAAAATCAGCCAAAGAGTGTGAGAGCTTTCTTCAAGGAAGTCTATCTCATTTGGATCACCGAACGACCTGCACAATTCGCAGCTGCTGTGGCCTATTTTTCTGTGTTTTCCATTGTGCCAATCATGTACCTTTCGTTTTTTATCACGGGGCGCATTACGGCAACGCTCTCTATCGAAGAGTGGTTCTTCACCCAGCTATCCGACCTTTTTGGTTCTGAGATCGCCCTTAACTTACAGACGGCGGTTACTGACATGGCAATGAGGACAACCAGCGATTCAATCCTGGCTTCAGTGATTGGGTTTGTGGTGCTGCTTTTTGCGGCTTCCACAATGTTCTTTCAGCTTCAATTCGCCCTTAACACAATTTGGAAGATTCCGCCAAATAGATCGAGGGCAACCCGAGACTTTGTCCGCGGTCGATTGATGGCCTTCGTGATGCTGTTAGGCGTCATTCTGGTTCTCATCCTATCGGCGACGATAAGCCTATTATTCTCTTTCGTGCAACGCGTGATTGATATCCCTATCCTGCTGCATGTGCTTAATATTGCTGCGTTCGCTGGGTTGATTACATTGTCGTGTGCCTTGATCTTCAAAGTGCTGCCAAACGCCAAAGTTTCCTGGCGTGATGTCTGGGTAGGCGCGGTAACTTTCGGGCTTCCGGTAACGATTGGTCTTGCTCTGATCGGAACGATCATCACAAGCTCTCGCTTCACCTCGCCCTTTGAAGCCGCAGGCATGACCGCGATTATCCTCATGGGATTCTATTTCATCGGGCAGTTCTTTGTTCTTGGTGCGGTCGTTACGAGAGTGTATGCCGACAAGTATGGAACCGGGATTTCACCCCATGAGTCTTGAATTTTCAATAGAAAAACCGTTGAATAGCTTTTCCTTTGAGGTTTTCCATCGAGGTGATCTTCGTATTCTGACGTACACATGGATGGTCTCCTGCGTTAAGAAAACCCGTAAAAGCCGACCCGCGTGCCGGCTCGTCACCCTTTCGCAACCTCCAGATTATGGTGCATGATAGATTTGATTTAGTGATATACTTTTCGTGTGGGATGGTACCGCCTTCACCCAAAACGGATCTCCCACAACTCGACCACATAAATCATATCTAAGATTAAGGAGAGTACGAATGGAAGAGATTAAATATCCAGCGATAGAGTTGATTCGATCAATCTACAGGTTTGTTGGTTGGTTCGTCATCTTCATCACGCTAATTACACTCGTCGTCGGCTTCATTGCTGTATTAGTTAACCAGCAATTTATCGGCGGTGGCCTGTTTGGTTTCCTTGGCGCAACCTTGGGCGCCGTCTGGGGATCATTCGTAGTACTGTTTATCTATGGGGGCATCGGTGCACTCGCTGCCTTAGTGCCGTTTGCAGTGGCAGAGGCCTTTGGCATCTTCATCGACATCGAGAGAAATACACGCTCGTAAGGTACCCCAACCTGAACATCGCTCTAGAGCGATCAGGGTTGTAGAGCTGCATTGGATCCACATGTAGCTCAGGATTGTACAGCAGGTGGATCAGGGTGAAGGCAGGCTTTAATATAAAAGGCTAAGATGGTAGATGTGAAGTCTGCCATCTTTTTCTTTAACCATCAGGCCACCCGTTAAAGGTTTTCTTGTGGAGTTTAGCCTGCGAAGTCCCCCGTACTTTGGGGGGCGAAGCCCCCGACCGGAGGGAGTGGGGAGCGCAGCCGAATAGGTTCTGTATAAGAGATTTATGGCCAATGTCATTCTTGAGGAGCAGAGCGACGAAGAATCTCGTTCCCGGTAAGGAGCACAATTCAGTTCAAAGAACGAGATGCTTCACTTCGTTCAGCATGACGGGTTCCGGCAACCAGTTATTCTTTGGCCGATCCACGGCTCTCTCGAAATGACAGTTAGTGGTCCAAAGCCCTTCCCGCGCTTGTCATTGCGAGGAGCCCGATAGGGCGACGTGGCAATCCCCCATCAAGCATCGAGGAGATTGCTTCGCTTCGTTCGCAATGACAATAAGGGGTTAAATTCGGGCGCACAAATGGGTGCGCTCCTACGCCCCCGAACGCGTAGGGGCCGACACACGGGTCGGCCCATTCTCGATCACGGGAACCTCAATGCGCATGCTGAGCCTACGACCTGAAGCAGCGGCTCCTGACTCAATAAAAAACACCCACCCATCTTTCGTGTGGGAGAAACAAAAGTCGCTTTTCCAAAGTATTTGGTGGAGAACCGCTGCTTAGAATTTACTTTACGATATAATCATTCCCAAGCTCATCCCTATCAGATAATGGTGTCTGACTCGGATGAGTGGAAAAAAGGCGAAAAGAAGGAGTTCATCCTCATGAATCCTCATCTTGATAGCGATTTTTCCCGTAGTGCGCCTCTCTGGCTGCGCCGTGTTGGCACGCAAAGCTGGCTTTTCATAGGTGCCATCCTGGCCTTCGCAGTTCTCGCGGCGATGTTGGCGGTATTGAATGATATTGTTATGCCACTGATCATCAGTGTGTTGATAGCCATCCTCTCCCGCCCCCTGGTAGATTGGTTAGAGAGACACAAGGTCTCCCGGTCCTTGGGCACCATATTGGCGATGATCTTGATCCTGCTTTCCGTTGTTGGACTGGTATACATCGTGATCAGGGGAATTGTACAGCAGGGGCCAGAGATCGCCGATCAACTTAGTGCGGGTTGGATCAACCTGCAAATCTGGTTTTCACAGTTCGAGATCCAGTTGCCTTCAGTAACTGATGCCAGTGAAGCTATAACAGACGCTTTACCGTTATTCTTCGACGGGATTTTTAGCTTCCTGGGAAGCACACTTTCAACGGGGATCGACCTTGCGGTGGGGATCTACTTCAGCGCCTTTAGCCTTTTCTTCTTTTTAAAGGATTCCTCAAAAATTCAGGATTGGATCGCTCACCGCATTAGCCCGAAACCCCAGGTGGGTGCGGCGCTCGTCAATGACGCCAGTCAAACCGTGCTGATCTACTTCCGCGGGACTGCCTTGACAGCCATGATCACCTCGGTAGTGATCGCCATTCCGCTCTTGATATTAAATGTGCCGCTGGTGGGATCGATTCTGATCCTGTATTTTTTTACATCCTTTATCCCTTACCTGGGCGCCTGGATTGCCGGGGCATTTGCAGTCCTGATCGCTTTGGGGGCAGGGGGCGTGGAAACCGCGCTGATTGTCCTGGTGGCTGTAATCATCTCGAATGGAATCCTACAATCCGTCGTCAGTTCATGGGCCCTGGGATCGATGCTCAAGATGTATCCGTTAGTCATTTTCCTGGTTACGATTATTTCCGGGATCGTGGGCGGTGTTTTGGCGATGATCCTGGCTGTGCCGCTGACGGCTATCGCGATTCAAGTGGGTCACCACTCGCAGCAAGAAGGCGTGTTTTTAGAGGAGGGGCCTGAAACCCTGCCCCAGCAGAGGTAACAAAACCTGATGCCTGCCAATCCTCCCCCGCCACGTATCCACGTGCTGTCCAAGCCGACAGGTGCCACCTGCAACCTGGCCTGCGCGTACTGCTTCTTCCTCGATAAGGAACTGCTCTACCCTAGCAGCAATTTCCGGATGAGCGATGAAATGCTGGAGAGCTACATCCGGCAGCTCATCGAGTCGCACCGGACACCCGAGGTAACCGTTGCCTGGCAGGGCGGCGAACCCACCTTGATGGGTGTCGATTTCTACCGCAAAGCGATTGAATTCCAGAAAAAGTACTGCAAGCCGGGCATGACCTTCGAGAACACCATGCAGACCAACGGTACACTGCTGGACGATGAATGGTGCGAATTTTTCAAAGAGAACAACTTCCTGATCGGCATCAGCATCGACGGCCCTCGCAAACTGCATGATGTTTACCGGGTGGATAAGGGCGGCAAGGGCACCTTCGATAAGGTGATGCGCGGGCTGCGCTTGCTGCAGAAGCATGGTGTCGAATTCAACGTTCTGGTGACCGTCAACCGTATCAATGCCGATTACCCCCTTGAGGTTTATCATTTCCTGCGCGATGAAGTTGGCACCGAATGGATTCAAGTCATCCCGGTGATCGAGCGTATCAACCCGGATGGCATCAATGTGATCCAACAGGGTGATACCGTCACCGAGAGATCGGTGCAGCCCGAACAATTTGGCCGTTTTATGATCCGCATTTTCGATGAGTGGATCCTCAATGATGTGGGAGAGATGTTCGTCCAGACCTTTGAAGCTACTGCCCGCAATTGGATGGGGCTGCCATCATCAGGAATGTGCGTCTTCGAAGAGACCTGCGGCCTCGGTCTGGCCCTGGAGCACAATGGTGACCTGTATTCCTGCGATCATTTCGTCGAGCCGGATTACCTGCTCGGCAATATCCAGGATGAGCACATGATCGAACTGGTTTCTTCCGACCAGCAGGTCCAATTTGGGATGAATAAGCGCGATACGCTGCCCCAATACTGCCGCGAGTGCGACGTGCTTTTTGCCTGCAAGGGCGAGTGTCCCAAAAACCGCTTCATCCAGACTCCCACCGGGGAGCCGGGATTGAATTACCTGTGCGCCGGGTGGAAAGCCTTCTTCCACCGCGTGGACGAACCTTTGAAACTTCTCACCATGGTCATGCGCTCAGGCCGCCCCGCCTCTGATGTGATGGCGATTATGGCCGAGAAAGAAGCCGATTTACAGGCCGCCTTCGCCCGGGCAGCGGACGATAAACCCTGCCCCTGCGGCAGCGGGCTTGATTTCAAGCAATGTCATGGCTGGCAGCGCCCCAAACGGGGCCGCAAGCGCCGCGGAAAAACAGGGGGGCACGCCCGTCCGCCCGTCAGTGCAGGTATATCAGCGGGCGCGCCGGCCAACCCAGAGGATGTGAATTGACTCTCGATTTAGATGATATAGAATAGGTTAAGCGGCTCTCTGAGATTAAATCAAAACCCCAGCCGGGGAACCAGGCCTCAACTACATATATGCGAGTTGGAGGGCTTTTTTTTCACCGTATTGACGAGCCATTGAAAATCATGGTTGCTTTTTTTTACAGTTGGACCGACTAGCTTTCAGATCTTATTCAAATACTTGCAGAGAAGAAGGAGGTACTGGGGCGAGAATTCTCAAGCGCAGATAAGTAGCATACCAGTCCATGTGAAAATGACCTTGAATTCCAGGATTGTTACTGCTGGAAACGATCCGACCGAAGTTAAATATTGCGGAAGGAACCCGCGAACTACCACAGGCAAGAACCCAGACCTAATCCAGTACCAATAGTTTGAGGAGGAGATAATATGAGTAAGAAACCCAATATCCTGATCATCTGGGGTGATGATGTCGGCATCACCAACCTGAGCTGCTATAGCGACGGCTTGATGGGTTACCGCACTCCCAATATTGATCGCATCGCCAACGAAGGCATGAAGTTCACCGATGCCTACGGCCAGCAGAGCTGCACCGCCGGCCGGGCGGCCTTTATCACCGGGCAAAGCCCTTATCGCACCGGCTTGACCAAGGTCGGTATGCCCGGCGCCGATATCGGTCTCCAGGCCGAGGATGTAACTACTGCCGAGCTGCTCAAGCCGATGGGTTATGCTACCGGCCAGTTTGGTAAGAACCACTTCGGCGACTTGAACAAATACTTACCCACCGTCCACGGCTTCGACGAGTTCTTTGGCAACCTCTATCATCTCAACGCCGAAGAAGAGCCGGAGAATGTGGACTATCCGCCGGAAGAGGATTTCCCCAATTTTAAGAAGATATTTGGGCCACGCGGCGTGATGCACTCCTGGGCAACCGAGGAAGATGATCCCACCGAGGAGCCGCGCTGGGGTCGCGTCGGTAAGCAGAAGATCGAGAACACCGGCCCGCTGACCAAGAAACGCATGGAGACCTGCGACACCGAGTTTGTTGCCGCAGCCCAAGATTTCATCAAGCGCGCCCACAAGGATGACCAACCCTTCTTCGTCTGGCTCAACACCACCTGGATGCACTTCCGCGTCCATCCGCCTAAAGAGATCATCGGCCAGTCCGGGCGCTGGCAGTCGGAATATCACGATGCCATGATCGAGCACGACAAGCACGTGGGTCAGATGCTAGACCTGCTGGACGAGTTGGGCATCGCCGAGGACACCATCGTCATGTACAGCACCGACAATGGCCCGCACATGAATTCCTGGCCCGACGCCGGCATGACCCCCTTCCGCAACGAAAAGAACTCCAACTGGGAGGGCGCCTTCCGCGTGCCAGCGGTGGTGCGCTGGCCGGCCAAAATCGAGGCGGGAATGGTCTCCAACGAGATCATCGCTCACCAGGACTGGCTGCCCACGCTGTTGGCGGCTGCCGGTGATCCAGATATCTCCGAAAAGCTGTTGAAAGGTCACAAAGTCGGTGACAAAAAGTTCAAGGTGCATATCGACGGCTACAACTTCCTGCCCTACTTCTCGGGCGAAGAGGAAAAAGGTCCGCGACCGGGCTTCATCTACTTCTCCGACGACGGCGACTTGGTCGGGCTGCGTTACGACAACTGGAAGATCGTCTTCGCCGAGCAGCGCAAGCGGGGTACCATTGCGATCTGGATGGAACCGTTTGTCTTCTTGCGCGTCCCGAAGTTTTTCAACCTGCGCACCGACCCCTTCGAACGTGCGGATGTCACCTCCAACATCTACTACGACTGGTTGATTGACCGCGTTTATCTTGTGTATGCGGCGCAATTCATCGTGGCAGAATTCCTGAAGACCTTTAAGGAATTTCCACCGCGCATGAAAGCGGCCAGCTTCAGCGTTGACCAGGTCATGGAGAAGATGGAATCAGGTATGGGAGGGAGCAATTAGTGTCATTGTTCAGGGAGCAGATTCCGGAAATTCATGAGGCTTGCCTGTGGCAAGTGCTTACAGAATTCTGATCACTGACTGCTTCATCACTAGTCTCCGAACGACGGTTGAAAGTGTCAAGCGGTAAACAGCAGGCGGCGGATGAGGTACAGGCGTTTTACGACGCTCACCCTTATCCGCCGCCTGTCGAAGACCTCGATGGCTACCGCCAGCGCTGGCAGGATAAAGGCAGACGCCGTGCAGATTACCACCTTCATTGGCCGGATAAGCCCTATCGGGAAGACCTGACGGTTCTCGTCGCCGGATGCGGCACATCGCAGGCGGCCAAGCATGCTCTGCGCCAGCCGAAGGCTCGCGTCGTCGGCATTGACGTCAGCGCTACGAGCGTCCGCCACACTCTGGAACTCAAGCGCAAATACAACTTGGAGAATCTCGAGGTCCACCAACTTCTGGTGGAACGCGTCGGTGAGTTTGGACGCAGCTTCGACAAGATCGTCAGTACGGGCGTACTGCACCACCTCCCCGACCCGGACGTGGGGCTGCGCGCCCTGCGCGATGTCCTCAATCCCGACGGCGTTATGCAGCTCATGGTCTATGCGGCCTACGGTCGGGTTGGCGTTTATATGCTCCAGGAATACGCTCGACGCCTGGGGATCGGCGATTCTGAGGAGGAAATCCACGAGCTTGCCAATACGCTCATGGCCCTGCCGCAAGATCATCCCCTGGCGCGTTTATTGGGCGAGTCGCCCGACTTTCGCAGCAAGGCAGGGCTGGCCGACGCGCTGCTGCATCCCCAGGATCGCGCTTACACCGTGCCGCAGATCTTTGAGTTCATCGACCGCTGCGGTTTGACGTTTGGGCGCTGGGTTCGGCAGGCTCCGTACCTGCCCCAATGCGGTGCATTAGCCAAAACAGCGCACAGTTCCCGACTGGCGCAGCTTCCCGAGGCGGAGCAGTATGCCGCGGTCGAGCTGTTCCGTGGGACGATGGTCAGTCACAGCTTTCTCGCCTATCGAGATGACCGGCCCGGCGAGCGCCGGCCGATCCAGTTCGACGATGACCGCTGGCTGGACTACGTGCCTATCCGCCTGCCGGAGACGATCGGCGTGCAGAAAAAACTACCACCGGGGGCGGTGGCGGTGCTCATCAACCAGGCGCACACCTACCCGGACCTTATTTTGCCGGTTGACACCGAGGAGAATAGACTGTTCGACGCCATCGATGGAAAACGAAATATTGATGAGATCACTCAGAACACTCTGCCTGATGACGACGGCAGCCACGAGCGGGCAGGCAGTTTCTTTGAGCGGCTCTGGCAGTACGACCAGGTGGTGTTCGATGCATCGAAAACAATCACCACAGTGGAGATGTAGAGCATGGAACGAGATATAACACCAACTGGGTTGTCCCGGTATATGCCCATTTTGAGCTGGCTGCCGGGCTATTCCCCGGCGTGGTTGCGGTTTGACCTCATCGCCGGCGTGACGGCCGCGGCGGTGGTCATTCCGCAGGCGATGGCTTATGCCGCCATTGCCGGGCTGCCGGTGCAAGTGGGTCTGTACACAGCGCTGGTCCCCATGCTGTTGTACGCCTTGCTGGGCGCGTCACGACCGTTGAGCGTGAGCACCACCTCCACCATCGCCATGCTCACGGCCGCGGCCCTGGTGGCGATCGACCCGGTCGAACCCATGATTTCCGCTGCTACCCTGGCCTTGCTGACCGGCGTTTTTCTCCTGCTAGCCTCGGTTTTGCGCCTGGGTTTCCTGGCCAATTTCATCTCGCTGCCGGTGCTGACCGGTTTTAAAGCGGGCATCGGCGTGGTCATTCTCGTCGGTCAGTTGGGGAAGGTGCTGGGCATCCCCGTGGCGAAAGGCCCCTTCCTCCAAAATATCTTCTCCCTCTGCAATGGGTTGGGCGACATCCACTGGTTAACCTTCGCTGTAGCCCTTTCTATCCTGGCGATCTTGCTGCTCTTGCCTCGCTTTGCGCCGCGCCTCTCCGCTCCGCTGGTGGCGGTGGCAGTGGCGATCCTGACCGCGGCTTTGCTCAATCTGGGCGATAAAGGTGTTGCCCTGGTTGGTACGGTTCCTCCCGGCCTACCATCATTGGCACTGCCCGATCTCTCCCTGGTGCAGAGTCTTTGGCCTGCCGCGCTGGGCATTGCCCTGATGTCTTTCACCGAGTCCATCGCTTCGGCGCGCGCCTTTATGAAACATGGCGACCCCACACCCGAGCCCAACCAGGAATTGTTAGCCCTGGGGATGGCGAACATCGGCGGCGGTTTTTTCCAGGCCATGCCAGCGGGAGGCGGGACTTCGCAAACCGCCGTGAATGCCCAGGCTGGGGCCAAGACCCAACTGGCAGGAATCACCACAGCCGTAGCCGTCATCTTGACCTTGCTGTTCTTGGCTCCGTTCATCAGCCTGATGCCTGAGGCTGCTTTGGGTGCGCTGGTGCTGGTCGCCGCGGCAGGGTTGATCAAAGTTGGGGAATTCCAGGCCATCGCCAGAATCCGAAAAATCGAGTTCTGGTGGGCGATCATCGCCTTTGCAGGAGTCGTACTGCTGGGGACGCTGGAGGGCATTCTCGTCGCTGTGATCGCGTCGCTGCTGAATCTGATTCACCAGGCCAATCATCCGCCGGTCTACCCGCTGGGGCGGAAGCCGGGAACGGATGTTTTTCGCCCGCTATCGGCGGAACATCCCGAAGATGAAACCTTTCCCGGTCTCTTAATGGCGCGCACCGAAGGTCGTATGCATTTCGCCAGCGCGCCGCGCACTGGCGACAAGCTTTGGACCTTGATTAACGAGGCCCAGCCACGGGTTCTGGTGCTGGACTGCAGCGCTATTCCAGATTTCGAGTACACGGCCCTGGAGATGCTGAACAGGCTGGAGGAAAAGCTGCGGGAGCAGGGCATCACTCTCTGGCTGGCTGCCTTGAACCCGGAGCCGCTGAAGATCATCGAGCGATCGCCGCTTGGAACCACGCTGGGCCGCGAGCGCATGTTCTTCAACCTGGAGCAGGCTGTGGAGGCCTATGAAAGAAACAAACTCAACAGGTAGAGGAGCCGTAAGCACTACCGAGTTCCTGCTTTCCTGGAAGGATGTACAAACAAGGCCGACCATTATCGATTTCATCGCCGCTGTCATCGGGAGAATAGCTCAGCTATTTGCCGCCAGCTGTGTATATCACCATCGCCTGATTGGCGCTTGATTTTCATTGCCAATACCTGCTAAACTTAGGCATCATAGCACCATCATGATAAGAGAGTCGGCAGTCGCGGGGTAGTGCCTTGTAGCCGGGACATTACTCTAGCCCCGGTCGCCGGCCCTGACAATAATCCAAAGATATAAAGGAGAAAGAGAAAATGGAAGAAACGATGACTTTCGAGACTAAGCAGTATCCGTGGTGGCTGCTCCTGATGGGCGGCGTCCTCAATCTAATCGTCGGCATCTTGTTGCTGACCACCCCGGCCAAGACGGTAACTGCCTTTGTGTGGGTGCTGGGCATTTATTGGTTCGTGCAGGGTATCTTTGTCTTAGTGGGGATGTTTATGGATCACTCGGCCTGGGGCTGGAAGCTGTTCATGGGCCTCCTGGGCATAGCGGCCGGTATCGCCGTCCTGCGACATCCCATTGCCAGCGCGGTAGCCATCCCCATGATCCTCGTCCTGATGCTCGGCATCCAGGGTTTGATCATGGGTACCATCTCGCTGGTATTGGCCTTCAAAGGTGGCGGCTGGGGGGCAGGCATCCTGGGCGTCATCAGCATTTTCTTTGGACTCATCCTGATCGGCAACTATGCCAATCTGGCCACAGTGGTTACCTTTATCTGGGTTGCCGCCATGTTTGCCCTGGTCAGCGGGATTGTTCAGATCTTCCAGGCATTCGGGCAACGTAAAGCATAAGGCATCACCTGGCATTGCCTACACCTGTATCCCGGAACATGGTGACGCCGCCAGGGAAATTCGGGAAGATATCCAATTCGGCTTCTGCCCAGACGCCGGCCTGAGGCTTTGTATGGAATTGAATAGACCCATGGGGTTGCTTGCATAGGTTGCATCCTACGAGGTGAGGGAAGGCTGGCTGGAGCTCGGGCTTGCGGATGGCGCGGGAACGAGGGGTTCGAGGATTCCGAGTGATTTCCCTCGATCCGGCTTGACCGATCGATGACAAACTCGATAGAAGTATATTAATATCCAGCTATTCAATAATTAGACATTCATGCTCAGCGTGGATGTTAATAGGTGAGTTGACCTAGAGTAACTCGTAATCCTAAACAGGAGGGAAAATGTCACTAAAAGAATATAAACCTGGAGCCGCCCACAGCGGCGTGATCGGCCGTACGTTCGACACGTCTGAACCTGCCTGGCCTGAACCCAACCGCGCCAAAGAAGGTGCGCCCAACGTTTTATTTATCGTGCTGGATGACACCGGCTTTGGGCAGCTCGGCTGCTACGGCAGTCCTATTAAAACACCCAACATTGATGCCCTGGCCGAGACCGGCTTACTGTACAACAACATGCACACCACCGCACTCTGTTCGCCCACACGCTCCTGCATCATGACCGGGCGCAATCATCATTCCAATGCCATGTCGTGCATTACCGAAGCTTCCACCGGCTATCCCGGTGGCAACGGCAATATCCCTTTTGAGAACGGTTTCCTCTCGGAGATCTTGCAGCAGAATGGCTACAACACTTACGCCCTCGGCAAGTGGCACCTTACCCCCGCCGATCAGATCTCCGCTGCCGGACCGTACGACCGCTGGCCTCTTGGGCGTGGATTCGAACGCTACTTTGGTTTTTTGGGTGGGGAGACCCACCAGTTCTACCCGGAACTGATTTACGACAATCATGAAGTCGAGGCTGAAGGACGATATGAGGATGGCTACCATGTTACCGACGACCTGACCGAAAAGGCGATCGCTTTCATCGCCGATGCCAAACAGGTTGCTCCCAATAAACCTTTCTTCATGTACTATGCCACCGGCGCAATGCACGCCCCGCACCACGTCCATAAAGAGTGGATCGACAAGTATAAAGGACAATTCGATGATGGCTGGGAGGCGTACCGCGAGAAGGTTTTTGCCCGTCAGAAGAAACTGGGTATTGCGCCGAAAGATGCCGAGCTTTCACGCCATGATCCTGATGTGCCGAAATGGGATTCCCTGCCCGAAGATGAGAAAAAACTGTACGCCCGAATGATGGAGGTCTTTGCCGGCTTCCTGGAGCACACCGATGATCAGATCGGCCGGATCCTGAATTTCCTGGAAACCATCGGCGAGCGCGAGAACACCCTGATTATGGTGATCTCCGACAACGGCGCCAGCTCCGAGGGCGGACCGACCGGAATGGTGAACGAGAACCTGTTCTTCAACAATGTACAGGCTACCCTGGAAGAGAACCTGGCTGCCATGGAGGATCTGGGTGGACCGAAATATTTCAACCACTACGCGTGGGGTTGGACATTTGCCGGCAACACCCCCTTTCGCCGCTGGAAGCGCGAGACCTACCGCGGTGGCATCAGCGATCCCTTCGTCGTGAACTTCCCCAAGGGCATCAAGGCCAAGGGGGAGGTGCGCACGCAGTATGCCCACGCCGTGGATATGGTGCCGACCGTGCTGGAGGTTTTGGGCATCGACCCGCCGACCAGCATAAAGGGTGTTACCCAATCCACGATCGAGGGACTGAGCTTTGCGCACACCTTTGAGGATGCCGATGTGCCCAGTAAACGCCAAACCCAGTACTTTGAGATGATGGGCCACCGCTCGCTGTACCACAATGGCTGGCGGGCGGTTTGTCCCTGGCCTGGCCCCTCCTTCACCGAGGCCGGCGCATTCTTTGGCGAACCCATCCCGGCCGAAAAACTGACAGAGCTTGACGCCAAACATTGGGAACTCTATCACGTGGACAAGGACTTTGCCGAGAACCACGACATCGCCGCGGAGAACCGTGATAAGCTGATCGAGATGATCGCTCAATGGTATGTCGAGGCCGGTAAATACAATGTCATGCCTGTGGACGGCCGTGGGACACAGCGCTTTGCTGAGCAGCGCCCACAGATCGCGGTGGCCCGTCAAAACTATGTTTATTACCCAGGCACCCAGACTATCCCTTCCAACTCGGCTGCTGACATACGCAACCGGCCGCACAGCTTCACCGCCGATGTCGACTTCAAGAAGGGCGACGAAGGCGTGCTGATCTCTCATGGTGGGAACGATGGCGGTTACACGCTGTATATCAAGGGAGATAAGCTCCACTATGATTACAACTATGTCGGGCGAGATTACTATCATGTCGAGTCTGACAAAGAGGTACCGGAAGGCCGTCACAAGCTGCGCTTCGAGTTTGAGGTCACTGGACCGCCGGATATCGCCGTTGGTAAGGGAGCGCCAGGCCTTGGACAACTTTACTTTGACGGCAAGTTGGTTGGGTCTGGTGAGATCCCTGTCACAATACCTCTCGCTCTCGGCCTCACCGGCGGTATCGTAGTCGGTGGTGATCCGGGCGCTCCGGTTACACCGGACTATGAGTCTCCCTTCCGTTATACCGGGACACTTTTCAATGTGGTCGTGGATGTAAGCGGTGACCTGATCGAGGACGATGAGCTAACTCTGCGCAGACACCTGGCACGGCAGTAGACACCTAAATACTGGCGGTCCTTTGCGAACCACCTTCGGGCGATAGCGGAAGGGGCCGGGACCGCCAGCACTGGTGTAATCAATGTCAAAGCTGGAACCGCCGCTTTACAGCTATTTCAATCACATCTACAATTACGACAATGGTGGTGACGTTTTGCGACGCCCCGACCGGGTCAACGTTACCAAACCTGTTGAGACAATATCGTAGTGCTGGGTGAGCCGTCCCTGGATGAATACGAGATCAAGTAAGCGCTCGATATCCTGGATGGTGAGATGCCCGAGAAAGGAGGACCAAGCGTACTTTTGATCGATGTGGTCGACCACCTGCTGAAACCCGTTTTTGTTGCGGGTGCACACCACCGCGGACGCCGACGAACTGGTGCGGCCGCTCCAGTTTATTAAGAACCACAAACAACCTACTTACCTTAGGAGGAAATGATGTGCTGCTTTTTTACTTCGCTCATGCTGTTTGGTCCGAGATTAGCCATAATCGTCTGGTACTTGTATAGGCCTATATATGTGAATTCGGCTTTTGGCAGCTTCTTTGGGGCCCTTATCGGATTCGTTTTACTGCCCTGGTCGACGTTGATGTATCTCACCGTCTACCCAGGTGGGATCTTTGGTTTCGAATGGCTGCTTATCGGCCTGGGTATATTCGCCGACATGGCCGGCTACTTCGGCGGTTATAAAAACAAGAACCGTGTTCCTTATGGTGACCAGATTCCATAACCTGAGGATGCAACAACATCCATAGCAATATCGAGCTTGGGAGTCCCTGGGAAGAGATGCAAGATCCTATGAGCTCCCTTGCTCAATTTTTAAGAGCCGGTGTTGTGCGTGTGCATAGGGCATTGCTCAGGGAAGATGAGATCTGTACTCATGTGATTGAGGAGGGTCGACCCACTGCAAGCGCACTTTGAAACCATCAACTTGCGCAGAGGAGCCGGTACGGACTACCCGAATTGTGGTGTTGCGGTCGAAGACGCGTGCCGAGGTGATCGGTGTCAGCGCGGATTGGGTCAAGGCGGAGAGTGTGGAAGGCGTCCAGGTTATTCCAGCGCTGCCATTTCTATATGAGATAGTGGATAGTGAGATGGATGAATCGTCCTTAATGGAGGGATGATGGAGTTTTTTATCCTGAGCATTCTTATCGGCACATTACTGATCGCAGCAGTTTCGAAGCGTATACGGAATACGGTTATCACCTTGCCGATGCTTTATGTACTCTTTGGTCTATTTGTTGGGTTGGTTTTCACAGAACACATCGAGCTCTCGTTCGAAGACCCGGTGGTACACACCATTAGCGCACTGGCGTTGATGATGGTGCTAGCCATAGATGGCTCACGCATCAAGCTGAGCAGTTTCTCTCGCGATCACAACTTGCCGGTGCGACTGCTGTTGATCGGCCTGCCGCTAACGATCGCCATTGGTACGATCCTGGGCGCTGCGATGTTTAAGGGGATGGAATTTTGGGCCGTGGCTATCCTGGCGGTCATTCTAACACCGGCCGATGGAGATCTGGCGGTGAGTGCGATTGAAAATCTCAAGGTGCCGGTGCGCATCCGCCAGGCGCTCAATATCGAGGGGGGGGTGGACGATGGGTTCGCCATGCCCTTCCTCCTGCTGTTCATCTCCCTGGCCATCTCCATGAATCATGAGTACCCAAGGGGATATTTCATCCTTTTCGCCGCAACCCACGTCTTGGTCGGTGTTCTTGCAGGGCTGGTCATGGGCTATCTGGGCGCCAAGTACATCGACTGGGGGTACAGAAGCGGCTGGATGTCGAGCAAGTTTCAAAAAATCGGATGGTTGGCGCTGGTCATACTGACCTTTTTACTTGCAGAGGAGCTGGGGGGTAATGGTTTTATCGCCACCTTTATCTTTGGCTTGATCTCCGGAAGCGTCATGAGTAAAAGTGAGATCGATACACTGGATGAATACGCCGAAGCGGAGAACACATGGTTGATGTTTGTAACGTACATGATCTTTGGAATGGTGATGCTGGCCCCAATGCTCAAGCACATTACCCCCCTCATGATCATTTATGCCTTGTTAAGCCTGACGATCGTGCGGATGCTGCCGGTCGCTATAAGCATGATCGGCACAAAGCTGCAGCCAATCACGGTGTTATTTATGGGATGGTTTGGGCCGCGTGGGATAGCCTCCATCTTATATGTCCTTACTGTACTCGAAACAGAGGAAATCGCGGGGAGCGAGATGATCTTCGGTGTTGCCGTGACGACAATTTTCTTAAGCGTGATGGCGCATGGTATCAGCGCGGGGCCCTTAGCGGAACGGTATGGTGCGTTTATATCTGATCTGATTCAGAAAGGTTCTGCCGTGGCTGAAGCACTTCAGGTATCTGAAGTGCCCACCAGGAGAGGAACCGTACAGGTAGAACCATCCCCTCAGGGTCAGCCAGAGGCTCTAGACTAAAGTTTGCTTAAGAGAGCTTTTAATCGGAAGGTCATTATGGCTGAGAGCGAAAGCGAGCATCAAGGTGGAGGCAATCCGTTGGTTTTTTGGATCGCGTTGACCCGGGGTGTGTTAATAATATTTTTAGGTTTATCCTTGCTCGTAATCCCTGATAAGACCCTCAAGATGCTGGGCAACTTTATGGGGATCTTCTGGGTGATGACCGGTATCGTGAGCATTCGGCAAGAAAGCCGACGCGATGGGAATCGTTTGTCGCTGGCAGTCGGTGTTATCGGTGTGTTGGCTGGTTTGTTGGTCGTCACCCGCACCCTTGCCCAGCGGTGGCTGGATGGTGCTCTGGTAGTCAGCATACTGGGTGTGGTCATTGCCCTGACCGGAATAGCGCACGTGGTGGGTGGTTTCCGCGTCGGCAAACAAGCTCTTCACGGAAGTACCAGCATCAGCATCATGTTGGGCATCTTTGAGTTTGTCCTGGGTGTGCTGCTTCTCCTCTCACCAACATTGGAAACACAACTCATCTATTGGATTGCAACCGCATGGGCGATTTTGGGCGGAATCCTGCTTCTGGGTGATTCTTATCGGCAGAGGCGTGAGATGAAATCCGCAGGATGATAACTAGATGAAAGCCTTGATAAGAATAGTAGCTTAAGGACTTTTATCATGCACGACCTGAAAGTTAAAAAAAAGAAAAAGAGAATGCGAGTTAAGGAAAGCAAGAGACGCGTTGGCTGACAGAGCAATGAAGTCTGGGGGAAGTAAAGATCAAGAGTCAGATTGAAAAGGATGTTTGACAGGTCGTTGAGAAACTTGGTTCAACAACTCGATGAACCAATTGGAGGTAGGATTGTGACCAGAGACGCAGCTTCAGAGAAACATTGGGTTCCCGATCTCATCGCCGGGTTTACGACCGGAATTGCCAATATTCCAGACACAATGGCCACTGCAATTCTGGCCGGAACCAATCCC
>CBDAFF010000052.1:0-4471 GCA_965195195.1 uncultured Anaerolineales bacterium | reverse complement strand
CCCTTCCTTTGATTACTCGGATGTGCACTGGCTGATCAACACCCCGTGCCTGGGGTGGCAGCTTATCGAATCTGAGGATGCACCTGCGCAAGTGGTGTGCAGCGGCATCTTCCCCGGTGATCAGGCCGCGATCGACATCCCTACACCCTACATCAATCACCGCGTGCCGGAGCTGGCGTTCGTGGATGTCCCTCTCGTGATACAGGTGGGTTGGACGCCAGGCACTTTCGGTTGGTCTGATAGCAACCCCAGGACAATCAAATGGTCCGGCAACCGGATCGAAGGGTATCGCATCGAGTTGGGTCTGTCCCCCGACCCGACGACAACGACTGTTACGTGGAGCTCGGCAAGCGACGGGAACCTCTCTGCTTTCTCTCTCGATGCAAGGATGAAACTATACAGCGAAAGCCAGTACGCCCAGGCGTGCGTCTCCTCCTCGCTGGGCAAATTGCCAGAGAGCCTCGGAGGGGTGAAGCTATGCCCCGCCTCCGCGGCAGAGGCGCTTCTGCCTGGTGGACTCCTTACGGGTCCTTCGGGAGAGCAGCTCGACCGCTACGCCTGGGATAACGCAGGCGTCTTCCGTGGAGGTTGGTTCGGTGGACTCTCCCAGTGGGCGTCGGTGACCGGATCGGGCAGCGTGGATGGGTATCCAGCGTATCGGACGCAGTTCATGGCCGGCTGGGCGCTCTACGCTAGGGTCCAGTGGGATTACCACTGGAAGCGCTTCGAAGAAACGGTCCAATACTGTGGATGGGAGTATTACGGCGAGCCCGGCTGGTACTGGGACTGGTCGCAGTGGCCTCCCACCTGTATTGATGTGGTGGAGACCTACTGGCAGAAGTTCTGCCCGCCGAACAATCCCGAAGCAGGATGCCCCCTCATCACCTACGGGATCACTTCAGACTGGTGGCGCTACATCGAGAGCCTGGAGTCGCGCACGATCTACATACCCGACCAGGGCTTCCAACCCCACCTTGATCTAGTGGTCCTGCAGTCGCAATCGCTTCTCACCGGTCCATAGCTGTTCAGTCGAAAACCCATACACCAGCTATTTCATAGGCCTCTGTGTTCCCGGAGGCCTTGTTGTTTGCGTGGGGAACACTTCATAGAAATGGAGTCTGGAACAAGGCGAGATTGTGGAACGTCCTGGAGGTTAATAACAGGTGACTAACGGCTGGCTCACTATGCCCTAACACATCTCGGCAGCTTTGGAAGCTAAAGTGGATAAACGGATAACTCTGGAGGTAAATCGAAATGAATGTGATCGAGGTTTTCTTGAGCGCAGGAGCCTTTCTGCTGCTCCTTTTCTTCTTGTTGTATTATGTGCGCGTCCTCACATATGCTCGCAGTGATCGATCGGTTATAGATGAGCGGCTGCGAAGATACACAAAAGCTCCGGATGTGTAGTTGAAAGTACGTTGCCTCTACGCGATATGGGATCGGGCTCCTCATCACCCAAATAAGCCCCAATCGGATCGTTTTCACAGCAGGATCTACGCGATCTGTACCCTAGACCAGTAAACACGGATCGATTTCCCCCTCTTGATGTCCAGTCTTGTCTTGAATACTGAGATTGGATGTCCACGAGACTCCTTTACACAACTGATCCCATATCTCCTCCTCACTGATCGAACCACAAACCTATAAGTTGGGAGGGATGTTAATACAGCCCTGACCTGATGGATGGCGTAGCCGGGATGAAGGCCGCTGCCAGCGGAAGCGCGCGTGTCCGTGGTGGCGGTCTTCAATAGTTCCCTCGAATGTTTTATTGGAAGAAGAGAAAGGATATGACGCTTCAACGTTCGTTCTTGGACGAAGTGCGCGGTTCAGCCGCGAAGACAAACAAATGGAATCTGACCCATCAAGATGGAGGTCCACTCCTCCAATCCATTCCCTTGCGTGAGAGGCCGGTTTACCGAGTGAACTACCAGGCGAAGGACTGCAACGTGCTCGAGCTTCTGGCAGCTCTTGTGGGTGGTAAGGACCAAATGGAAGTCGCTGCTGCACTCCTTAGTCGATTTGAATCGCTCCAGAGTCTTTCTCGGGCAACCATCCACGAGCTGACCTCGGTATACGGGATCGGGCTTGCCCGGGCAGCCTGTGTCAAGGCAGCTATGGAATTGGGGCAGCGCAAAATGATCCCTCAGGAGGAACACGCTCCCACGATCCAGACTCCCGAGGACGCTGCAGCACTGCTGATCCCTCTCATGCAGGATCTCGAGCAGGAGTATCTGTACGTTCTGATTTTGGATACGAGAAACCGGATCATTGGAGAACCGCTTGAGATCTACCATGGATCGCTCAATTCCTCAATGGTGAGGGTGGCCGAGCTCTTCCGCCCGGCGATCCAGGCCAACGCAGCTGCGATCCTTATTGCGCACTGCCACCCGTCGGGAGATCCGTCGCCGAGCCCGGAGGATGTCGCCATTACGAGCGCGATTGTCCAGGCCGGGAAGCTCCTTGATGTGGTCTGCATCGATCACCTCATCATTGGTCGAGGTGGGTTCGTATCTCTCAAGAGCAGGGGACTCGGTTTCGACTGATTTGTAGCCACAGCAGTCAGGTTAAAATCCCGGAAGGATCTACTTATACGAGTTGATCCAGATCACAGCTTCTGAGATTTCAACATTAATAGCAAAGTGAAGAGAGCGCGAAAGAGCCCGATTGTGCACTGGGCTCTTTCGCCGGCTCTTTAGAAAGGAGGTTGTCATGGTAATCAAAGTGGAGAGCGTAAAGTCTGATAAAGGACCTTTTGTAACTGATCTTCAGGAAGGGATGGAGTTCATCGGTTACTACATAAGCCGCAATCCACGCCTCGATCCATTCCGGGATCCCAGTCGTGGTAAGTACCTCCGCATGCAATTAGTCGACAGGACAGGATTCATCGAAGCTCGGATGTGGGAGGAATGTGAGGGGATTTTCGATGAGATAAATGGCGGAGGTCCAGTTAAGGTGGGCGGGGTGGTAGAGAGTTTTCGGGAGGATATGCAGGTAAACATCCGGCGTATGCGCTCAGCCGGGGAGGAGGAGATTGAGATTGAAGACATGATGCGTACAACGGAGCGAGACGTCGATGAGATGTGGGAGACCGTTTTGGAGGCTATCAACAACATCCAGGATCCTCACCTGTCATCACTTGTTGGCCACTTCTATGCGGATTCGGATTGGATTGCACGCTTCATGGAAGCGCCATCGGCTCGCCGAGTTCATCATGCTTACTTTGGGGGGTTCCTTGAACATACTTACGAACTACTCCTGCTCGCTCGTCCCTTGATGACCCTTTACTCTGAGATCAATCGAGACCTGCTGGTCGTCGGCATCCTGCTCCACGACATAGGGAAAATGGAGGAGCTTTCCTGGGGATTTGACACGGATTACACAGACGCGGGGCGCTTACTGGGACACATCGTGCTTGGTGAGAGGGCTATCAGCCAGGCGATCAACAAGATCGAAGGATTCCCAAAGGAGCGTACACTTGAAGTTCTGCACCTCGTGATCTCTCACCACGGCAGGAATGAATGGGGGTCACCACGGCGGCCTAAGACTATGGAAGCCGTTGCACTTCACTACCTCGATAACCTGGACGCGCAGGTGAATCGCTTCAAGTTGCTCATAGAAGTAGCTAGAGCGAGCGGCGAGTCATGGACCGGCTACGACCGAATGCTTCGTCGTTCCCTCTACTCGGGAAATGGATCAGGTCGATAGGGGAAGATGGGTTTTCGGCAGCGATAGGATTGTGAGAAATAACATTTTGTGGGGTGCAATTTCCTTAAGACCGGTACCGGTGTAGTTTTTCATTACTCCGACCAGTCAATCATGACTCGATATTTGTGCGGAAACAGGATGGGAGTGAGGGATAAATTATTTCCTCATCCCATCCTCTCCTATCAAACTGAATTTGCTATCCTGGTGATACGGTGAAGAATCCCAAATCTCCAGAATCCCCGAATTGGTCAATGTGATTTTTGCTGCCTTGCAACGATTGAAGAAATGGGGAAGATCTTTTTTGTTTAACTAGGAATTCTTTTGCATGACTATGATCTGGGAGGATTTTCTTGTTGAACGGAGAAATGTATCTTTACGAGTCGGCACCTGACAGAATTTCTCCACATACAATTAGTTGAAGGACGGTGAGTATAAACTTGATCTGTTGAGTAGTCTTGCATGAATCGTCACACCACACTGCTTGACGATATCTAGCCATCTCAATACAATGCGGAGTGGAATAGGATTGTTCTCTTTGAGAGTGATCCTTTCTAACCCCGAGCGTGCCCCCCTCACGTTCGGGGCTTCTTTTTGTTTGGTTCCGATTCTGTGGGTTATATTGAGTTGTCAAGGGTTTGCTTCGGCTTGTTCAATCCGAAACCTCGAATGCCTGAATGTTATCCATCTTTGCTAAGTTTTCTCTTCAACGAGCTTCCGCCTGTTCTGTTATCACCCACTTCCACTGAGACCGATTTGTCTGTCTCTG
>CBDAFF010000051.1:0-16995 GCA_965195195.1 uncultured Anaerolineales bacterium | reverse complement strand
AAACGGCCGAAAGTCCGCATGCCCACTAAACGATGCATATTTCGTGATCGCCGCCGTTAACGTCGTCTTCCCATGGTCTATGTGCCCCATCGTCCCTACGTTCATGTGCGGCTTCGTCCGCTCAAATTTCTCCTTCGCCATGATCTTTCCCGCTCCTTATTAAAATAATAGCTAGATCAATTTCCTCAGGGTCCTCAGCGGACTCCTACTAAAAGCTTATCGGTGACTTCTGCAGCCACCCTGGCGTAATGATCAAACTCCATTGTGAATACGCCCCTGCCTTGCGTGAGTGAACGCAAGATGGTTGCATAACCGAACATCTCACCAAGTGGAACCATGGCCGTGATGGCCTGAATCCCGCCGGGGCGCTGTTCAATTCCTTCAATCTCAGCTCGCCTCGAGGAGAGATCTCCGGTGATATCGCCCACATGTGCCTCTGGGATAACTACCTCGGACAGCATAACGGGTTCAAGCAGTACCGGGTCGGCACGTTGAACCCCTTCCTTGAAAGCCATAGACCCTGCCATCTTGAAGGCCATGTCACTCGAATCCACTTCGTGAAATGAGCCATCCAGAAGCGTCACCTTGACGTCAATCAAAGGATATCCGGCGAGGACGCCCCCCTCAGCTGCCTCGCGCACACCTTTCTCAACTGCTGGTATATATTCTCGGGGGATCACACCCCCCCTGGTTTTATCTTCGAAAATAATGTCAGAACCTGGATCGGCCGGTTCTATCGCCAAAACAACATGGCCAAATTGTCCGCGACCGCCTGTTTGTTTGACATACCGATATTCAACCTCGGGCACTTCACGGCGGATAGATTCTCGATATGCTACACGCGGGCGTCCGATTTTTGCCTGAACTTTAAATTCGCGTTTCATGCGGTCGACGAGAACTTCGAGATGCAGCTCCCCCATACCCCAAATCAAGGTCTGACCTGTATTCTCATCCGCACCTACGCGGAAAGTTGGATCCTCTTCCGACAGCTTGTGCAATGCTTCCGATAACCGGTCTTGGTCAGCAAGCGTCTTCGGCTCGATGGCGACAAAGATGACTGGATCCGGGAAAGTAATGGTCTCAAGCAGGATCTGGTTAGCGGCATCACATAACGTATCGCCGGTAAACGTATTCTTCATCCCTAGAACTGCGCCAATATCACCCGCAGCGACTTCTTCAATATCATCCCGGCGGTCGGCGTACATCCTCAACAACCGGCCGACGCGTTCCTTCTTCCCAGCCGAGCTGTTGTAAACCGTCGACCCCTTCTTGATCTTTCCAGAGTACACACGGAAATAAGCCAGTCGTCCAACATAGGGATCCGTTACAATCTTGAAAACCAACGCACTGAGTGGTTCTTCATCATGTGGTAGACGGGATATTTCTTCCTCTGTCCCCGGCTTAACTCCCATAACATCAGGGATATCCACTGGCGATGGGAGGTAATCCACAATCGCGTCGAGCAGCGCCTGTATACCTTTATTCTTCAATGCAGAGCCACACAAGACAGGGGTTGCTTTGTTCTCCAGCACAGCCTGTCGCAGAGCAGTCTTCAATTCATCCGCGCTAATCTCCCCACCTTCGATGAATCTATCTGTAAGCGATTCGCTGGTTTCGGCGATCTGCTCAATCATAACCTGGCGGCGTGACGCAACCTCTTGTTTAAGTTCATCGGGCACATCAGATATCTCTCGAGATGCGCCCAATTCGTCCGTCCAAAGGATGAGCGATTCTTCAATCAGATCGACGACACCCTTGAATTTCGCTTCCTCCCCAACCGGCATTTGCACAGCGATCGGGTTGGCAGCGAGGCGCTCGCGGATCATTTCGATCGCGCGTTCAAAGGACGCCCCAACACGGTCCATTTTATTGACGAAGCAAATCCGCGGCACACGGTATAAATCCGCCTGTCGCCAAACAGTCTCGGACTGCGGTTCGACTCCCTGGACAGCGTCGAATACCACAACGCCGCCGTCAAGCACGCGCAATGATCGCTGCACTTCTGCAGTGAAGTCGATATGTCCTGGCGTGTCGATGAGATTAATCACGTAATCCCGCCAATGGGCTGTTACAGCCGCGGAGACAATCGTGATACCCCGCTCTCGTTCCTGCTCCATCCAATCGGTTACGGTAGTCCCGTCATCAACCGAACCAAGACGATGCGTCCGACCGGTATAGAACAGGACCCGTTCGGTCGTCGTCGTCTTTCCGGCATCGATATGGGCGATGATGCCAATATTTCGGTAGCGTTCTAACGGATACTCGCGTGTCATAATGTACTTTGATCCAGGATCTTCCTAGATCTTGTCCTCACTTACCAACGGTAATGGGCAAAAGCACGGTTTGCATCTGCCATACGGTGTGTGTCTTCGCGCTTCTTGATCGCCGCACCAGTCTTATTCGCGGCATCCATCAATTCCCCGGCGAGCTTCTCGGCCATCGTTTTACCGGGACGTGCTGTGGCTGCCTCAAGGATCCACCGCATCGCTAGCGCGGAGCGACGGGAATGTCTTACTTCTACAGGGACTTGATATGTTGCGCCGCCTACTCGACGAGGTTTTACCTCAAGCGTTGGAGTGGCATTCTGAATAGCTTCCTCGAAAACCTCAAGTGCCGGACGTTTCGTACGCTCCTCTAAAAGATCAAGGGCATCATATAGTATCCGTATGCTGATACTCTTCTTCCCCTTCTTCATTAACCGGTTGATCATCCCGGTAACAAGCGTGCTGTTGTAACGAACGTCAGGTTCAATTTTCCGCTTCTCTGGTTTCGAACGTCTCATTGCTTTCCCTGTGCGCTTTCCTTGGTTATGAAATCGGCCGTCGAATAATCTATGACCAATCTGCTAAGAGCTTATTCGCTCGGTTTCTTACCACCGTACTTCGAACGTCCCCGCCTGCGATCCTCAACGCCAACACTGTCAAGGGTGCCGCGTACTATGTGATAACGCACACCTGGCAGATCTTTCACCCTGCCTCCGCGCACAAGTACAACGGAGTGTTCCTGAAGTGAATGACCTTCGCCAGGGATATAAGCGGACACCTCAATGCCATTCGTGAGACGCACTCTTGCCACCTTCCGCAACGCGGAGTTGGGTTTTTTCGGAGTTTGCGTTTTTACCTGCGTACAAACGCCGCGTTTCTGTGGTGCACCCTTCGGAAGCCTGATGCGCCGCTGCTTCGTCGAATTATAGATATACTGCAGCGCCGGCGACTTACTCTTCGAACGCTTTTCTTTCCGTCCTTTTCGGACCAATTGATTTATCGTAGGCACAGTCCGCCTCCAGACAATGATGGGGCTAGATGCCCCAGCTCACTTGCCAGTAAGGGAGGCCATCGGACGTGCGCGATGGCCTCGCCTGATAACTCCTGTATTCAATTCAGGCAGTGTTCAAACCATCTGCCTGTGTCTAAAATCAATGACCAAGAATTCTACCATGCGCTCAAAAGAGCGTCAAGGAATAGGCTAAGTGTAGCCCCTGTTATTAATCTCTAGAATTTCGGGTTCATATCCAACAACCCAAGACCCAGGCGGGGTGGTCGCGAACGCTCATCCTCTTTACCAAAACGGATCATCTCACCTTCGTCAGTGATTGCCTCAACAGATAGACCAAGGCTTTGTAGTTCTTTTACCAGGACACGGAATGAAGCAGGGATGCCAGGTTCGTTTACATTCTCACCCTTGACGATGGCTTCATAGGTCTTCACCCGGCCCTGGACATCATCGGATTTGATTGTCAACATCTCCTGGAGTATATGCGCAGCCCCGTAGGCCTCGAGTGCCCAGACTTCCATTTCCCCGAAGCGTTGCCCACCAAATTGTGCCTTTCCACCCAGTGGTTGCTGTGTGACCAGAGAGTAAGGTCCTGTGGAGCGAGCGTGAACTTTATCCTCCACCAAGTGGTGGAGCTTCATCATAAGAACCTTCCCCACCGTAACCGGTTGGTCATAAGCGATTCCTGTTTTGCCGTCATGGAGTATCTGCTTGCCCAGGATGGGCACAGGATCGCCTGTTTCTAGCATCAGCTCGTCTGCGAAAGTCCGCAGAGATTCCAGACTTTTGATGTTCCCCGTTTTCCGGTCTAGCGATTCAGCCCAGAGGCGCAGGCATGCTTCAATCGCTAACTGATCATACGCGGAATGCTTTCTGGCTGGAATACCACTATCCTCGAACACTAACAGATCATCGGGGTTGTAGCCGTTATCTCTCAGCCATTCGCGCAGTGCTGCTCGACGGGCGTAACGGATGTCGGTTGCCAGTAAATCAAGTTCGTACTCTTTTCCCCCAAGCCAATTCTCGAGGTATAGACGCCTTACTTCATTATCGTCCTCAAACACATCTTCCTCGTAATTGCCCGTCTCTTTCACCCACTTCCAGCCTCTATCCGCAATTACCTGCCAGGCGTGGTCCATCATCCAAGCACGAGCTAATTCCGCCTCGATCTCCTCCTCATTCGCACCATCGAATGCAGGCGTTACCGCCCGGAAACCCAGACGATCGGCTGCCCAACCAAGGTGCGCCTCAAGAATCTGACCGATATTCATCCGCCCCGGTACGCCGAGTGGATTCAGAATCAAATCGACAGGCGTGCCATCACTTAAATAAGGCATGTCAGCTACGGGAACCACTTTGGAGATGACACCCTTGTTGCCATGCCGGCCCGCCATCTTGTCGCCCTCTGTTGCCTTACGCTTTTGGGCGACAGAGACACGCACCATTTTCTCAACACCGGCTGGGAGATCTCGGTGTTCTTCTCGTGTGAACACCTTCACATCAACAACTTTTCCCCTCTCGCCATGAGGAATGCGCAAAGAAGTATCCTTCACCTCACGCGCCTTCTCTCCAAAAATGGCTCGAAGGAGTTTTTCCTCCGGCGTTAGTTCCTTCTCGCCTTTGGGAGTGATCTTGCCGACAAGGATGTCGTTCGGTCCCACTTCCGCTCCAACGCGGATGATGCCGTCATCATTAAGATCGCGGAGAGCGTCATCGCCCACATTGGGGATATCGTAGGTTATCTCTTCAGGTCCGAGTTTGGTATCTCTCGCTTCCACCTCATGTTTTTCAATGTGGACAGAAGTGTAAAAGTCCTCTTGAACAAGCCGTTCAGAAATTAGAATCGCATCCTCAAAGTCCCCACCCTCCCAAGACATGAATGCAGTCAAGATATTTTGACCCAGGGCGAGTTCGCCGTTCGCGGTGGAGGAGGAGTCTGCTATTGCATCCCCCTTCTGCACTCGCTGACCCTTAACTATGGCGGGACGCTGATCGATGCATGTGCTCTGATTCGAGCGGTTGTATTTACGAAGATTGTAGGCCAACCGGTTACGACCTGAGCGAATGACAATCTGATTCCCGGTGACCGACTCGACCTCTCCATCCACTTCGGTCACGATGACCTGACCCGAATCTATCGCCGCGTAGCGCTCCATTCCCGTCGAAACAAGAGGCGTCTCGGGTCGAATGAGCGGCACGGCCTGAGTCATCATGTTCGAACCCATGAGCGCTCGATTCGCATCATCATGCTCGAGGAACGGGATGAGTGCCGCGCTCACACCAACGATCTGTCGGGGGGCGACGTCCATATAATCGATATTAGCAGGAGTGAAGAATTGGAAATCACCGTGGGTCCGGCATGAGACTCGGGGTCTAACGAATTCAAAGGATGCGTTCAAGGGGGCATTTGCCTGTGCTATGACGAATTCATCCTCATCGTACGCCGAGAGGTAATCGATCTCCTCGGAAACAAACGGTAAAATCGGAATCAAGCCATCAAATTTTTCCAGTTTCTTGGCAACGCTCTCGGTGATTTTTTCGCCATCTGCTACGACAGGTTTTCTTCCTCGCGGCAATATCAAATCGCCTCGAGCTTTACGCCCAACAAGGCGCGGGTTCGCCGCTTTGAGCTCAGACAAGACCTTGCGATAGGGAGTCTCAATGAACCCATAGCTGTTGACGCGGGCATAGGATGCCAAACGCCCGATGAGACCAATGTTCGGGCCTTCCGGCGTTTCAATTGGACATATGCGGCCATAGTGAGAATGGTGAACATCGCGCACATCGAAACCCGCTCGCTCTCGACGCAAGCCACCGGGGCCTAACGCAGAAAGCGTTCGTTTATGGCGCAGCTCTGCCAACGGGTTTGTCTGATCCATGAATTGGGAAAGTTGGCTCGATCCAAAGAACTCGCGTATCGCTGCGACGACTGGTCTAATATTTATTAACGAGATTGGAGAGATATTGTCTTGGTCGCGAATCGACATCCGCTCCAAGATGACCCGCTCCATGCGGCGCAGGCCTACACGCAGCTTGCCCTGAATGAGTTCGCCAACGGTCTTCACCCGGCGATTGCCGAGGTGATCAATGTCATCCGGTTGTTTCACACCATTATTAATGAGGATTAGACGTTCGATGAGACGCACCATGTCCCAGGTCGTCACTCGACGGTGATCGAGGGGTATGGTTTTATCAAGATCTAATTTCTGATTTAATTTGTATCGCCCCACACGCTCCAGGTCGTAACGGCGCTGGTCGAAGAGCTGCTCCATCATGTATTCGCGGGCATTGTCCAACGTTGCCGGATCGCCTGGGCGCATCCTGCGGTAAAACTCAATTAGGGCTTCTTCAGCTACAGTACGCTTATTCGTAATTTCCCAGGTGGGTTCCTGTCGAATCGTCGTTGCGATAAAAGGATGATCTGGGTTGTTGTCGGCATCGGCGAAAAGCTCAAGCAATTCCTCATCTGATCCATCCGAGAGCGGTGATGAGCCAAGGCCATCATCAATCGCAGCTAACGCTCGCAGCAAGATAGTTACGGGTACGGTGCGCTTGCGGTTGAATTTCAATGTTAAATAATCACTCTTCCGAGTCTCGAATTCCATCCAGGCGCCGCGGTCTGGGATGAGCTTGGCAGCAGCTAAACGACGGCCCGTCGTTCGATCCTCTGGCGCCTCGAAATAGACGCCCGGCGAGCGAATGAGTTGAGATACAACAACACGCTCTGTGCCGTTAATAATGAACGTGCCTTTCTCGGTCATAATTGGAAAATCGCCCAAGAAGATATCTTGTTTGATGGGTTCAGGAACTTCGGATCCCGCCAAGAGGACAGAAACGTACATCGGCGCGGCGTAAGTCAGATCACGCTCAACGCATTCCTCGATTCCATGCTTGGGATCTTCAAACCAATACTTAAGCTTGAACTCTTTTGCCTCAGGAGTGTTCCCCGGGAAAAAGAGCTTCATCCCACTGTTGTACGAGACGATGGGAGAGATCTCATTAAAAAGCTCAGATAGTCCAGTTTCCTCAAGCCATTTAAATGATTCCAGTTGAACGTCAATGAGGTTTGGTAAGCTATAAACCTCAGGAATTCGGGAATACCACTTTTGATCTCTGGTCGATGCCATACCCTGCTAACTCCTGTATGCTGTTATTGCCCGATCTTATCTCGGCGACTAACATCTAAGGGAATTCTGTACCAAGCGGGAAACGACTGATCGGCAAGACCAGCTCCTAAAGCCTTTATTTCCTCACTAAGCACAGCTAAACGCCCTTTGGAAAACCTCAAGAATTTGACTGCAACCTATCATTCTACCATATCAATCAAGGCCTGTGAATCTTATTTTTAGATTGTTTTTGGAATTATCTTTAATCTGTGGGAGATTGCTAAGCGCTAAGCTCATCATAATGAGAGTTAGCCCTCCCATCCACAGGATGGAGATGGCAGATAAGTATTTAGAGGAGAGCCCAAACTAAGGGGTCAGCCATCAACGATGTAGAGCGCCTGGTATTCCGAGAAAGCCCAAGCGATGCTGCGGATGTAATCCTGTGGCTGCTGGAGCCGAATGATTTCCAGGAATAAGTCTGGATCCTCCTGAGATAGTTCTTTCCAGATAGATGAATTCCCCGGACCTGCGTTATAGGCTGCCAGCGCAGCGTACAGGTCTCCATTAAACAAATCACGTTGATCGGCCAAATAGCTCGCGCCCAAGCGGACACTTACAATGGGACGATACAAATCGTCTGCTGTATACCCTGGTGGCCACCCCTCACGCGTGGCCACATATTCACCAGTGCTCGGAATGATCTGCATCAACCCCCGCGCCGCAGCGTATGAGGTGGCGAAGCTCTCGAATAAACTCTCCTGTCGGGAGACGGAGAGCAGAAAAAGCCCATCCATCCCCTGCGCCAGTGCTTCCGGCATAAACAGCTCACCAAAGTAAGGCCCAAAACGGATATAACGAAGGTAATCAGGCGCCAAGTGTGAGTTTGCCTCATCTAAACCGGCAAGGCGGATCACTTCGCGAACGTTGTAAATCGCAGGCTGGTAGAGACCAAGATCCAAGAACCAATTCATAAGACGATACGTCGCCTCTGCGTTATGCAGGTAGTCCTTTCTAAGCGACTCCAATTCAGCTTTCGCTTCGCCGTACCTTCCCAACCGCCAGAGTTCTTCCCCTCGCTGCGCGCGAGGGTCAGATCGTAGAATCTCATCGAGCTCTGTCAGCGGCACTGGTGAGGTGATCCCGAACGTCTCGCGCATCCACTGATTCGCATCATCTCTCGCCAAAGCTATCTCGTCGTCGGATGGGAAGATAAAGACCCCTCGTCCTTGAAAAGGGCTCTTTCCTTTAAGAACATCCGCGGCTCGGAGCGAGTAATAGCCATTCGGGTCAGCTGCCTCCGCGGCCTTGAACGCCTGCTGCGCAGCGTCAATATCACCGCTCGCCTGGCGCGACTTACCAATCCATAGTTGGGCTGCGGCTCGATCCTCACTTGATAATGACAATTCCAATGCTCTCTCAAAAGCAGTTTCTGCCTGGCTGTTCTCCCCCAGGCGGAAGTATTGAATCCCTGCCAGGAACGCTGCCCGAAATGCCTGCGGAGCGTTCGGGTAATCCGTGGAAAGCTGCAGCCAAAGTTGTGCTGACTGCTCAAGCTCGTTATTCCGTTCAGCTATACGGGCTGCAGCGAAAAGAAATTCAGGCGCCTGAGGGTGCTCGGGGTAATTCTGCGCAAAGGCAAGACTCGTTTGCACGGCGAGATCATACTGGTCGAGGTAGGCCCACAACGTGTCGACACGTTCATCCCAAGCCTGTGAGAAGTATGGATCGTTGGGGTAGTTCTCGATCAGAATCTGCCATTCCTGCAAAGCCCCGGAGTAATCGCCCAGCGCGCGTTGCGATAGACCTTTGAAAAAGTGAGCCGTCCCATCTTGAGTCTCTGGAGCAGAAACTATATAACGATCGAAGGCTGCAATCGCCACGCCGTATTGGCCTGCGTAATAATCGACGAGTCCTCGATCGAGTTCATTCACGGGTACACCATTATTAACCAAAGCAACCAGGCCGGTATACGAATCGTAGGTTCCAGGGTAATTCTCAACCGAATCGAGAAACCGTTGGTAAGCCTGTTCCGCCTCCCCCAAGGCTAGAAAAGCCTGCCCGGTTAAGAGATTTAACAACGCTCGTGTATATTCACTCTCGGTCCTTGCATATATCGATTCGTAATGCTCTATCGCCAGGGGATAATTGCCGGAAGCAGCGATAGCTCGAGCAAGTTTAATCTCAACGGATAGATCCGTTTCCGGGCTGATCGTTTGCAGCGCAATACTGTAAGCGTCTTGTGCACGTTCAATCTCCCCGGCGGCTATCCAAGCATCACCCTGAAGCTCAAGGGCATATGCGTCAAGAGTATGCAATCCAAGATTGATGCTATCGCCATAATCGTCAGCCGCTTCCGGGTACCGCCCCAAAGCCATTTTCCCATCAGCGCGCAGGAAGTATGCATCGGCGACACCATCTTGATCGGGAAATTTCACTAGGTATTCATCGAGTGCAGCAACTGCATCTTCATAACGACTCGCCTCAAGCAACGTCTTGCCGATGCCCAGCTGCGCAGCAGCTGATAAACTCGGGTCGCTTGTAAAAGATTGTGCCTCTTGGAAAATATTTATCGCTCGTTCCCAATCGCCGTTGAAGCGCGCCCGTTCAGCGTTCTCAATCATCGTCAATGGCAATGGCGTCGGCGTTGGTGTGGGTGTCGGGGTCGCTGTAGGCGTAGGAGTATGGCTCGGTGTGGCTGTCGGTCCCGGTGGTTCAGCACTCGGAAGTTGGCAGCTTAAGATCGAGAGAATTACCAGCAAAACGACTAATCCTAACTTCTCTGTGGCCCTGCTCATAAACGCGATCATATTCGACCTGATCATCAGGGTCAATCTTGCGAGCAACCCGCCTCCATGCTAGACTCAAACTTGGGAACTCGCCGCGCTCTCCAACGAGGGCGCATTTTAATGTGAGGTGATCGTGCGAACGATCAGTTGGGACCCTCAGGGTCCTGCAGTACGAATGATAGACCAACAACGCCTCCCAACGGCCGTTGAGTTTCTTTCGCTTGAAACTTATGAAAGCGTAGCGAAGGCGATCCGTGAGATGTCCATCCGCGGCGCTCCCGCACTCGGGGCTGCAGCCGGGTTTGGCCTGGCACTCGCTGCGGTTCGTTCTTCAACGGACAGTGTACAGGATCTCTGGCAAGAACTTGCCGTTGCTGCCGAAGTCCTTCGAGAAACTCGACCCACAGCGGTGAACCTTCTTTGGGCGATAGACCGGATGCTTAATACAGCTGAGGATTCAATGGTTTCAGGTGTAGAAACCATGCGCCAGGCACTCGTGGATGAAGCTCAACGCATCGCCGATGAGGATGTTGACATCAATCGCAGGATTGGAGTTTACGGCGCTAGTCTCATCAAGGATGGAGATACCATTCTCCATCACTGCAACACCGGGGCGCTGGCCACAGTCGATTTCGGGACAGCACTCGGCGTGATCCGGACAGCGCATGAGGATGGAAAACGCGTCCATGTCCTCGTGGACGAGACCCGCCCTCGACTTCAAGGTGCACGCCTGACCGCCTGGGAACTCGACCAATATGGCATACCCCACGAAATTATTACGGACAACGCCGCGGGTTATTTTCTGCAGCGAGGGGAAGTCGCTTCAATTTTCGTTGGGGCAGACCGAGTAGCCGCAAATGGGGATATCGCTAACAAGATCGGCACTTACATGCTCGCGTTAGCCGCCAACGATAACGATGTGCCTTTTTATTGCGCGGCGCCCCTCTCGACGATCGACCGGAATACCGCTTCAGGTGAAGCGATCCCAATCGAGGAGCGCGATCCATCTGAAGTGTTGGATATTCAGCGAGGGGGTATGCCTATCTCGCCGCAAGGGAGTAAGGCACGTAATCCCGCCTTCGACATCACACCGCACCTTCTTATCACGGCGCTCATCACCGAAGCGGGGATTTTAGAACCGCCTTTTGACAAATCGATCTCTCATGCCTTCCAGCGTGAGGAGGAAGAATGAAAATTGTACTCACTGGCTCCATCGCCTTCGATTATTTGATGACCTTTCCCGGGCGTTTCAGCGAACACATTCTCCCGGACCGGATAGAGGATATAAGCCTCTCCTTCCTGGTCGATAGTCTCATCCACCGTCCCGGCGGGATCGCTGCAAATATCGCCTATACACTCGCTCTGCTGGGCGAACGACCGCTCGTCATGGCGACCGTTGGTCCTGACTTTGAAGAGCATCGACAATGGCTGGAATCCCAGGGTGTGGATACTTCGGCGATCAAAGTCATCCCCGACCTCTTCACCGCATCATTCTTCGTAAATACGGACCAATCCAACGCCCAGATCGCCAGCTTCTATCCTGGCGCCATGGCGAAAGCATCTGAACTTACATTTAAAGAAATCGATCCGATCCCGGATTTGGCAGTGATCTCCCCGAATGACCCTCAGGCGATGATCAAGTACGTCAGGGAATGTTCCGGGTTAGGCATCCCATACATCTACGACCCCAGCCAGCAAATCGTGCGTCTCTCTTCTGACGAATTAAGCGAAGGGATCGTCGGAGCGAATGCCCTCTTTAGCAACAATTATGAGTTCGGCCTGATTGAGGAAAAAACCGGTCTCGATCTCGATGGGATCCTGAAGAACACAGCTTTCATCGTGACTACACTTGGAGAAGGTGGGGCTGACCTCTTCACTGCAGAAGGAAAGATCCATGTGCCCGCGGTCTTGCCAGAGAGGATCGCTGACCCCACTGGCGTTGGGGATGCATTCCGGGGTGGTTTCTTGAAGGGGTATTTAAATAACCTTCCTCTCCTCCGCTGTGCGGAGATGGGCGTAATGGCGGCGACATTCTGCATCGAGGCAGAAGGTCCACAGAGTCACTCCTTCACATTAGAAGGCTTTATCGAGCGCTACCGCCAGAATTTTGATGACTCCGGCGATCTCGATCGCCTGCGCTAACAGCACCATGCCAGAGTCAAAAATCCGAAGGATACTTAATGGAGATCCCGTCTGGTCAGCATACGCCCTAGCAGACCTGGCCCCGCAACATGCTGCTTTCTGCCAATGGTTTCACTCGGCGGAGTCCGTTGTATTAGCATACCTTGGCTTAACCCCTCCAGTCTTTTTCGCAACCGGGCAAGAGGAAGATGTTGTAGCCCTCTCTACCCAGGTCCCTCATGGTGAGTATCAATACACGCTTCTTCCCGAACATAGATTTTCCCTTGAGCCCATGCTCTCGTTCCAATCTGAATTGCAGATGTGGCGCATGAGCTATAAGGGTGATTGCCCTGAGATAAACCTGAGTCCAGATGTCCATCGTTTGTCAGGGGATGACCTTGATTCCATGATTACGCTCTTCACGGATCACCCAGACCGGCCGGACTCTTTTCACCGACGACAACTCGAGGAAAGTCCGTTCTACGGCGCCTATTACGAGGGGGAACTCGTCGCCGTTGCCGGAGTCCACGTTCTGTCTGAAAGCGCCAGCATTGCTGCAATCGGGAATGTGTTCACCCATCCTGCACATCGGGGGCAAGGCTTCGGACGCAAAGTTAGCGCTCAGGTGATACGCGGATTGAAAAGGTTAGGCATCCAGACGATCGTCCTCAACGTTGCCAAGGATAACAATGCGGCCGTGCATTTGTATCAGGATCTAGGGTTCCAGATCCATTGCGGTTATTATGAAGGTCTGGGCAATTTGGGCCCAAAGACATAGGGCAAACAGAGAACTGAAAAACGCCATCGATAGAGAATGAGGAGGTTTACTTCATGGACAACACGACATTGGGACGAACGGGCTTGAAAGTGAGTCGACTTTGCCTGGGGACCATGAATTTTGGACCCGAGACAGATGAGAAGGCCAGCTATCAGATCATGGACGCCGCGCTCGATATGGATATTAACTTCTTTGATACGGCGAATGTGTACGGCTGGAAAATCGGGGAGGGCATCACGGAACAAATCATCGGCAGATGGTTAGCCCAGGGTGGCGGTCGGCGTGAGAAGATCGTGCTCGCCACGAAAGTATATGGGCGCATGGGTGAAGCCCTGAATGAAGGTCGTCTATCGGCTTACCACATTCGACGGGCATGTGAAGAAAGCCTCCGCCGCCTTCAAACAGACCATATTGATCTCTACCAAATGCACCACATCGATCGCGAAACACCCTGGGAAGAGGTCTGGCAAGCGATGGAGCAATTAGTGGCCGAGGGCAAGGTGCTCTACATTGGCAGTAGCAATTTTGCCGGATGGCATATCGCCCAGGCTCAAAGTGCGGCACAACAACGACACTTCATGGGATTGGTCTCCGAGCAAAGCCTATATAATCTCGCTGCCCGTGCAATCGAGTTAGAGGTAATCCCCGCCTGCGAGTCCTATGGACTCGGCCTGATCCCCTGGAGTCCTCTTTCGGGAGGTCTTCTCGCCGGAGCATTAGAGAAGGCGAAGAAGGGTCGCCGAGCGAAGGAGCATGCCCAGAAACAACTCGAGGAACATGGCGAACAACTCGCAGCCTACGAAGCTCTCTGCCGTGAATTTGGTGAACACCCCGCGGATATCGCCCTTGCCTGGCTCCTGCGAAATCCGATTGTGACTGCGCCAATCATCGGTCCGAGAACGATGGATCAATTATCGGGCAGCCTCCACGCGCTCGAGATCGATCTTGAGCCTGAATTCCTCGAAAAGTTAGATACAATATGGCCTGGCCCAGGTGGCCCCGCGCCAGAAGCCTATGCGTGGTAGTCAGAGTTCGAAATAAGAAATTCAAATTTCAGTAATGGAGATGCAAATGAGTGTTGAATACGATGTCAAAGATCTGTCTCTTGCCGAAGGTGGTCGACGGCGAATCCAGTGGGCAGAACAGGAGATGCCTGTTCTAAGGCAAATTCAAGCCCGTTTCGCGAAAGAGCAGCCGTTGAAAGGGACCAGGATTGCTGCCTGCCTGCACGTAACAACGGAGACAGCCAACCTGATGCGGGCACTGCAAGATGGCGGCGCAGACGTAATCCTGACCGCATCTAATCCCCTCTCGACTCAGGACGATGTAGCTGCATCGCTCGTAACGCATGATGAGATCCCTGTCTACGCGATTAAGGGCGAAGATAATAATACCTACTACAAACACATCCACGCCGCCCTTGACATCGCTCCTCACTTCACAATGGATGATGGTGCCGATCTCGTGAGCACCCTCCATAAAGATCGGCGTGAGCTTTTGGATGAAATGAGCGGCGGAACCGAGGAAACGACTACGGGGGTCATCCGTCTACGTGCCATGGCTGCTGACGGCGCGTTGCAATTCCCAGTCCTTGCCGTAAACGACGCCATGACCAAGCACCTCTTCGACAACCGTTATGGCACCGGTCAGTCAACGATTGACGGGATCGTCCGGGCGACAAACATACTGCTGGCAGGGAAGACCTTTGTCGTCGCCGGCTACGGCTGGTGTGGGCGCGGGCTGGCGATGCGAGCGCGCGGAATGGGTGCAAACGTGATCGTAACGGAGATCGAACCCTTGGCTGCGCTCGAAGCAATTATGGATGGTTTCCGAGTGATGCCGATGGAAGAAGCCTCAGCAATCGGTGATATCTTCTGCACCCTGACGGGTGATCTCAACGTTATTGATCGCGATGATTTTGAACGAATGAAAGATGGCGCCATCGTCGCTAACTCGGGCCATTTCAATGTCGAGATCAACATCCCGGCTCTCGAAGAGATGGCCGCCGAGACACGTAAGCCTCGTGAGTTCATCGAGCAGTACATTATGAAGGATGGGCGCAGAATTAACTTGTTGGGTGAAGGGCGATTGATCAACCTTGCCGCCGCAGAGGGTCATCCGGCAAGTGTTATGGATATGTCCTTCGCCAATCAGGCGCTCTCAATCGAATATCTTCTCAAGAAAGCAGCGGAGCTTGAGAACAGAGTCTATACCATACCCGAGGACATCGATCGCGAGATTGCCCGCCTTAAACTCGAAGCGATGGGTGTAGAAATCGACGTCCTGACTGAGGAACAAAAGAAGTACCTCACCTCTTGGGAAGAGGGCACATAATTCCGGCGAGCGGGTTTCGATTTAGCAAAAATAGGCTGTCTGATTAGGAAATCAGGCAGCCTATAATTTTATTGTACTGCTGCGTATAGTTTGGGTGATCAAGAGAATTTCGTCTTCGCTTCACTGCCCGGAGCTAAACCTCCGGGCTCAGTACTTATCAAACCTCCCGCAGGTCGTAAACCTGCGGGAGGTTGTTGTATAGCTGGATAATTGATGGCGGTTGACCGACACACGGGTCGATCCCTGCAGCTAATTAATGTTTGGGGCAGGGCAACCTAAATTCGCTTGAGCATTCACACAATATATAGGAGAGCCTCGTTAACCAATAAGCCGCAGCGAATGAGAACATGCAAATTGTCTGACTAGTTTGTCGCCGTTGGTGTGGGAGTGGGTTCGGGGGTTGGCGTTGGAACGTAAACCCAGATATAAACTTCCTCTCCAAATAATTGGCCTTCCGGGGATAGCGCCTGCCAACGACCGATGTATTCCCCCGGGTCGAAGGGAACGGTGAGTACAACTTGCCAGATCGCGTTCTTCCCCGCACGTGCTGGGAACAGCGCGATCTCATCCACTCCAATAAAGCGATCGCTTCCGATTCGTACAAGCAGGTAACCATCTTCCCAATCGCATGAGCCGCTGTTTCGCACTTCCCACCGTTTATCCAATTCTGCGCCTGGTTCGACATTGCTGCGGTCTGGGATCGTCAAATCATCGATAAACTCGGCGTCGTTCACGCACTCCCCTCGAGGCGCAGAAGTAGGCGCCGCGCCGATTACAGTCGGACTCGGCCGGGGTGGAGATGAGATCGTCGGGTTAGGGGTCCAGCCGGGAGTCAATGTCTTTTCTACCTCTGAACTGCATTGAACAAGCAGCAGACTGAAGGCACAGACTGTGACTAGACCGTAGGAAATCCCTTGTTTTCGCATCGGTGTGATGATTATCCCTGCTGCTCGTATTATTTGCCAAGGCCCAAAACGTTTTCTTTAATAATTCTGGTCCCCATCCTTGACGAAATATCATCTTTGCTTCAGTACGCCCGAGCAGAATTCCTGCGATCTCGATGATGAATGCCAATTGTAAATTTAATCGCCGTCGTTTTTCTCTGTTTCGTTCAAATCGAGTTGGGGCCTACCATCGTCGAAATCGCCATCTTCGATATTAACCTGCTCTAAAACCGCATCCTCTCTAATCCCCGCTTCGATCTCGGAGGCCATATCCGCATTCTCACGCAGGTAGTTCTTGGCGTTCTCCCGTCCCTGGCCCAAACGCGTCTCCCCATACGAGTAGAACGAACCGCGCTTCTTGATCAACTCCATCTTCACCCCTAGATCCAGGATATCTCCCACCTTGGCGATGCCCTCACTGTACATAATATCAAACTCCGCCACCCGAAACGGCGCCGCTACCTTGTTCTTCACCACCCTCACCCTCACCCGGTTCCCCACCACTTCCTGCGCCACCTTGATGCTTTCGATCCGCCTCATATCCAGCCTCACCGAGGCGTAGAACTTCAGCGCTCGTCCCCCCGTCGTCGTCTCCGGACTCCCAAACATCACCCCGATCTTCATCCTCAACTGGTTCGTGAAGATCACCGCCG
>CBDAFF010000050.1:0-30543 GCA_965195195.1 uncultured Anaerolineales bacterium | reverse complement strand
AGCACATCCCAATTCAGTTTGGGGCCTTCGATCCACAGCCCCTCCTCGTCCTTCACAAGGTCTCCCCGCTCCTGCAAGTTCCGCAGAAGCTCTACTGTGAACAGCGGATGACCACCCGTGTGATCGTACAGCGCTTGTTGGAAACCCGGCGACAGGCGATTTGGCTCGCTGTCAATGTATGCCTTGATAAATTGCTGTTCTTCGTCCTCGGTGATCGCGCTCAAGTCGATCCATATGTCCCCGTGCAGCCGTTTGAACTCTGCCAGCACCGGCTCCAGCGGGTGTTTCTCGTCCCCGCGACCGAGTGTGATTTCCTCGGGCCGGTATGCGCCCACGATAAGAATACGCCTCCCCAACAGCTGCCGTCCCAGGTGGAACAGCAGGTTGAGCGAGGCTTTATCCGACCATTGCAGGTCATCAAGCACAATCAGCAGCGGGTGCTCTTCTGCGGTTTCAGCGAATACATCCTCAACCTGCTCGAACAGATTGCGCTGCTCGAGTTCGCCCGGCAGGGGGCGCTCCCGCTCGGCGAGTGTCGCCAGCCGCTCCAGCCAGTCCGCAGAACCTTCCAGCGCAGAGCGGACGCGTGCCAGAAGCTCCCTCCCGCTCACGAAAACGTCAACCAGATCCTGTCCTTGCTCGACCAGAGCTCGCGAAACTCTGGGCATCGCCTCCCATAAGCGGGTCGCTTGTTGGTGCGTGAGCCTTCCCGCAGCCCAATTCGTCTCCAGATCCCCGGTCAGCATACCCAGTACCCTGCGGAATGGGTGATAAGGATCCCCAGCTCCTGTGTACGCGCTGCATTCCCCGCTGGCCACCAACAAGTCGGGATGTCTTTCCATCGCCCTGCGGGCAAAAGCATCCAACAATGCTGTCTTCCCTCGTCCCGGATCTCCGGTCAAGAAGACCACCTGCCCGCGACCTTCGAGCGCCTGGTCGAGATAATCCTCCAGCATGGCCAGTTCCCGATCCCGTCCCACAAAGACAGGAGCAGGAGCCTCCTCCTTATCTTCAAGGAATGCAGGTAGCTTCACAGGCCCGAGGTCAGTGGGGACTTCCGGCGGCAGCGCCTCCAGCGATTTAAGCGGTGGGAATTCGGAGAGGAGCCCTTCGATCGTCAATTGGCAGATACGTTCGGGGCGGTGCATGTCCTTCAAGCGGTGCCGGCCGAGATCGAGCAGCGTAACTCCCTCTGGGAGCTCGTCGCGCACAAGTGAGGTCGTCGTCTCCGAGAGCAGCACCTGACCGCCGTGTCCGCTGTGAGCGATGCGGGCGGCGCGGTGCACGTCCATGCCCACGTAGCCTTCAGCCCAGGTCAGCGGCTCGCCGGTGTGCAGTCCCATGCGCACACGCAGCTCGACCCCCTCTGGCCATTCGTGCGTGCAGCACTCCCGCTGGACTTCGACGGCGGCGGAGACAGCTTGTGTCGCTCTGGGAAAGGAATAGAAGAATGAATCGCCCTGTGTGTCGACTTCCTGACCGTTCCACTTCGTGAAGCAATCGCGCAGGATCTCGCGTTGATCCGCCAGAAGCGTCACATATCCATCGCCGAGCTGCTTCAGCAGCTCGGTCGAACCCTCAATATCCGTGAACAGGAAGGTGACGGTGCCTTCGGGGAGACGTTCATCAACTTGAGTAGCTTTCATTGATTATCCCAATCCTCAACGATCAATCAATACGTAAGTACTGCGAAGTGCTCGCTTTCAGCGGACATGACGACACAGAGTTTTATCCGCTGACTTCCTCCGTTTCAATCGGTGTCATCCGCAGCTCTCGTAAGTTATTCTGGTCGAAACCGGCAAGCCGCGGCAGGTCGGTCACGTGTGTGCGACTTAGGCGTTCCGTCAGTTTGGATAGAAGCAGATAGCGCAGTCGAGGGTGATCCAATAAGCGTTGGAGATTTTTAGCTGGGACCTGCAAGAGCGTCATCGCTTCTTCGGCCACGACATCCGCCGTACGTTCAACCCCCATCAACGCTGCAATCTCACCAAAGAAATCTCCTGCAGCCATGACGGATAAGGATCGGTAATCGCCCGCCGATGTTGAGATTCCGGCGACGGCTCTACCCGAGAGAATGAAGAATGCTTCCTCTCCGGGTTCTCCTCGCCTGATAAGTGAGGATCCTGCCGGTGCAGATCGAATTTGCGTGCCCTCTATGAATTGGGTCCGTTCTGCCATATTTAATTGTGTGAACACAGGTAGGTGAATTAACAACGTCTCGAAATCTGCTATGGCTGCAGCTCGTCCTACGGACAAGGAAGGTATCGCTGGTGCAGCTCGCAGGACGCTCGCTGCGCGCCTCCATTCCTCGGCGGATTGGCGCAAACCAGGTAAGGACAAGGAGAGTACTCCCGAGAACAAGATAATCAATGCGCTGATGAGCATCATCACGCGAATGTCTACCATATCTGCAAACCCTGCTGCAGCCATGCCGAGGAGAAAAGCTGTATTTTTAACAACCGCAAAAACGCTCATCACCCGGCCACGGTTTCCGCGTTCCGTATTGCGTTGAATTAAGAGTCGCCCGGAGATCATCGCCGGTGCATTCATAAAACCAATGATCATAACTAAGCCGATCGCAAGTGGGATTGAGGTGGTCCTGGAATAGAATATTGCTGCCAGCGCCATCCCCAAGTAGCTTATGGCGATCCATTGCCCTTCTCTGAGTCGATCCCCAACCTTAACCATAAGTAAGCTGGCCATGACGAAACCAACGGATGTTAAAGCCTCTTGCAGACCGAATTCAAACTCAGAGGCATGAAGTGCTCTTTCAGCGAAGGGAAGGAGCAGCGAATTCCACAGCCCGAATCCGAGCAAGATTGGAATAGAAACCATCAGTAACGAACGCAACAATGTATTGTTCACCAGGAAATTCATGCCGGCACGAAGGTTCTTGCCGATTATGCGTATGGTCGTCTCTCCTTCGACCTCCAACGGGGCTATTTTCACGGCGACTATGCAGAGCGCAGAGATGATGAAGGTGAGACCATCCAAGTAAAAAGCCCATTCAATGGGGAATTTTGAAGCGATTAAACCCGCGGCTGCAAACCCTACCGCTGTCGAGCCGAAGGCGCTGATGGCCATGAATGAATTTGCAGCCGCCAATTCTTCATCGGAAGCGATCTCGGGCACCACGCTCGAATGAGCTGGATCGAAAAACTGTCCTATCACGCTTGTCAACATGACGAGGATATACAGCCATGCGATTCCATAGGGAATTAGGAAGGGGATTAGAAGGACTACTACAGCCCGGGCTATATCGGCGATAATCATGATTCGCTTACGATCATAGCGGTCGACAAATACACCGGCGATGAGACCCAGTAGAAGAGTTGGCGCGGAGGTTGCGATGAGCATCAAGCCCACACTGAGCGCCGAACCCGTCAGGCGAAATACAACGATGGAAGCAGCGAGGGAGGTTAGCGCGCTTCCTATCGTAGAGACCAATTGACCAAGCCAAAGGAATGTGAAACTTCGGTTGCGGAAAACCGCAAAGGTGGATGGTCGTTCCCTCGCCTGTATTGTCGTCATTCTGTAGCCCTCCTTTGTCCGATCCCGACCGCGGAGTGAACAAATTATTGAAAATTATGGTACATGTTATTTATTTCGGGTTACGGATGCTCATGTGCATACGAATAGCTTTACAGAACGAGTGTTCACCGACGAATCCAATAGCCCGACTCTCCGATGAAGATAGTCGGGAAGTAAAGCGAAAACGCCCTCGGAGTCGAGGCGTGTTTGCAGTAATTTGCGAGAATGAGATGCGCACCGGCTGCTATCCAATTCCAAATGTCGGGTAGCGCGGCTTAGTGGGGAGGTTGGAGGGTTGCGATGGCCGCCAGTCTACCCGAAAGATGACAAGCGTCTTTGGACCCTACTGCAAAACAAAAAGAGAGAAAACGATCCTATTCATCCTTTAAAATGTAACGAAACATGGGGGGGCACTTTGGCATTACAAAACGTTCATTTTCCCCCAGTACCCATGGTACATGATTAGGTTCCCAATAACAATTCAAACAGTACCATAGAAATGAAAGGCGCTCCTTCTCGCTTTCACGAAAGGGCAATATTGGTGTCAGCCCCACCGAATCCTGATACTTTCAAGGATCATGGATGTCCTCCTGGCGTGAGGACTGACAACAACACCTAATCGGCATTTTCCAACTGCGCCTGGGATGTTTTAATCTGCCGCACTAGCTGCGAGGACAAGAACGATTCTCTCAACGCTTGATCCACTAATTGATCGGCAAGCGATGCAACGATAGCCATGGCTTGCTTATAAGCCTCACTCGCCTCTTCAGGATCACCTGCCAGCATGAGCGCTCTTCCCAACCCGGACAGCGCTCGCGCCCTGTCGTAGGGGCGTTCGATGTCCTTCCAGATCTCGACCGCTTCGCGGAAATGTTCGGATGCCTGATCGTGGAGGTCCTTGGCTAATGCCAGGCACCCCCGGGCTTCTGCGAGAGCTGCTTTCGTCGTGGGCAAATCTAATTGCTGGCATGCTTTATCGGTACGCGAAACGCAGGCCTCTCCATTTTTCAGCGCAACACGCTTGCGGTGCATTAGGGTCCAATAGCACGCATGCAACAGTGGCATTTCGCAATTACTGCGATAGAGAGGCGTGGAATCAATGTGGTGGAGCAACGTCTCCACGAATTCGTCTGTTTTCGATTCCAATCCAAGGGCGGCGTAGGTCCGAATTAGCTCCCCAAGATAGGGAGCCACGGTTTGGATCTCGTCGGTCTTTATTGCAGCTTCAAAGGTTCGATCCAAACGATCCCTCGCTTCATCAATACGACCCAAATCATTGTCGATCGTCCCTAGTGTATAGTTCGCCCAAATCTGCCAAATTCCGAAATCCAATCTCTCGATTTCAGGCAGATAGCCGAGCGCCGTCTTCCAATTACCCCCGAGCCAATCGATTGTTACAAGCTTTAGAACGGATAAGGACTTTACCCACCAATTTCCGATTTGCTCCGCATATCGAATGTAGTCTATGGCAAGGTCTCTCGCCTCTCGATTCCGGCTGTGGAACGTCAACATCTCAATCAAATTGAAATAGACTCGATTGGTCAACCCGGGATCGGCCAGCTCAAGCGATAGTTGTAGACTCTTGAATAAGTACGAAAAGCCCTGCTCCTCGTCTCCGATCTCACATCGTGAACAACCGACCGTGTTGAGCGCGTCAATTCGGACTTTGTCATCCTGGAATCGCTCGGCTAGCTCAAGGGCGCGCTCACCCATGGATATAGCTTGCTCATGCTCCGCGTTAAACATAGATAAGCGAGACCGTAGGGAAAGTGTCTTCCCCAACTCAATCGAATCGGGCTGGCTTTCTAAGATCTCTAACGCTTCTTCGTATATATCCAGCGAAGATTGTCGATCTCCAAGTCCCCAATGGAAATACCCGATCCGGGCTTTCACCAGACCTATGTTCAAAGGGTCTTCCAGCCGTTCATACACGTTAAGTGCTTGGTGTGCATAATCCAGCGTTTCCTGGATCGAGCCATCCATCCATGCCTTGTCGCTCGCCCGAAATAGATAATCCGCAGCTTTATTTAATTCTTCGGCACGGTAAAAATGGTGAGCGAGGAGCCCCAGCAAGTCTTCGACTCTATCTGCAAAGAGCTGCTCGATGGCTTCGCCAACTTTGCGGTGGAACTCCCGACGCCGCTCTACAAGCAAGGAGTTGTACGCCGCTTCCTGAGTTAAGGAATGCTTGAAGATGTATTCAAGCTCCGGTCGGCGGGTTTTTTCTCGAACGAGATCCACGCGTTGAAGTTGGGCTAGATGCGCATCCAATTCCCGTTCCGCCTCAGTGATCGACTCTAGAATACGGTACAGAAAGCTCTTGCCGATCACCGCTGCGAGCTGCAACGTGCGGCGGACGTCTTCTCCCAGGCGATCGATGCGGGCTTGCAGTACCCCATGCAGCGAATCGGGGATACTAACTTTTGAGATTTCCTTTGTCGCATGCCAGGTGGCTTCTTCATGAACCAGGACCCCCTGATCGATCAAGTTGCGAATAATCTCCTCCAGGTAAAAAGGGTTGCCCTCCGAGCGATCCATCATCAGGCGGCGAACGTCATCGGGAAGCTCGGCGACTTCGAGCAAGTGGTTAACTAACTGACCTGAGTCGTCCTCGGATAGCCGCTTCAGATGGATATCCGTGTAACGGTGGCCGTAATCCGTCTCGGCCTTGAGCTTCGCTTTCCAGGAACCATGATCTCGCTCAACGCGCATTAAGATGAGCAGCATAAGCGAGCATTGATCGGCCGCGCTGAATAAATCCTCCAAGAGTTCGAGACTCGACGGATCAGCCCAATGTGTATCCTCAAAAACAAGGACCATAGGTTCGCGCTCTGCCATGTGAGTGAAATAGCGCCGGACGGATTTCTTAATCTGGTATTTAACCGTCTCGCCGTCGAGTGTCTGGAATATATCTCGTGCACCCTTATCTTGCTTCAAACCCAGGATGTGGAAGAGAAAGGGTAGAAATTCATCAGAATCGTCACCGAGTAAATTGCTGACACGGCGCCGTAGCGCAGCCTTAACCTTCACTTCTGAGTCGCCATCGGAAAGACCCAGATCGGCGAGGATGAGTTGGGTGATGGGCCAGAAGGAAAGCGCGCTTCCGTAGGAAAGTGAGCGCCCCTCGAGCCAGCGTAGGGATGAAGATGGCGTCGATGTTTCTCCCAACTCGGTCTGGACTACTTGCTGCATCGCTTCCTGGACCAGGCGGGTTTTACCGATCCCCGCTTCTCCCAACACGACGACGATTTGGCCCAACCCCTCCTGTAGAGAATCCAGGGCCAAACTCAGGCGTTCCAGTTCCGACTTGCGCCCCACGAGAGGAGAACGCAAACCTTCGATACCGCGCCCGCTGGATGGCTCAGCCTTGGCCTCAACGAGTTCGAACATGGCTAACGCTGCGGCCTTGCCTTTGACGGGGACCTCTCCCAGATCGCGCAGGTTAAAACCCGCTTCGATGCGGCGGGCGATCGCTTCCGATACCAGGATCTGTCCCGGCTTGGCTGTTGCCTCGAGCCGCGCCGCCACGTTCACCGTATCGCCCACGGCCAGGTATTCGACGTGGTCCCCCGTGCCGACGTCGCCCAAAACGACATCGCCAGCGTGAATCCCGATCCGCATCTGGAAGTCGTCTACAAAACCGGACAGCTCAGACCGATATTCGGCCATGCTGGCCCGGATGTCCAGCGCCGCCCGTGCTGCTCGTTCAGGGTCATCCTCGTGGGTAAGGGGAGCGCCGAAAAAAGCAAGGACACCGTCACCCAACAATTGGGCAATGGTGCCTTCGTAGCGATACACCGCGTCGCTCACCCGCCGGTGCGCCCCCTGCACGACCTCCCTCCACTCCTCCGGGTCGAGTATTTCGGCGATGGCGGTCGAGCCGACGATATCGGTGAAAAGGATGGTGACCGGCTTTCGCTGCCCCGGAAGACTCTTTGAGGCTTCTCGTATTTTCTCCTGCAGCCCCTCGGGTGCGAGCTTGCGCAGGCCATCGAGGCGCTCCAGATCGGAGGTATCATCGGAACCTTGTAGGGGTGTCGCACAGGCGGAGCAAAAACGAGCCTCAGGTGGGTTCTCCTGTTGGCATTTTGGACACAGCTGAGGCAGTGGATGGGCGCACATACTGCAGAAGCGTGCCTCTGGCGCATTTTCAGCGTCGCAATTTATGCAGTGCATAAGGATTCCCCTTGAATATTGGTCAACCTATGAGCGAGAAGTATCAAGAAACCACCTCTCAACAACGTTCTCCATGGTATTTTATAGATTATATTTCTGCAGAACTATAAAGCGCAGTGAAGTGTGTATGCAGGCAGGGTCCCAATAGTAGCGTACAACGTCCATTCAATGAAATCAAGCTGCAGGTCAAATCGACCGTGAGGCAGGCCTCACCCACGCCAGGAATTAAGTAGCTATATCCAAGAATTCACTTGCTCCCACTTCATCTTGGATGACTTGGAATTCTCTCTTCGAGGGGTTCTCGCGGTTCGTTTGTTAGAGGTACGTATTCTAGGATGTGCTATTGTAGAATGCGAGATGAAAGGATCACGCCAATGCATTCGACGGGCAACTTGTAGAACATGAGTACAATGTCGAAACCCTAGGATTAGAAATCCCCGGAGGGGAAGCGATGGAACTCACTCAAATCTCGGAACAACGACTACGCAGGATATTCAAATCTTTCAACCGCTTCATGATGCTCCTCTGGCGGCTGGGTCTCGGCTCCTGGAGCAACGGGACGGAGTTCGGCGGCTCTATTATGGTGATCAAACATACTGGACGTAAGACCGGGCTGACGCGCCACACGCCAGTGAACTACGCCGTCGTGGATGGCGATATCTACTGCACGGCTGGATTCGGGAGTGTTTGCGACTGGTACAGCAATCTAATGGCGATCCCGCAGGTTGAAATATGGCTGCCGGATGGCCGCTGGGCTGGCGTGGCCGATGACGTATCGGATTCGAAAGATCGCGGGACGCTGCTGCGGCAGGTGATCATCGCCAGCGGTTTCGCTGGACCACTCTTTGGAGCGGATCCGAAGAAGCTGACCGATGCGGACTTCGAGAAATTAATGGATAGCTATCGCCTGATCCGCATCCAGCGGAAGGAAGCGGTTACCGGACCCGGGGGACCCGGCGATCTGGCATGGGTCTGGCCTCTCTCGACCTTAATACTGCTGCTTCTATGGTTCCGGCGCAGACGGAGTTCCACTAAATAAAACAAACGAAACTGAACTCTCCCGGCGGACGATCAAGCGTGGAAACCGAAATAAAAAAAAGAAGCCCCCGAATATCAGGGGCTTCCCTTTTGTTTTGTGCGTCTCCTATATAGCGGTTACGTCGACAGCCTGTGGGCCTTTTTCACCTTGTTCGACGGTGAACTCTACCTGCTGGCCTTCCTGAAGGCTCTTGAAGCCTTCGCCTTGGATCGAAGTGTGGTGGACAAAAACATCATCGCCTTCTTCGCGTTCGATGAAACCATAACCTTTGCCATCATTGAACCACTTGACCGTTCCTTGAACTCGCTCGGACATGATTTGCTGCCTCCTTATGGCGGATACTGAGGTGCCTGTCTCGTTCCCGACGGTCGGGTTCATTGAACCGAACCGACCTGAGCTGCATTCGCTCAGGCCGTGGTCAATCGACGTCCAGACAGAACTCACATGCAACCTTCACTGAAAATAATAGCATTGTTTTTGGCATTCGCAAAGGATTGTTCTGTTGTCTGGACAAGCAGGTTTACCCTCGCAGACTTCAATGTAGGACGAAAACTTAAGGGAAAGGTGGATGGTTAAGGTCTTGTGCAGGCTCATCGGGCATATTCTTTTGACTTGTGAGCTCCCGCTGCTGCTCGATCAACATGGTCAGCAACACGAACTCAAACGGGGTGAGATGAGGCAGGAGATGTGATTGTGAACTGTGCGCTTCGGCATAAGAGATCAGAATGCCGACGAGATCTTGGTCGGTCTCGCCTAGTGACTGGTGGAATGCCTCCATACTTGCGATCACAGTCTGAATCTCATCTTTCTTTTGAACCTGCGGATAGATGAAGAAGCGGTTGTGAGCGGGATTATTATCCATGGAGCGATGATCTCACAGAGGCAGGTCTGTGAAAATCCCATCGTTGGGGGAACTGCGCGGGGGATTTTTTCATACACCTTACGCATAGAGGTTCTAATAATAAATGGGGCGCAATGTCAGGGAGAGATCGTTGGTTAATAGCGCAAGCCGCCTGGGAGATCCCGCAACCAGGTAGGTTTCGGGGAGGCGGCTCGCGCATTTATCTTAACAGAAAACCGCCCTCTTTTTTCCGACCCTTAACCTACGTTCTGGCAACGCTAGTGTTAACTTGAACTATCTCCCGGGGTGAACTTGCTATTTCCCTCAAGCTGATACGATCAAACCCGCTGAGCTTCTTCTGCAGGGACCGCAGCGAAGCGTTTCTGTGCGCTCATATGGAGCGCTAGAAAGCCGGCTACGGCGATCGCACAAGCGATTCCAGCCGCATACCAAACCCAGTCCGGATTGTAATTGTCCAAGATCAGACCAGCGGCCCACGGGCCTATAGTTGAAGGGACTGCCCAGGCGAGAGAGTAGAAAGCCATGTAACGACCGCGCATATCCTCTGGGGCAAAACGCGCGGCTAGAGCCTGGCTTATGGGCATAACGACCATCTCTCCGAAGGTGAGCAGCAGGATGGCTACTATGAAAAGCCAGTACGCGGAGACGAAGCCGAACATCGCCAGTCCGACCATATACAGCGCGGTTCCTGCAGCCATCATGACCATGGGGGGGCGGTCCCTTACACGGCGAGTGACCCAGAACTGAAGCAGGACAACAAAGAGGGCATCAATGCTTAAGAGAGCCCCGTAACCTCGCGCGGGAACACCATGGGAATCACGTAGATAGACCGATAGTGTGTGGTACATCTGCTGGTAGGCGACCAGCATGAGCATCGAGACAAGCAGGTAAACCAGGTAAAGTCGATCGGCGAGAACAACTCGGTATCCGACGAAGGTCTGCGCAAGAGTTTTCTTGTGTTCTGTCTCGGCCTCTTGAGGTTTGGTCTCAGGAATGGAGCGAAAGACGATGAAGGCAACGATCAGGCTGGTGATGGCGTCGAGGATGAAGAGCATCAGATAGGAGCTGCCCGCGATAAGGCCACCGATCATTGGACCGAAAATCCAGGCTAAGTTCGCGGCAACGCGCAGCATCCCAAATCCTTCAGTGCGCTTCTCCTCGGGGAGTATGTCGGCGACCATAGCCTGATGCGCTGGACCGGCAATGTTCGAGAGAGAACCGACGACGATGGCGAGTAGGTAGAAATGCGAGAGCTCGTTCACCAATCCCATCGAAACGCTGCTCAACGCGCTGAAAACCAGACCGAAGAGCACCATTCCGCGGCGGCCGAATTTGTCGGTAAGCGCACCCCCGATCATGCTCCCAACAAGACCAGCGACTGAGAAGATCGCCAGCAGCACACCAGCTTGGGTCATGCCGACGTTGAATTTCTGGGTGACATACAGGGCGAAGAAGGGGAAGATCATCGTCCCACCAAGGCGGTCGATGAACGACGCCCCGACGAGTGTCCAGAAGGTGCGTGGAAATTCGTTGTATGTTTCTTTGATTCGGGTGAACACCAGTTTTATACCACTCGCTCTATTGATTAGACCTGATTGTGAAGGTTATTCAACTCGATCATAAGAGGCGAATAGCTGCCCCAAACCTTCAATGCCGTATGGGTCGAAATATAGCGTGTTGAGCTGAAGGTCTATAGGCGGGTCGAGCAGTGGTCCCTCGAGGATGCTCGCGTACGGCTCGCCTCCCAGAAGACGGTTCGCAAAGGTCAAATAGAGGCGGTCCAAAACGCCGCTTGAAGCGAGCAGGTGCAGCACCTTCGGACCTGCGCCCGAGTATGCCGTCCGGTAGCCGAGCTCGGTCAGATGGGCGCATAGTTCTTGCCCATCGACCCTCTCCTCGCCGGCGAAAAGGATTTTTGCACCCTGGTCTTGAAGACGCTGGATCTGGTCCGCATCGGCTGATTTCGGTGTGAAAATCAACAGCGAACGGTCGTCCCCCAGCAGAGCGGGGGGGACGACGAAATCCAACCGGCTGCTGATCACGGCCAGATCAGGTTGTGGTGAAACGCCTCGACTTAGGCGCCAGTGCCGTAAGTCCTCGAATTGTGGATCGTCATAGATTTGCAGGATTTCCTGTTTGACGCCCGTGGCGTATTCGCGCAGGTAACGCCCGGAGGTGATCAGGATATCTGTCTGGACAGCCAGCTCTTGAAAGAGACGCCAATCGCGCGGGTTCGTGATCGCCTCGGCTAAGGTAACACCCTTGCCGGATGAATCCGGAATGGCGATGCGGCCATCCAGACTGCTAACGAAGTTAGCGCACACGAATACGCTGTCGAGTCCTTCCGCATGCGCGCGCAGGTCGTGTTTAAGGTAAAGACCTCGCAATGAGACTTCACGGCTGGGAGCGGGGTAGAGTTGAAGGATCTTGTCGTTCAAGTTGAATCTCCTTGCATCTTTATTGGCTGGAGTGGGTTATATCAGACCGGTGGTGGGGCTTGCTAATAATTAGCCTTATTTGGTCCCAGTCGAAATCTTTGATACCGCAATCACATTGCCAGCAAGTATAAGTACTACTCCAAATACGGCTTGAAGGTTCCAGATTAAATCCTCAAATATTGTGGAGAGGGCCAGAGCGACGATCTGAAAGAGGATGGTAACATACGCCGCCCTGCCCGGTCCGATGCGACCCAATAAGGTGAGGTAGGTGCCGAAAGCGATCACTGAGCCGAAAAGCGCAAGGTAGACCAGTGAGATAACGTAAGGCGCAGAGGGGTCAAAGGTCAGCTCGGTACCCTGGAAAAGCACCAGGAGGAGCGTAAAGATTGTTCCATAGGTCATGCCAAGTGTGTTCGATTGCAGCACAGGCAACCCGCTGCGTTGGTTGCGAGCCGCCACGATATTTCCCAGAGAAGCAGAGAGCGTAGCGCAAATCGCGAAGGTTAAACCTAATGCCCTGCCGCTGGATAAGTCAAAGGACCTCAATTCAGACCAAAAAACGAACACGAGGCCTAACAGCCCAATGAGACCGCCAAGTATGACCCGGAGTCGGATGGGGTCCTTCAAGATGATCGCGCTGAAGATGACGTTGGTGATTACGATGCCGGAGAAGACGATTGCGACCAAACCGCTTGTCAGGTATCCCTCGGCGAGGTATACGAGTATGTAGTTTAACGAGAAGAGGAAGAAGCCTTGCAAGGCCATGAACGCATGCTGCCGGCGCGAGAAGCGCATAGGTAAGCGGCGGAGAGTTGTATAGAGCCAGAGGATCCCGGCTGCAATCGTGAAGCGGTATACGATCGAGAGTGCAGGCGGCACGATGCCCAACTGGAATTTAATGGCCAGCCATGTCGAGCCCCAGATGAGAACGGTGATGAGATACAAAAGGGCGTTCGGCACCCAAGTTCCTCCAGTTGAAAGAAGGTGGATTATACAATCCTGAAGCGGATGAGGCGATAGCGGATGGGGGGTGTAAAATTCTGACAAATCCAAAGGCGGAGATTGTTCTCTTGGAAGGAAAGGTTCCTGGCCAATGTCATTCTGAGGCACCCTTCGACAGGCTCCCCACTCCCCTTCGGTCGGGGACTTCGCCCCCCAAAATACGGGGGACTTCGCAGGATAAACTCCGTGCCGAAGAATCTCGGTCCCGGATAGAAGCACCTGTCTGATCGAAGAACGAGATGCTTCACTTCGTTCAGCATGACATATCCTTGTTTCTCTCGAGTATTCGGAAGCGAAACGATGCAGGGCCTCAACCTCCGCGCAAGAAAGAAGGAGATTGCATCGCTTCGCTCGCAATGACATTAAGAGGATGCCTTCATCGTTCCAGGATGGCGCATCTTTCAGAGACGGACCTACAAAGAGAATCGTTCTAGGGATTTCTCGGTCGCCGTTTCACGGCTCTCTCGAAATGACAGGTTCTTGGCCAATGTCATTCTGAGAATCCCTTCAACATAGCTCATGATTAACTCCGCGACGAATAATCTTGTTTTGCCCCGCTGTATTTAGGGTAGAAACCAAAAACATGCGAAAATTAGACTGATCGTGGAGAGAATGAAAACAGTGATGATCGAGATCGACGGAGCAAAAGGTGAAGGCGGGGGGCAGATACTGCGCAGCGCGTTGACGCTCGCGCTTATGACAGGCAGGCATTTCCGAATCCGTAACATTCGCGCCCGCAGATCAAAGCCAGGGTTGCGACCACAACACTTGACCTCTGTTAATGCTGCCGCTTCCGTGGGGCAGGCGCAAGTGGAAGGTGCACTTTTGGGGTCGAGGGAAATCGAATTCCAGCCAACTTCGATTCACCCTGGCTCCTATCGCTTCGAGATTCCTACCGCCGGCTCGACTTCGCTTGTGCTTCAGACGGTCTTCCTGCCGCTGAGTGCTGCTGATTCTCCATCAGAGATTGAAATCATTGGTGGGACACATGTGCCATGGAGCCCGTGTTTCCATTATTTAGAAGCGAACTGGCTCCCGGCGATGCGGATGCAGGGTTTCCGGGCAGACTTGGCGTTGGAGATAGCGGGTTTCTATCCGCAGGGTGGGGGGCTGATCAAGGCCTCTGTTCAACCGGTGAGGCGGATTACACCTCTGCAGCGCATCCACCGCGGGGAGCTTACTCGGGTGCGCGGCCTCTCAATAGTCTCCAATCTGCAGGAGAGCATCGCCCAACGGCAGCGGGATCGAGCTGTGAAAGGGCTGGCTGATCTAGGCTGTCCGGTGGAGATCGAGGTTCAAACCTTGCCCTCTCTGGGGAAGGGATCGCTTCTTCTCCTGCACGCCGAGTTTGAGGCCGGCCAGGCCTGCTATTTCGGTCTCGGCGCGCGTGGCAAACCGGCTGAGCGAGTCGCCGATGAATCTGTTGATGCGCTTCTTACATTTCTGCGTGGAAGTGGGGTTGTGGACGAATATCTTGCGGACCAGCTCCTGCTCCCATTGGCCTTCGCCGATGGGGATTCCGAATTTCGCACCTCGAAAATCACTCGGCATTTGCTCACCAACGCCGAAATTATCCGCGCTTTCGGCGTGGCGGAGATTGATGTTCGCGGCGAATTGGATCAGCCTGGATTCGTCGAGATCAGGCCGCTGGGCAATAAATAATGAGCGAGGTTTCTCATAGATCTTTGGGAGTTTACTTCGCACCCATATGAATGGGCTTTCACTGCTGCGAAGTGTTGGAACGAAAGGGATCAAGAATCACAGCTTTTACAGCTAATTCCCCATGCTCTCGATGTATTCCAACGATTGATGGCGGAAGTAAGTATTGTATAGATCGGCATAATGCCCGCCTTCTGCCATCAATGAGCTGTGCGTTCCATCCCCGATGACCCTTCCGTGATCGATGATGATAATTCGGTCCGCATTCTGTACAGTCCACAGGCGGTGGGCGATGACCACGGAGGTGCGCCCGCGCATCACTTGCTGCAGCGCACTCTGGATCTGCGCTTCTGTAAATGGATCGACACTGGCTGTGGCTTCGTCGAGGATAAGGATCGCAGGATCCTTCAGCAGCACTCGCGCCAATGCGACGAGCTGACGTTGACCCATCGATAGATTCGCACCGCGCTCACCCGCGTTGGTCTCCAGTCCGTTAGGTAAATCGGCGAGCCATTCTCCGCCGCTGATATGTTCTGCAGCTTGGTGCACATCTTTTTCCGTCGCCTCGTGCCGGCTGTAGCGGATATTCTCGGCAACAGTGCCCGAGAAAAGGAAGGGGTCCTGCGGGACCAAACCCAAATTCCGTCGATACATATCAAGATCCAGGCGGCGGATATCACGACCGTTAATAAGCAGCTCACCCTCCTGGAATTCGTAGAAGCGAGTGATCAATTTGGCGATGCTGCTCTTCCCTGCGCCCGTGTGACCGACCAGAGCGAGCGTCTTGCCGGGATGGATCATCAATGAGAAATCCGGAAGAACGATCTCTTTTTCTGAGTAACTGAAGCGTAAATTCCTGAATTCGATGCGGCCCTCGAGCGCTTCGATTGGTTCGTTTGCTATTTGCTCGACATCTGGTTGGGCGTCGATCAAAGCGAACACCCGCTCGGCGGCGGATAGACCATCTTGGAACTGGCTCCAGAAGGAGGCGATCCCCATGAGCGGGTACCAGAAGAAACCTACAGCCTGCATGAAGAGGTACCACTCTCCGGGTGAAATGGCGCCAGTTTGAATTCGCAGCCCTGCAGCGAAGACCAGCATTGCCGTCGCCAGGCCATTCGCAAACCCCATGATGGGGAAGATGGTGTTTAAAGTCAGCCCGCGGCGCAGACCCACTTGATAGGCTTGCTGGTTATTGCCTTCAAACGTCTCGAAGATCGCCTGCTCTTTACGGAAACTCTTAGCAACGATGATGCCACTGATCGACTCCTGGATCTGGGCATTAATCTTCGCCGTTACCCGCCGGGCACGCTGGGTCACACGACGGGCGATACGCCTGAAGCTTAAGGCAATTGCGGCCGCGATGGGTGACATTCCCAGTAAAAGGAGGGTGAGTCCGGCGTGAATGTTGAAAAGCCAGATGATCAGAATGAGGATAATCAATACCTGGCTGATCAAGTTGATGACCAATCCTACAACGTCGGAGAAATCCTGCGTATCGGAGGTCACCCGGCTTACGATCTTTCCTGTTGGGTGCTGGTCGAAGAAGGGCATATCATGGCGAATGGTGGCGTCCAGGGCGTCGGCGCGAAGCTGGAGGACTACATCGCCAACCACTCTTGCCGAGAGCCATTGGCGGATGAAATTGGTGACCCATGCAGCCGCACCGAAAATCAAGAGCAGGCCCGCGGCGAATGCCATACGGTAGAGGGTGGGTGTTTCTGCGATCTGATCAATCGCTTTGGCGATAACAATCGGTCTGCCGCTGCCGGCTACAGATTGCAGTGTGAGCATGAGCGCGACCAACGCCATCTTGCGGCCGTGTGGGCGGAAATAGGAAACGATCCGCCGCAGCAGGTCACGATCGCTGTACTCACGATCGTAAGATTCGGTGTCCAGTCCGTCGAGAATGAACCCCATACCTCGTTACTCTCCTGCCTTGGGGGTTGTGTCCGTTGGTGAGCCGGCGGATGAGCCCTCATCAGCGGATGACCGAACGCGAGCAAAGATGCGCTGGTAATCCGCAGAGCGCGCCAATAGTTCTGTGTGCGTCCCTTGATCGATGATCTCTCCTCCACGGAGCACGAGTATTCGATCCGCCCAGCGGATCTGGCTGAGTCGATGTGTGATGAGAAAAGTTGTCCTCTTCTCGCTGATCTTGCGCATGGCGCGCTGGATCTGATCCTCCGTTTCGCTGTCGATGGCGCTTGTGCTATCGTCCAGGATAAGGATGCGTGGATCGGTGAGGAAGGCGCGGGCGATGGCGATGCGCTGCCGCTGACCGCCGGAGAGGGTCACACCTCGCTCTCCGATTTCGGTATCGTAGCCGTCTGTGAAGCTGCGAATGAACTCATCTGCTTGAGCTTCGTGGGCGGCCGTCTCAATCATTTCTTTGGTGGCGTCATCGCGACCGAAGGCGATGTTATCGGAGAGTTTAGTTGAGAAAAGGAAGACATCCTGTTCAATGGTGGAAATCTGGGAGCGTAACGATTCCATGCTCCAATCTCGCACATCGATCCCATCGACAAGCACAACTCCCTCATTCACGTCATAGATGCGGTTGATCAGGTGCGTAAGGGTGGTCTTGCCCGAGCCGGTCTGGCCAACAATGGCGATCGTCTCGCCGGGTTTAGCTGTGAAGGAGATATCCCTTAGCACCAGCTTCCCGTTGTAACCGAAGCTGACCTTTTCAAATGAAACCTCACCCCGGATTGACTGGGCGACGCCGCCAACATTCTCGTCCAATTCGGTTTCAGTGTTTATTATTTTGAGAATGCGGCGTGCGCCGGCGATCCCAAGCTGCACCAGGTCGAACGAGAAAAGGGAGATAAAGGTTGGGAAGCGAAGCCCGCCCATGAGTCCTACGAAGGCGACGACCTCGCCAAGGGAGATGCGACCTGCATGCCAGATGGTAAGCGCATGGAAGAAGCCAATCGCCCAAAATACGGCGAAGGCTAGCATGGGCCAGTATCGTGCCTGGATTTCGCCGCGCTGGACAAAAAGATCTCGAAATCGGCGGGCGTTATGGGTGAATTTGTCCCATTCGTAGTGTTCTTGGACGTTCGCCTTGACAACCTCGATCCCAGCGATCGCCTCGGCTAAGCCGGCATTCATCGTCCCGAACTGATCGCGAATGTCGCGGCTGACCGGGCTGAGGCGACGATTATAATCGAGCAGCGTTAGGACAAGTGCGACAGAGAACATGAGTGGAACGATTAACAGCTCTACACGTATGAGCCCAATCAATACGATGGGGATAACCAAATTCATTATTGAGTCTGTGATCAACATCATGCCGGGGCTGAACATCAGGTTTAGTGAGCGAACATCATTTGTAGCCCGGGACATGATGTCGCCGACGCGCTGGCGGCCGTGGAAAGTTTGGCTCTTTCCCAGCAGGCTGACGTAGAGCTCGTGCCGTGTGTCACGCTCGATGGCTTGCGCCATGAATTCCGCGGCGTAGTTCCGGATTAAGCCCGTGAAACCCTGGGAAAGGGCTGCGGCCAAGATAGCGAGCGCAGCAACCGTTAAGTCTGCTCGCGTCCAGTCAACTGAGGTGAGCAGATCGAATGTGCGCCCGATGAAAATCTGGACATAGCCAAAAGCGAGATTATTCCCCGCCGCGGCGAGAACCAGGCCGAGCGGGAGGATTGGGTAGCGCAGCGCGTGGGAAATAATCCAGCGCACCGGTCCGGTTCGGTTGTAGGAATATTCGTCTTCGAGTGAGAACTCGGTTTTTGAAGTTTTCTCTTGTGATCCCATAGCCAGGGTGAGATTATACAACCCTCCTCTGGTGGAAAGAAATGTTTTGTGGGTGTTGTGGAGCGCGCAGACTGTGCCTACGGCTGGAAGCAAAGCCTCCAACCTTTATTAAATGAGGGATGTTTGAGGTCGTGCCCGGATCGTTGTCGATCCAGATAAGAGAGAATTCCGCAGGAGGGAGTATCATAAAACGGGCAGCACGGTTTTTGATTTTGAGACACGCGCGATCATCAGTCAAGGGTAGAGCGCACCTAGCCCTCCCGTTTCATTGCGGTATGACTGTTGTGTACCTTAGAATGCAACCATTGGTGGTTAGATCAAATGATTGCTCAAAGGTATGAACTCAAACTGTTGTTACTCATCCTGGTGGGTATTCTCCTTCCCGCGTGCAGCTCTCCATCCCTGGCATCTCTTCTCGCAACAGAAACGCCGACTCCTACGATCACGCTTACACCAACGGATACACCTACGGCGACTCTGACGCCCACGTCAACGGATACACAGACGAATACGCCTACTCCGACCGTGACGTCAACACCGACGATCACACCTACACCGACGATCAGCCCGACGGCGACCTTCGATTTCCCCGACGCTACCGTACTGCAGCAAGCACATTGCCGGTATGGCCCTGGCGTTGCCTATCTTCATGCTGGTGATCTTTATACCGGCTATCACGCATTGGTTTGGAATCGTAACTACGATGGATCGTGGCTTTTTATCAAGCCTGATATTCAGGAGTGGCCTTGCTGGATTTCTGCATCCTTGGTCAGTGTGGAAGGCGATATCTTCAGCGTGGTGGTGATGCACCGCCGGTTACCCTGGTCTGTGCTCTACGGACCGTCCGATAAGGTTTGGGCTGAACGCAACGGCGATACAGTAACCGTGTCATGGACGGCAGTTTACATGACCGAGGATGATGATCGCGGCTACATGATCGAGGCGCGGATATGCCAGAACGGTTTTCTCTTCGACGTTGCCGTGCATACGGATACACCATCCTATACTTTCACCGACGAGCAGACGTGCGATGGTAAATCGGCCGGATCTTTATTTGTGGTAGAGAAACACGGATACACCGACCCCGTGAGTATCCCCTGGCCGTAACTTTTTCTAATCCATTGACATCGACTATCAACTTGAATTACCTATTATTCCACTGGCATTGCTACCCTCGCCTATTGGTCGGGGGATTTCCCCCGAAATAGCCGAGGACTTCGCAGGTTTACTCCGCGAAGCGCTCTCCAACTCTGTGTCGCGGGAGATTGCCACGTCACTTCGTTCCTCGCAATGCCGAGTAGGGAAAGAGTTCTGGCCCCTGATGTCATTTCGATCGAGCCGTGAAACGGCGACCGAGAAATCCCTATGATGATTATCCTGGGAACTCCTTCTCTGGAGGATGCACTATCCTTCTGCGACGATGTCCATCTCTTACGCTATGCTCTCTCAATTCCTAGAAACGACGTCAGGAAGAATCATCCGCCTTGCTCCCGTAGATATACCTCATGTCGGGCAGCTCAACCGTAAAATAATGCACCCATATATAGACATGGCCAAATAGCGCGGCTAACAGCGCTGCTTTAGATGCCAGTAGAAGGCCAGGAAGCCAGAGAATAAGGAGACCAAAGATATACATCGAGTTATTCACGTACTTGAAGATACCCTTTCGTACGAGTGGTTTTTCACGGTAGCCAGCATTAAAATGATTGACCCCCAAAGCCCGCTTCACGCCAAAATACTTCACCAAACTGTAGAACAAATAGAGGATCGGAACGAGTAGCACCGTGGTAATCATATTCAGGACTCTCGGGTCTGTAAGTAAACTGCCCTGATTCGAGATGGCAAGAAAAGCGATAGAGATGGGGCGCGCGACGAGAAGGATCATAAAAACAACCGAGTAATAGATGAACCCACGGTCACCGAAGATGCGTGTGATCGTTGAATAATGCAATTCTGCACGCCAGGTTATCCAAACGAAGACTTGGTGAGCGATAGGGATGGCGATCGCCAATCAAAACCAGAAGGCTGTATCCAACCCGTACAGGCTGCCAGACAGGACGCCTTCAGCTCTGCTTGCCCAGTAGACTCCGAATACCAGTAAGATAAGTGAGATGAGATGTTCCAATTGTCGTTCAAAGAATTTCATCGCTGCCTCTCAATAATATAGTCAGTTTCAATGACACAGATACCGGTTTGGCCAAAGCGATGATGCTCTAAAGGGTCTCCCCCGATGATTTGTTCACCAGCGCGTGGTTTTTTCTAAGTCGGAAGAGAAGGAATAGCGTGATTGCCAGCGCAGCGCTCAGGATGAGCGTGGTCATACGGACTGAAAAGAGGATCCAGGTGCGGCCGATTTCTCCTGGCAGGAGGTCACTGATAATACTGCCGGCAGGGAGCATGAAGAAAAAGGTGGTGGTGGACATGAAAACGAGCAGAAGATTTCGGCTCCGCATTGTGAGGCTCCAGATTTTGGGTGATCGATACAATTGGAGACCGATCGAGATGAAGAGGATGTAAAGTACAACGTCATAGGCGCGATGATAAGCTACAAGAAGTGCCCATAAAGAGAGCACGGTAAGAAGATGTTGGCGGTGAGTTGGGGAAAGTTGCTTGCTGCTAATCTGGTCTATGTTTCGTTTGTACCAAAGCAGGAGGGGGATACTGACAACCAGGCTGAGAAGGATCGCTATATGTAATTCCCACGGTTTTGATGGAAAAAGTGAGGCCAGGTGGATCCCTTCCAGTTGTGAGTGGTGAAGAAGCATGACAAAGTACCCGCGCACAATTTCAGTTATCCCGGTTCCGCTCATTATTGCTAAACCCAACAGCCCCAGGGTTTGAACTGCGAGAGCTGTGAGCGTGGTCCTGTAATTTCGCTCAAAGAGGAGCAGGTAAAGGAAGAAGCCTATAGATAGGGAGTATTTTGAGAGCGCGATTCCAAGAAGGATGCCGGCTGTGTAAGGGCGGCTCTTTGAAAAGTGGATCGAGCCGAGTGCGAGAAGCAGCACTAGAAAGGTCACTTGCCCGCTGCTGCTGGCATAGCGAGTGGAGGATAGCCCGACGAAAACCAGTATGAAGACCGCTGTTATCCATCCATTCCATCGCTCTTTGGGAGCGAAAATACGCAAGATGAGTGGTGGGATCATGAAGATAAAGAGCAGATTGAACCCCAACCACACCAGCTTAGCGAGGGGCCAGGATAGAAAGGCAAAACACGAGAGGATTGCAATTAATGGGAATGTGAGCGCAGGTGCTGGAACCCAACCTGGAACCACCACATCTCGAATATCCGTAACCGTTTTATCTAGATAATGTATCGGCAGTGACAGCTTCTGATCTGTGAGAAAGGCGGCGTATGGATCTTGGGCATCACGCACGAAGTGACCGGCGTACCAATAGACGTAGAGGTCATTTGCGCCTGCGGGGGAGAAGGTGAATTGAATGATGCGCAGAAGGCTGGCGACTGACCATATCCCCAGGGTTAGGATGAGTAGAGTTTGAAATCCGTTCTTTTTCATGGACGATGACGATAACATATTTGGAGTCAATACTTTCTGTTCATAAACCCTGATGATTGAGGGAGTATACAGCAAGCGCCACTGGAAGGTACCAAACGCCCCATGGGCGTCAGGAATTTCTTATGTACCAATTCTCTCACTAAACTGACGAATCGGTGTAAACTTATGCGAATTTCTTATTAAGGATTGACCTGGATATGGCGGAGACGACACCCATAGAGTCATCAGACTCCGGCGAAGTCACGCTTAGTCGTGAACTCAGCTTATTTACCGTAACGATGATCGGGATCGGCGGGATGATCGGCGCGGGGATTTTTGTCCTCACCGGCATCGCTGCGGGGATCGCCGGTCCGGCTTTGATCCTGGCATTCTTGCTCAATGGGTTGGTTACCTCCCTCACGGCAATGGCCTACGCGGAACTTGGATCCGCTCTTCCAGGGGCGGGGGGCGGGTACCAGTGGATCAAGGAAGCCCTCGGCGGAACCCTTGGTTTTGTCTCCGGGTGGATGAGCTGGTTTGCGCAGGCTGTGGCCGGGAGCTTGTACGCATTAGCATTCGGCCGCTTTGCCGCTGAATTGATCCATGTTGCCGGGATACCAACTTTTGGTTTGACGATCAGCCAGGTTTCGCTTTTATTTATGACGCTCATCATCCTCACCTTCACCATCATTAATTACATGGGTTCTTCTGAGACTGCGAGCGTCGGAAACACACTTACCCTGATCAAGATTGTTATTCTCGGGTTATTGGTCATCTTCGGCGCATTAGCGATGTCGCGACTGGATGGCTGGCAGAGCCGCTTCACTACGGGATTCTTACCCAACGGGCTTGTTGGTGTTTTCATCGCGATGGGTTTCACGTTTATCGCCTTCGAAGGTTATGAAATCATTGCTCAATCGGGGGAAGAAGTTCTCGACCCGATTCGAAATATCCCGAAAGCGATTTTTATCTCAATATCTGTCGCAGTCGTGGTTTATATCCTGGTGGGCATCGTGGCAGTTGGCGCAATCACACCGCCAGGTGATCTCGCTGCATATGAGTACCTGGGCGATAAAGGGGAAATCGCGATTATTGAAGTAGCGCAACAGGTCTTCCCGTGGGGTATTGGTGGGCTGATCCTGTTGCTGAGTGGACTCGCCTCGACAACATCGGCGCTGAACGCAACGACCTATGCTTCCTCGCGAGTCTCCTTTGCCATGGGGAGGGATCACAACCTACCAGGATTTTTTGCCCGGATCCATCCCCAGCGTCACACGCCATATTTGGCGGTTGTAGCGACAGGAGCACTGATGACGCTCATGGCGTGGACGCTTCCCATTGAGGACGTCGCCGCCGCAGCCAGCATTATGTTCCTGCTGCTGTTCATGCTGGTGAACTTCGCGGTACTTTTCCTGCGGCTGCAGAACCCGGAACTTGAACGCGGTTTTCGTGTCCCACTATTCCCGATCCTTCCGGTTCTGGCAATAATCTCCAATGCCTTCCTGGCGGTAAATGTCTTCCGCTTTAGCCCGATCGCCTGGGTTTTCGCCGTAATCTGGATTGCCATTGGGCTTCTGGCGTACTCCTTTTATTTCTCGCGGATCGAGGAGATGGAGAAACCCAAAGAGATCCTTCTCGAAGAAGTGTTGGTAAGTCGGGATTACTCCGTCCTCATCCCGGTCGCCAATCGAGAGCAGGCTCGCATCCTGGGTAAGATCGGAGCGCTGCTGGCTTGTAACAAGGGTGGGGAGGTCCTCGCCCTGCATGTGGTGCAGGTTCCCGTCCAACTTAACCTATCCGAGGGCAGGTTGTTCCTCAGAGATGGTCGCCAGTTTCTTGATGACGTCATCCGGCAAGCAAAGAAGTGTGATGTTCCGGTACATACGATTATCCGTCTGGGGCGAAATGTGTCCCATGCGATCCGTCAGACGGCGATTGAGAATGCCTCAGATATCATCGTGCTGGGTTGGCCGGGATTCACGAAATCTTCAGGGAAGCTGTTTGGGTCCGTCGCCGATCCAATCGTTGACAATCCACCGACCGACGTCATTGTCGTACGCCATAGGCAGTGGCGTCCTTTGAAACGCGTCCTTGTTCCCGTCACGGGTGGGCGCAATTCGCGTCGGGCGGTTCGCATTGCGGTTAACATGGCTAACGCTGAGAAGCCTGAAGCTGCGACGGTGACCATCCTCCACGTCTTGCCCCCAGGCGTTGATGAAGTCGGTCGCATCCGCGCTGAGCGAGCTGTCGCCGAGAGCATGCACGGTGTTGATGGTATGCCGATTGAGACGATGTATGTAGAGGGTGACGATCCAGTGGAGTCAATCCTATTATCGGCCAAGGGTTATGACTTGATCGTAATCGGCGCAACGGAAGAGCCGGTGTTCACTAACTTCCTGGTGGGAACTTTCCCCGAACGGGTGGCGCGCGGCGCTGAAGTAACCGTAATGATGGTTAAGCGGCGCAGTTCACCGATCCACTCTTTTGTCCGCAAGGCTTTAATCGAACCAACCCATCTGAAACCGCTCTAACGGGCGGCTATTTTTCCTGGAAAATATTGAGGCTATTTGAGTAGGACTTTCGGGTATCCCCCGTTCAATCTCGATGCCGGTTTTAGGATCAGCTTTTGATTAAGATGAATATTGCCGAGTCCAAAAGCGATGCCTCCGATTGCAGGCGATGCTCGTGGACTCCATTTGGACAGCAACCAGTGCTGCCCCGAATGGACTATGCTGTGTGATCGATGCCTTCAGGGGGAGTAAATTGAAGGTGTCGCCTGAATTGTTAGACGGTCAGGTTCTCCGTTTTCAACATAAACTGAACCGTTTGGGCCAGCGTTTCCGAGGTGAGGGGTTTTTGAAGCCAGGTTACACGCTGGTGATCGAGCAACTCTCGAGTGTGACCACCGAGCGGGTATCCAGTGATCAAGACCATCTTGATGTGTGGGTAGCGGGCTGATACTTCATCGTATAGATCCCTTCCACCCATGTTCGGCATCACCAAGTCGCTGATGATCAACTCGACGGCTCCGCCCCGTGCTTCCAGCTCTGAAAGCGCAACAGCGCCATCCTCGGCGAAGAAGACTGTGTACCCTTGAGATTCGAGGATCTCGCATATCGCGCTGCGCGTTGCAGTGTCATCTTCCACAACAAGAATCGTCTCTCCGCGACCAGACTGTGTTTGGAGATCTCCCTTGGTGCTATCGGGCTCCGTTTGTTCATCTATAGCCGGGAGGTAAACGATAAAGGTTGTACCTTCCCCGGGGGTGCTTTCAGCATCAATAAAACCATTGTGCTGCTTGACGATACCGTAAACCTGGGAGAGGCCAAGCCCCGTGCCCTTGCCCTGTGGTTTTGTTGTGAAGAATGGTTCGTACATGTGCAGCATCACATCCGGATCGATCCCCGAACCGGTATCGGAGACGCGGATGCTGACCCAGCTTCCCGTCTGCATCCCTGGATAGGGAGGGTGCTCAGCCTGAATCTCCGTTTGATCGAGCGCAAAGCTTAGCTCGCCACCCTTCGGCATCGCATCCCTCGCGTTTAACGCTAGATTCATAATTGCTTGCTGCATTCGTGCAGGGTCGGCGTTGATGAAGTAGCCTGATTCGCCGTTGAAATCCATGTTGATCTTGACACTCTCGGGCAGTGTGCGTGAGAGGAGCTTTTCTAGATCGGTAAAGAACGGAACAAGATCGAAGGGGTGTTTCTCCATGATCGAGCGGCGACTGAAGTCGAGCACCTGTGTGGTGAGGGTCGAGCCTCGCTTCGCCTGGTTGAAGATTGTATCAATTCGCTCCTTGCCTTGTGAGGAGATCGACTGATCATTCAGTAATAATTCGCTGTAAAGCATGATCGTGCCAAGAATGTTGTTAAAGTCATGGGCAATCCCCGCTGCGAGCTGCCCGACAGCGGCGAGACGGTCCTGTAGCAGGGCTCGCTTCTGCGCAAGTCGGGCTTCCGTGACATCGCGGACGACGACCAGCATAACATCTTGGTCGCCCCATTTCTGCAGTTTGACGGAGATCTCAATCGGAAACACCTCGCCTGAAGAACGGACATTCATTGTGCTGAGAATTTGGTCGTAAAGCCCGCGCTCGACCATCTCGCGGGGGAGCACGACTGGTTGACTCTTGGGGACCAGGTCTTCTACTGTCATCATGAGTAGTTCTTCGCGTGTACGTTCGTACATTTCGCACGTCCGAGTATTAATGTCCAGAATCTTTCCGTCCATACTCTCAACAAATATCGCGTCTTGAACGCCTTCGAAGACGTTTCGATAATTAGACTCCGATTGCTGCAGTGCCTCCTCTGTGCGTTTGCGATCGATCGACATCGTAACCTGATTGGCAACAGAGACGATGCGTGCCTGATCGTTTTCTGCAAAGTCTTTCGTCCGCCCCATTATGAGCAGCCCGATAGATCTTCCTTCTGCGACAAGAGGGATCAGGATAATTGATTGCACTTTAAGCATATTCAGGATCGGTGGAAAAATCTTTTTACTTAGAGACGCCAGATTCTTGATTGGTAAATCGATGAGGTCAGCGAACTCGTCAAAGATTTTGTTTATCCCGTCAACACCATTCACGAGCAAGGGATTTTGAGAATCGAGCATTTTCCCGATCACACTGTCAGGTTTTATTTCCAACCGATGGTTGGTTATTTTGAATTTAGTCTTCTCCTCGATGCGTTTAATCACTGATGTGGGCAGGCTGAGATTTTGGGATTCGAGGAATTTTTCATCTTCACTGAGAAGATAAATTGTCACACCCAGGCTGCCGAAGATTTCCATTGATTCTTTCGACAAGAATTCAACCATGTCGTGTACGCTGTCGCCGCGGTTAATCCGCTCATTGAGTGCGCTGAGCAATTGAAGGTCTTCGGCTTGCTGTTCTATTCTTTCTTCAGCTTCTCTTCGGTCGGTGATATCCTGCTTGATGGCGATGAAGTGAGTGATCTCACCAGTGTCGTCCCGTACAGGGGTGATCGTCTGCTCCTCGATATACTTTTCGCCGCCCTTGCGGGCGTTTACCATCTTCCCGTGCCAGGTTCGGCCAGCAAGGATTGTCTCCCACATCTCCTTGAAGAACGCCGCATCCTGGGTGCCCGAATTCAAGATACGCATGTCTTTCCCCGCGACATCCTCGGCGGGGAATCCGGTGAGTAATTCGAAAGCACGGTTAATCCATAGGATTTTGCCATCACAGTCGGTGAGCACAATCGCATTCGCGGCGGACTCCAGGGCTGTGGCTTGAAGGAGAATTTGTCCCTCGGCGCGTTTGCGTTCTCTGAGTTCTCTCCGAGCAGCCTCATAGAGGCGTGCGTTTTCAATCGCCGCAGCCATCTGATCGACGAGAGTTTCCATCACAATGCGATCGTGATCTTCAAACGAGTTTAGGTTCTCACTCTGAATATCCAACACACCGAGTAAGGCTTCGCCAGCGGTGATCGGGATGCTTAGCTCTGATTGGGTCCGAATCAAGTCAGGGAAGAGATTAATATAATGGGGTTCTGTTTCAACATTGTTGGAGAGAACAGTCTCGAATGATTCCGCAGCCCAGCCCACCATGCCCTGTCCTATTGGTAAACGGTGTTCATCTGGAAATAAGGGCGCGTACTGTCCAGCGCGAGCTTTCAATACAAGGAAGCTTGTTTCAAGATCGTGCAGGAAGAGACCAACATGATCATAATTAAATCGCTCTTGAATGAGTTTGACGCTTCGCTCTAAAACGTCATCAAGATTGAGAACAGAGGCAATCTCTCCCCCAATTTCATTTAACAGTTCCATTTCGGTAGCGCGTTGCCTCATCGTTTCCTCGGCAAGTATGCGCTCGCTCACGTCAGTCACAACGCCGAGAATGGCAGTTTCCCCGCCATAGGGAATCAATCGCGTGGCATGGATAGACCTAAGCCGCCGGCCGTCCTTTGTGACGAGCTGTGACTCGTATTGCGGAACTTCTTCGCTGGCCAGGTGAGCACGAAAGTGCCCGAGAATCTTTTCTTGATCGTCGGGCGCGATCAGCTGAAGGAAATTGAAATCTTCGTGATAGAGATCCTCTCGCGAATAGCCCATGATCTCAACGCAAGCTTCATTAGCGTAGACGATCCGCCCATCCTTATTAATGAAGATCATGCTCGGCGATTTTTCGGCTAGGTTACGAAATTTCGATTCTGACTCGCGGAGAGCCTCCTCTCCGTGCTTGCGCTCAGAGATGTCTCGTATCACAACCAGGATGACATATATGTCGTTTAGTGTTTGATGACGAGCTGTTATTTCGACAGGAAATTGCTCTCCGTCGGAGCGAATACCAAGTGCTTCATAAGGCGAATCGGTTAGATCCCTCGCTCGAAGCTCCTCCATCACAATATCGGAATATTCAGGTGAGACGAGGGACGTCAGATTCTTTCCTGGTAGAGCCTCCTTGTCCCAGCCGAACATCTCTTTTGACCGCGAATTACAGTCGAGGATCATTCCGTCTGAAGCAAGGACAAGAATTGCGTCTTGTACACCCTCAAAGATGAGACGATATTGCATCTCCGAAGTTAGCTTCAGTTCATCATATAGCTCCTGCATCTCTTTTGAGGAACTCGTGTTCGAACGTTCTAGAAGAGCGAGTTCATTTTCAGTGTCTGAATATGTTCGCTCGATTTCCCGAAGAAACTCTTGCCAGGTCTCAAGGTCTGGAACTTGGGTGTTTGTTATTTGAAGTTTCTTGAGATGTTGTTCTAATGAGTTTGGTTCCATGCGCCTAAGCCTCGATATTGGATGTGAACGTCTTACCAGGCTGGGTAAAACTCGACGGGCCGCTTTCCTTCCGCGTGGAATATCATCATCCAATTCTCAATAAACCTGAGCGTTGGATAAGGATTTTGTGGATTGGCATAAGTCCCGGCTAAGCTCTAGATATTCGTCAAGCATGTTTGTGCGGTATCTGCGGTGTCCTCCCGGGGTTCGGAAGGGGATCAGATTGCCCTCTCGCTCGATGCGGCCAAGTGTGGATAAACTGATACCCAGGTATTCTGCTGCTTGCCTTGCATTTAGAAGCTGATTGCTATCGAGTTCCATTTCTACTCCACTCAGGTGAAGTGGTGATTGCAGGCCATCACAAAGTCTCAATCGTGTCCATTGGTTTGACACGGTTTTACAAGGTTTGACGGCACCTGCGCTTGTTTTGACCCGATTTACCTCGTTTGACGGACTCTACGGTAGCGGAAAACTTGCGGTATTGGTTGCTTTGAAAAGTGACTGTAAGGTTCGTAGGTGGCCGTATACAGAAATCGACAGGAATTTGTCACCCGAGGATGCAGGGCCTGCTAGTAGGTTATTGACTGTTTGCGCTTTCATCGAGATGTACCGGGTTGGTGATTTTCCAAACCGACGAATGGAGCCTGTTACAAGAGGGGGAGAATGATCCTAAGGCTGTGTAATAAAGAAAGGCGACCAAGAGTCGCCTTTTATTACTTGGTTTCTGCGTCGTGTGTAGCCGTCTGATTGAGAGGCGACGGTGGGATTCGAACCCACGCATAAGGGTTTTGCAGGTCCTCGCCGAGTGCTTTTAGGACCCTTTGCCGTAATCGCCTCAAACCCGGTGAAGGGTTTCCATTTTGCCTGTATCGAAAAAGGCCAAGACCCTTTGCCGTCCTTGTTTCTCCCAGGCAACAAACTGACGAACCGAATTGTTGATTGGTGCACATGATACACAGGTTCGCTCCATAAGGCAAACTCCATAGATAGGAGGCTTATTAAGCAAAGCGGGGATCACGAGCCACTGATGGAAATTGGTTAAATATCTCGATCACATGAGTATAGAGGCAATAAATGATGAATGGCAAACACTTCTTGTGACACCTGTTACCTCACAAGGTCGCCATTAGGAAGTAATATTAGGCATACCTTATATATATCGATTAGGTTCCCCGTGTAACTTGAGGTTTCTTTTCAAACGGTTAATCGCCCACATGTTGGATGAGGGTTCAGTCATGACGCGACGCCATAATTTCGGTGAGAGTAAAGAGATGTATTTGAAAACGATCGCCGAACTGTCGTTTGAGCAGGATATCGTACCGATCACAAACATCGCCGAAAGACTCGGGATTTCCACGGTATCCGCAAGCGAAATGGTCCATCGTCTCCAGGACTACGAACTGCTCCACCACACTCCATATAAAGGAGTGAACCTTACAGAGAATGGTCAACAGAGGGCCAACAGAATCATCCGCTGTCATCGTCTTTGGGAGCGGTTTCTGGTAGATGAACTGGGAATCTCTTGGGAGCATGTACACGAGTTGGCCTGTCGCTTAGAACATGCTACGGATGAGCAGATCACCGAAGCGCTGGAAAAACGTCTTGGGAATCCGACAACATGCCCCCATGGAAATCCCATTCCGACCACTGATGGCAAGATACCTCCTCCACACGGGATACCTCTGTGTGAAATGGAAGCCGGGCAGATCGGCATCATCGAGCGAATATATCCTGAGACCACTCAACTTCTTATCTACCTGGCCGGGCAAGGCGTCACGCCGGGTAAGGAGATCGAGGTTCAGGAGATTGCCCCACTCAATGGCCCCATCTCCT
>CBDAFF010000049.1:0-5456 GCA_965195195.1 uncultured Anaerolineales bacterium | reverse complement strand
GATCCATCGATTTCATTCGTTAAAGGTGAAGAGGGCAGGGAAACTGCTGAGCTTGTTACGAAACTAAACACATGGGACAAAGACAGAAGATTTGTACTATCTCGCGTATTGAAACCAGAAAAAGACAGGGCACAATTATCTCTCTTAGAAGGCGACGAATACGAATACTTTTTCTTTGTAACCAATACCGAACTGCCTTCTGAAAAAGTTGTCATTTCTTACGAAAAACGTGGCAACTGTGAAAATTACATCAAGGAAGCCAAGTATGATATGGCGGTTGGACATCTTTTGCTAAAATCTTTTTGGGCAAATGAGGCAGTGTTTCAGATGATGATGCTTGCATATAATCTGTTTTTGCTGTTCAAGTTTGATTTTCTGGGTATTTCAGAATTCAGACAGCAAATCAAGACATTCCGCTTGAAGTATGTTTTTCTTGCCGGGAAAATTATCAGAACTGCAAGAAGTGTGATAATGAAACTCCCGGCAAAATATCCATATCAAGAAGTGTTTAATCAATGCCTGGCGTAATTATCGTTCTGAAATATCCAAAACCGTTATTTCTATTTAATCTAGAGGGTGAAAACGTTTCAAATCATTCGGTTTCGAGAAATTGTTGGCAAAAAAAATATACAGAATGACAAAAATCATGCTACCCTTTAGAAGGTTCAGCCAAAATTCTCACCCGGTTGGGGCGAAATTAATGGTAAAAAAAATCGACGTGGAATCTCGGTAAGAGGTAAATTCGTGAGGTTCCTCACAATCAATGCTGCGCATCCAAGGTGTAGCGGACGGATAAGCAAAAGGAGGGAATTCTATGAACGTCTTGGTTTTTGGTGGTTCCGGAAAAATGGGGGCGGCAGTAGCGTGGGATCTCGTCCAACAGGATGACGTCGAGACAGTTGGGCTCGTTGGGCGCCGGGAGAAGGCATTGGCGCGCACTCGCGATTGGATCGGAGATCCGAAGGTGAAAATTCATCCCCTCGATATTCAGGACGTTGTTGCCACTGCAGATTTGATGGCTCAATACGATGTGGGGGTCAGTACTCTGCCGGATCGAAAAACGAGCTACAGGGTGGTCGACACGGCTATTAGACACGGACTGCACTTCGTCGACATGCTCGAGGAGTACCATCGCAGGCCTGATGCTTACGAAATTGAGGGGTTGGAATTGCCAGAAGGGATGACGCTGAATGAATACGGCGACTTCCTGCACGAGACGGCTGTCCAGAACGGGGTCACATTCTTGGACGGAATCGGGTTCGCGCCTGGGATCAGCAACATAATGGCGGGGGAAGCAATTCGCAAACTGGATAAAGCGGAGGAAGTCGTCGCCCGCGTCGGTGGCATCCCCTCTAAGGAAGCCGCTGCCCGACACCCCCTGCGCTACATGATCACCTGGGCGTTCGACCATGTATTGCGAGAGTACATGGTGAAATTGAATGTGATCAAGGGCGGTGAGGTAGTAGAGGTGGATGCAGCCAGCGAGCTAGAGCGCTTCCAATTTCAACAGTTTGGTGTCGATGAAGCGCTGGAATGTGCTGTCACGCCCGGCATGCCCAGTTTCATCTACTCTCGTCCGGAGCTCAAGGAATTTACAGAGAAGACCGTGAGATGGCCCGGGCATTGGGAGGGTATTCAGACACTTAAGGAGTGCGGCTTACTGGATATTGAACCTGTGGATATCGCGGGTACCGCGATTGTTCCACGGGAATTCTTACTAGCCTTGATAGGACCTCGCCTCCAACCGTTGGAAGGGGATACTGATGTCTGCGTAATGTGGAACACAGTTGCTGGCATCAAGGATGGCAAGACAACTGAGATTCACAGCTATATGTGGGATGAGGCTGACACCGAGATGGGTTTTTCGTCAATGGCCCGTGTCACAGGCTTTTCAGCGGCGATTGGTGCGGCGTTTATCGGGCGCGGCTTGATCACGGCGAAAGGCATTGTACCTCCGGAGGACTGCTTCGAAGGTGAAGTATTTGAGCGCTTTCTGGAGGAGATCAAGAAGAGGGGCATTCACATTCTGGAGGAGATCATCACAGTCGGTTAGCATTACCCCAGACGAAGTCTGAGCGACTGCATCTTACGACTGCATGAGGGACATGGCAGTGCTCAGCTTGAGGTTATCTTTTCTGGTTCTCCTCCGAAAAGTGTGGATATCTAACATAATTGCTGGTCATGGAGAACGGCTTCTTGGGGATGCCTGCTTGATCTTGAGCGTGAAATAGTCTAGGTCATGGAAACCATAGCACCGTCGCTTGATCACTTTGATCTTGTTATTGAGACCTTCCAGACGGCCGTTGTTGATCGGATGATCGCAATGATTGAGCAGGCCGTAGGCGTAGCGATTCAACATCTTTGTGAATTTCATCAGCGGCTGAATGCCACTCTCTTCCGCAGCTTGGATCCATTGGGCGAGAAGGAGCGCAGCCTCGTCGCGTTCCGTAATTACTAATTTGTGGACTTTCGGTAATATTAACTACACTTATAATTTTATGTTGGTATTTCTGTCCGCCCTAAGGGAAGCATTCCCAGCGATCCTGAGGTGTCTCTGTCCATCGCCAAGAAAATTCTCGAACGTGCTGCAAAGATCGGCATTCCCACCAAGGATGTGTTGATCGACCCCTTAGTGCTCGCGATAGGTGCGGATAGCAAGGCTGGATTGGTGACACTGCAGACCATCGAGAGGGTGCGCAATACGCTCAGCGTGAACATCAACCTGGGTGCCAGCAACGTATCCTTCGGATTACCTGAGCGTCATACGATCAATCAGGCATTCCTTGGTCTTGCTATCGCCGCCGGTGCTACCTGCGCCATAACCGACCCGATGAAGCTAAGTCTGACCATCCGCGCAGTTGACCTTTTGCTTGGACGAGACGATTATGCTGGCCGTTACATCAAGCACTACAGGAAGCTGACAGCAGAAAACGAGTCATAAATGACAGTCCTTGACAAATGGGATCTGCGTCTTGATGTTGATGTGATTTTGCGCAGCCAGGGAGCAGATCCAGCAGCAATCCGCAAGCGCAGCCCGAGTTTGGTTGAGTCTGCCGAAAGAGCGTTGGAGGAGGGAAATCCGCTTCTCCAGCCCAGGGTAACAGCTCGGCGTCTTCTTGTTAAAGACCTGCACCACGAGCGGTTAAAGCTCGAAGGTGGTGGAAAATTATCTGGCGAGCTTCTCGCTAAGCATATGGGCGGTGCGCAAGAAGCTATCATTGTCCTTTGTACTGTCGGTGAAGCGCTTGAGCATCGAGCCGCGGAGGTCTCCAAGGAAGATGCCGTCTATGGACTGGCGTTGGATGGTGTGGGGTCGGCTGGCGTCGAGGCCTTGGCTAACGCTGCATGTGCGCTTTTTGAAGAGGAGGCGACTAAAGAAGATTGCCAGGTCACCATCCCTCTCAGCCCTGGGATGGTCGGTTGGCCGGTTGAGCAGGGACAGCCTCAGATCTTCGATCTATTAGATGCCGGTGAAATCGGCGTGCGGCTCACAGAGAGCATGATGATGCTCCCTCGGAAGTCACTCACCTTCGTTTTGGGCATAGGGAGGGAATTGATCGCTGGAGGCCGGATTTGCGATTATTGCAGCCTGAAGGAAACATGCCGGTATCGAGATCACTATGACTGATCCCACGAAAGAACCCCTCACCTGCACCATCGATTTTGAGCCCATCGGACGGCGCGTGGAAATCGTTCCTGGAGAATCGCTGCTTGAAGCGGCGCATTCTGCTGGCATCGAACTCGTGTCGATCTGCGGGGGCAAAGGGTCTTGCAATGGCTGCCGTGTGCGTGTAATGAGCGGCAAGCTATCCTCACCAACGACCGAGGAGGAATCGTTTTTTACCCCCATAGAGCTTGAAGAGGGATACAGATTGGCTTGTCAGGCGAAGCCACTGACGGATGTCAAGGTAGATGTGCCACCCGAGTCACTGGCCACAACGCAGCGGCTTCAAGTGGAGGGGCAGGGTGTGAGCGTAGAGGGGGAGAGAATCATTGCCCCCGTTGATGTAGTTCTGGAGGCGGCATCGCTCACAGATCTGCGATCCGACACCGCTCGACTGCGCGATGCACTGCAAATAGAGGGTTATCCAAGCGTATCCTTCAGCCCGGATGTGCTCTTCACTCTTTCGGATATTTTAAGGGGGCAGGATTGGCGGGTGAGAGCCGCTCTGCGCGGTGACCATGTTGTGGCAATGCTCCCTGAGGGTGCACGGATTCTGGGTTTGGCTGTTGACGTGGGAACCACCAAGGTTGCCGTCTATTTGCTGGACCTGGAATCCGGGGATGTGTTAGCGGTAAGAGGGGCCATGAACCCCCAGATCAGCTACGGTGAGGACGTTATCAGCCGTATCGACTACTGCAATGAAAACGAGGGCGGTCGCGAGACTCTGCAGGGCAAGGTAGTTGCTACCTTAAACGGGATGATTGCTGAGATGTGTGGGGAAGCCGATGTTTCGTCGCAACAAATCGTCGAGGCGGTGATTGTGGGGAACACGGCCATGCACCACCTTGTGGCCGGTTTGCCTGTACGCCAGCTGGCGGTGGCGCCCTACGTCCCGGCTGTAAGCGAGGCGTTCGATCTTCCAGCTGGCGAGATCGAGTTGGACATCAACCCCGGTGCTTTCATTCATCTACCGCCGAATATTGCCGGCTTTGTCGGCGCCGACCATGTCTCCATGGTGCTTTCAAGCGATCTCTGGCAAGCGGAAACTACTGTAATAGCGCTTGACATCGGAACCAATACTGAGATCACGCTGGTAGTTGATGGGCGGATGCTCAGCTGCTCCTGTGCATCTGGCCCAGCATTTGAGGGGGCGCACATTCGCGACGGGATGCGCGCTGCTCCCGGTGCTATCGAACGAGTACAGATTAAAAATGGTCAGCCGAACATTTACACCATCGGTGAGAAACCTCCAGTTGGCATCTGTGGCTCTGGCATCTTAGACGCCGTCGCAGAGCTGCTAAAAGATGGGATAATCGATCGCCGCGGTTCGTTCCAGGAAGGGGCACCGAATGTTAGAGAAGGGATGAGTACGCAGCACAAAGAATTCCTTCTTGTTCCTGCCGAGGACACCAGCCATGGGAAAGACATTGTAGTAACGCGATCAGATATAAACGAGATTCAATTAGCCAAAGGCGCCATCCGTGCTGGCCTGGAGATTCTCCTGGAAGAGGGGGGGATTACATCGGGCGACATCGACGAATTTATCATCGCCGGCGCCTTTGGAACCTATCTGGACGTGGGCAGCGCAATAACGGTGGGCATGTTCCCGGAGTTACCTCGCGAACGCTTCCTTCAAGTCGGCAACGACGCTGGAACTGGCGCCCAGCAGATGCTCATTTCTGCCGCCCGACGCAGGATCGCCGATGAGATTCCCGAGCGTGTTGAATACATTGAACTGACAACTCATGCTGGCTTCGAGAAAGCCTTCATGAAGGCGATGTTCTTTGATCTC
>CBDAFF010000048.1:0-13229 GCA_965195195.1 uncultured Anaerolineales bacterium | reverse complement strand
GGTGCAGCTGCGCCCCAGGCACCTTTGCCCCAGCCTCTCGCTGCTTCCTCATACTTTCCTGGAAGCTCTTCATCCATGCGCGCGAAGGTTTGCTGGCTGAGGGGCAGGGGGTATGCTGCATCCAGCCCGACCCCCAGCATCTCTTCCATCTCGCTCGACCCGGCCTGCGCCAATCCAACCACAACAAATGGCGCAACCGCTTTCTGCCTCAGATCCACGATCTGCGGCAGGCTGAACCCTTCCACTTTGGCGTCAATGATCACGACCTGTGGTGCCAGCTGCTGCATTACTGTTGTGGCGTTAGCCAGGTTGAAAATCGGCAGGAAGGTCGCCAGTACAACTTTTCTACCACTGGCCATGTGCATGACACTCATCATCTGGGTGGAGATTTCCGGCCGGGCGAAGAGCAACGCGGTTAATTTTTCGCTTTCATGCTCAGTCATTCGTGGGACCTCATTTCTAACGGCTCAGATTCCAATCAGACCTAGGGCGCATCTGCTTCTTCTGTCAGGGACTCGCGATCGGCGATGAACAGATCCAGCAGGTCTTGCAGGGAAGCGCCAAGCGTGGGAGCTTCGCTGCTCTCAGCTACGAGCGGAGAGAGCAAAGCAATCTGCAGGTTTCCGCCGTTCATCGCCATGGTCACGAATTCAAAGGCTTCACGCGGGATGACGACGTCCAGACCGGTGATGTCGCCCTCGATGATCGACGCCGTGCCATCCGAACTTACGGACGCCAGCGAAGTATCGCGGCGTACAGCGATAACCTGCGCACCCTGAACCAATAATTTGGTAATCGGCTCGCGCAGCACCGGACCTTCGGGTGTTGGCTCTGGTGTTGGTGTCCCTTTGGAACTGATGGGAGCAGCACCCTCAGGCGGCTCGACCACGTATCCAGCCTCTGCAAGCACAGCCGCCAGCGCCTCGTTGGGGATCCCTGTTAGGGTAGAACCGGGCAGCGCCGTCAGCGTTGTGCCCTCTTCTTCCTCTTTTAGCACCAGGATGTCATTCACATCCGTCACGGCAACGGCCAGATCGATCCTGTCGCCGGGCTGAATACCCTCCGGTACATTCGTGTCGTCCCCGGGAATGGTGATTACAACCAGACCAGGATCGTCCAATCCTAGGCGGGTGACCCGTGCTGCGGCCGGGTTGTCCGGACTCACCACCGAGCCCAGTGTGAGCGGCTGGTACTTGTAGACATCTTGAATCAAGATGGCCCCTGCCGCTCTCATGGCCTGCAGATCTTGCGGCTGTGCTACACCCTCGAGCATCATTCGAGCGCTGCTGTTAGTGAACTTCACCGGAATCTGCACAAAGGCATCCTCTGGAAGTTCACTCAACCTGGTGCCAGCGGGTATGTTGTCTCTGGCGGCCACGATGAAGTCGGTTGGAGGTGATAGGTACAGGTTGCCCACAAACACAAGCCCTGCTCCGATTATTGCGATGATCACCCCGATGATGAGAAGCGTACGGTTTACGGTCATCGTTCTATCCTCCCTGCATGGTTAAGTCCGTCTGTAAGATTGTTTTTCATGTTTATCACCAGCAGTTCGATGGTTTCTCGTTGAAGGGGGGTGAGTGAGGTAAGGTCATACCCCATCAGGATATCCCAACCCCGGGCGATGCCCTCCATGGCTTCGCCAATACCGTCCATCTGGCTCAGATCTCGCGCCCTCGAGGCGGCGATCGCCGTTGAGCACTCGTCTGCTCGCTGGATCATTTCTCCTAACGATACAACCCAATCCGCTGCGTGTTCAAAGGCGTTCAGGTGATCGCGAACGCTGGCGTGCATCCCCATTACCCTCCATCTCCAAAGAAGACGGTGTTCAAAAAATTCACAGCCTTCTCGTCTCTGGTTTTCTCAATCACCTTGCGTGCCTTCCGTTCGATCCGCAGGCTCTGGGCAAGCAATCGGTTGATCTTTCCATCTTCAGCCATCTTCGAAGCGATCAGCATCGCATTGCTGTTGGTCCCTCCCCGGGCTACATACACGCACGCCAGTTGGAGCGCCTCCGGACCTGCCCCTTGAGCGCTTGCTTTCCTGGCCAGGCTCTTCACACTGCGAAGGGGCACATCGGTCAATTCAGCTACAGCTCGCAGCTGGTCTTCGTCCTCCAGTGACATCCTTGGCGCATCATCCTCCGTTGGCTTTGCGCGACTTGTACCGATCGTGTCGACCGCGGTTTCGGGACTAATGCCTTGATCGAGAAGCTCCTTTATGTACTGGACTTCCCGTTTTGTAGCCCCATCCAGCTGCCTGGCAAGTTCCACCTGCTTTTTCTCGGACAGCTTTGCGAAGGTGTCCTGCAGTTCAATAACAGCCCTTGGAGCCATCCCGGAAGCAAACAACCCGCGCAGGGCGGGTGTGGATGCTTCGTAGGCAGCCAGCAGGTTTGAAACCGTTCCCTGGCTGACGCCGGCGTCTTCGGCGAGTTTGATTTGGGTTATTCCGGGATTACTCTCTTTCCATCGAATGAGACCAACAGCCCGTTCGTACGCGGTCAAGCTTCGCCCCCCCGTGTTCTCCGCTATTGTCAATAAATGTAGATCATCGCTGCTCTTAGCGACAATCGCAGGGATGGATTTTCGTCCGGCTATCTGCGCTGCAGCCATGCGGCGATGCCCGAAGACAACATTGTATACACGCGCTTCTTCGGTATCACTCGCCCTGCAGATCATAATCGGCTCAAGCACACCGAATTTCTTGATGCTGTTGAGCAGTTCCGCGTCTTCCTCGTAGACATCCGCATCAAAGGTTGTAACCCGTGACTGCATCGGGCTTTCACCCACGATCTTCGCTAAGGGGACCTGCAGGATCGATCGCTCCAGGCGGGCTCCTTTATCCACTGTCTTTACATTGCTACTGGCTTTGACCAGGTCACTCAGTTCCAGGCTCCCAAGCTCCTGAACCGTGCTTCTGTCAATCTTGCTCCCCCTAATTGATGTGCTCACGCTGCCACCATCCCCTCAACCAGTACAGCCTCATCCTCGATTTCTTCAACTACCAATGCGTGTTCCCCGAACAATTTGACATAGATCGCATCCAGCATTTCCGGGCAGCCTTTGGGAAGTTTCCCCCAGCGCCATTTCCCGGAAGGGATGCTGTGGCTGAACGGCATCGCCGGGAGCACGTCAATCCCGCGCCCCTTGACCAGGTCGGTCTGCATGAGTGATTCCCGCCATGATTCGATCCTGGCTTCCTGCCACTTTGCCCTTCCGATCAGAGTCGGTATCAGTCCACCGATCTGCTTCTCTGCGTGTAGGAGTGCCTGTAAGGTATTGAGTGTGGGCACCCCGGATTGATGCGACATAGTGATGGGGACAAAAACCATATCCGCTGCCTGTATCCCCATCTCGCAGAAGGTAACATCCGGGCTGGTATCAACGATGACGGTTTCATTCTCCCCAATAGGCGTATCCTCTAAAGCCAGCGATAGCAGCTCTCTTGGAGTCTCAGGCCCCCTCAATCGCGCCAGGGAGGCAGCGGAGGGGATCACCCGGATCAGTTCGTTATATGGAGAAACTACACGAGCCTGGAAAAACAGCTCTGTTGAAGGGATGTTATCTTGTTCGCTTTGGAGAATTTCGCAGATGCCAGGGCCTGCGTCCTGCTTTGCGTACTTAGCCCCGAGGAGGAGTATGGTTGACCCCCGCTGTGGATCCAGATCGATGACGGTTACCGGCGTTCCGCGCTGCTCTGCGATGAACTTCGCAATCATCGTTGAGAGAGTCGATTTGCCAACGCCGCCTTTCATACTTGCGACTGTGATTACCATCGAACGTCCCCTTTACCAATCCCCCCCATGCACGTTCGCTAGGACGGTTCCCGTCTGTTTGTGCCGGGGTCTTACACTTCAATCTACCACTTCAAGATTTCTCGACTGCTTGTTTTGACTCTAGCATAATCGGAGCGGTTTAGACCGGACGTGGGCGTCCCCTGGAGTCATTATTTCCGGAAATAATGTTCGAGGAGGGGGTGGGGAGGGGGGGCTACTTTAAGGCGAGTAGCATACAGCGACTCATGGCTGAAAGTCACACCCTTGAGAATATGTGTTACCTATGTAGTGAGAAACAATTATTACCTATGTCCCGGTATGGTTCATCTTTTAAATTAAGGTGCCTCTGGAGTGTCGATTGATAACTCTAAAAGAACATCAAAGATTGCATAATAAGCGGGCTTGGGCTGCCACGAATCATCATACATTGTTGGATCGCCTTCTTTGGAATAATGCTGATACCCGGACATAATTTCGATCCAAGAGGTGCTATCGCCAATTCCCCAATAGCTGAAACTCTTACAAACGTTGGATTCAAAGCAAGCTTCAAGCATATCGCCGTAGATTTTCGCTTGTATCGCATATCTTTCTTCTGCCGTTCCATATACATTTTTCATGTTCACGTCAAACTCAGTTACGTAGACGGGCACATCATAGCTTCTCATTGTAGCAATAACATCCTCCTTGCTGGGTGGATTAGACCCGTCAAGGTGCATCTGTATACCGACGCCATCAATCAACCCTTTTGTTTTGAGTCTTTGCACGATTTCTCTTGTCAGACCTGTTGTAATACCTGTTGAAGTGTGATTATCGGAGTCGTTATAGATCAATACAGCAGTTGGGTCAGCTTCACGAGCAGCCTGAAACGCAATCTCAATATATTCTGTGCCGATAGTCTTGTAGAAAATATCATTCACCCTATATGGGTAAATGTAAGGTTCGTTCACTACTACGTATTGATCGATTTGTCCTTTGTAATGCGTTACTATGTTGCTCACACTAGATCTAAGGATCTCTATTAATTCGTCTCTTGAGAAATTCCCCTCTTGTAGCCACTGGGGAACATCTGCTGGGAAAACAAGATGCTGGAAGCGAACTCCCATTCCATTCTCCGTCGCGAATGAAACCTGCCGGTCTGTCCAATTCAAATCAAATTGCCCTCGCACTGGTATTTGGTTTTTCCAACCAAATGTGGCTATCCCGAGATTGAACTCGCGTTTTTCAATTCCTCTGGCTTTATATTTGTCGGGCATTAGAAGAACACCTATTTCAATTCCTACAAGCTCAGCCAGATCTTTGAGCGCAGGTGGTCTGGGTGTTGCGGTTGAATCAATAATCTGGTTTGGTTTTGGAGTAAGAGCCTGGATAGGCGAAGATGAAATGGGTGCAGCAAGGCGTATTAATTTTACAATTTCAAATTTCGACTTCGGAGCAACTTGCACTCTGGTTGTAAGCCAATCACCAACCTGCCAAAGTGAAGAGCCAAGAGTTAGATGACGCCTTCCGCTGGGCAGGATCAATTCTAAGGTTTTCCCATCAGCGGATAGGTGCAATGTGCATTCCAGATCTGTTGGCAAGGAACTGTTTGCCCATATTAGATCTAATGCACCTGTCCGTTGATTATGCTCAAAAATCCGCCATTCATACCCTTGGTACACAAAGGCTATAGAGCGCCTTTCGCTTCCTGTTTTGTTGTTGTCAATTACAAAACCATTTGACGAGTCCTTGGATGGGTACTCTAAACCTCTGATTTGCAGGTTAATAATAACTTCTCCATCCGGTGAAAATAAATCTACTTTGGAAAAAGAATAATCACCAGTGTCGTTAACAAATCCTTCATGAACATCTAAGGAGAAAATTACCTCAGTAAATTCCAGTGTTGGAGATGGAACCGGTGTTGCGGTTTCTGTTGGTCCAGGCGTGAATATGGGCAGTGTGGACGATGGTATAAGATTGGGTGTAAGTGTGGGTGTTGTGGGAGGAGAAGCGAGATCGCACCCGCATAATAATGTTATTAGAAGAAATAGCACAAGGTTTAACAAAATTGGCTTCCCCATACCTTAACTCCTTTTGCAATTGTAAAGGATTGGACTAAACAATTGTACTTTTTTGTATTCGATACGACCAATAACGGTTGGTTTACGGTTGGGATATTTCCGGAAATAATTGCTCTATGATCCATGCATCTGCGTCCCCCCCTTGTCCCCCCCTTTTTCTGGTGGTGATATTCCAAGTCCATTTCACAGGATTAACTAACGCCAAATTGCAGCACAGAGTCAAGCAACGATCGTTCATCAACTATATGGACTAGAAAAAACTGAATTATTGAAAGAAGTAGACAAGAGATCGGTGTATTGAAGGGTTGAATATTGAATTCGGCTGAATATGAATACCAATATGCAGTCCATAAACAGAAGAACTAGGAAAAAGGTTCAAACAACAGGTGAGAGTGAATAAAAGATAAAGTAAGAGTTAATCATATAAGTCGGCATATTCAGGTAATGCCCTTCAAGCGTCCCCTTTAAAGGAAGAGAGATTAATGAGCCTTGGGCGAACTGGTAATAACCGAACAGAGTTACTTTTCACCGAAAGAATTAATTCTAAGCAGGCATTCAAGTTAGGCGTTGCTATGATCCTCTGGGACCGGCAGGGGCTATATGTCTTCTTTGATCGTCAGGATTTAGAGTCTCTGGTTGTTGTCTATGCAGCCTTCAGATCACGATTGTCAATTTGACACAATGTCTTTTTGTTGTACATTGATTAAGCTTTATCTCTATTGAAAACCTAAACTGTTGAAAAAACTAATGCCCACAAGGCCAGCTTCGCTTTTTAAGCCTGTGGGCGTTTTTGCCTTTTTAATCTCATGTCCCCTGGAGGCCAACATGCACACGAAATCTTTAGCCAGTTCTAGTCCCGCCGACTTCATATCATCCTACAGAAAGGAGGTAATTCGTATGATTGGTTTTCGAATAGCAGGTTTTTTGAAATCTCATTGCCACATACAAACTGATTTTCGGAATTTGTTCTCCGCTTCTCCAATACTCCCCTGATAGTCATCCCGCTACTCGCTGGATCATAGCCTCGCGGCTTCTGGAATGTCTCGGTTTGATATAACCCCATCTTAAATTTCGTAGGGCCACCTTGCCGGTGATGGTGTGTATCAGCCTCGCCCGCATTGGATTCATTCGGCGGGCGGGCCTGATAATCGATAATATGTTCCTGGAGGCGCCAACCATGGCTTCGCCACTGCTCTTGTTGCTCATGATCCTGGTTTTCCTTCTCAATCTTGTTTGGCCCATTTGGGTCCACACGCCCTGGTAGGCTATGGATAACTACCAACCCACATCGTTAGATTAATTTCCTATTACAAGACAACAACCGAATATCGATCGCATCAGCCGGGCCATGCTCCCGGCTTATTGCGCGTCGGCCAATAATAGGAGGAATCCCATGTTCGTATACCTGATCTTTGCTGTTGTATTGACCGCTTTCCTTTCATTAGTCGCAGGCCCCTCGCTCATAGCCATCTATCGATGGTGGTTTGGTGGGGGAAAGTTGTTGAACGACCGTCTGGGCGATGGAAGAACGCTGCCCTCCGTAAGCGCCGCAAATCATCGCAGTGCATTTGATGGCAATAGGAGAAAATGAGATGGAAGTGATTACACGAGCCTCGATTGAAGTACAGATCGTTATGGCCATTGGTGCGGTATTTGCTGTGATGGTCATCGTCGCGGCGGTCAATCTCTGGTATGGAACCCAGGGAAACGATCGCAACAAATAGACCCCCAAATAACATCGTACGTAATTCATATCGATGTTGAAACTCATCAGGTAGCCTGAATAAATCCTAAAAGAAACTTTACACAACATACAAGTTGTGTAATAATGGAGGTGGCCAGCATGATACCGGTCTTTGACCCCCGCGGCTCTCTGCCGCCCGGGGTCTACGAAACAACGATGGCAGAGATCGAAGAACGTTTTGCGTTCAATGATCATCGTAAGCGCTTGACCGAAGGATTGAAGGAGGCAATCATCAATCTCAAATCGGCATGTGTCCGGCGAGTCTGGATCGACGGCAGTTTCGTGACAAACAAACCTGATCCAGCTGATGTCGATGGTTGTTGGGATCCGGTAGGTGTGGATCCAGATATCCTCGATCCCGTCCTGCTGGAATTTGCTCGAAGCAGAGGGGCGATGAAGGAGAAATATGGCGTTGATTTTTTCCCGAACGTGGTTGAGGGTGAAAGCGGCAAGCTCTTCTACCGCTTTTTCCAATATGATCGCAACCTTCATCAACGCGGCATCCTCCTTCTAAACCTTGGAGGTGACTAATGACAAGGATAAAGAACAAGCGGCAACTCGCCGCCTCCAACGCCTGGCTCAGTGAGTTCCGTCGCGCTCTCAGGGCTGCCAGGAAGAACCCTATACATCTCCCTCCACGCTTGCTCAAGGCCGAGCTCGATGGCATCCGGTCTCAGATCCAAGCGTTGGAGCGCGAGATAGAAGAATATGAAGCTCTTGTAAAAGCTTCTCCAAAAGAGGTCGTCCTTACTTCACTCAAAGACCTGCCTGATACTCTTGTCCGTATGCGAATTGTCCGTGGCCTTACACAGGAGCAGCTTGCCGAAAAGTTGAATATTAAACCCCAGCAGATCCAAAGGTGGGAGGCGGGTGCGTACCGCAACGCGACCTACAAACGCATTCTTCAGGTCACAAAAGCACTGCAGTTTGACATCCCTGAAGTTTTCCTATCCGATTGTCCCTGACTCTCTCTAACAGTTCTATCTGAAACCCCGGCTGGTATAAGTCGGGGTTTTTTATCCACCTGAGCCCTGGTTCAACCAGGGCTATTTCAATTCTAGGAGAATGAAAATGAAAGCCATCGAACACAACGGCAAGACCCTCGTACTGATGCCGGATCTGAGCGGCGCCAACGGGGCACCACCCGAGCGCTTGTTGGCGCACGAGCGTGTGGCGATGCTCCATGCAACACCACCTGGAGCCACCCCGATGGATGTAGATGCGTTCCTGGAGCAGGTTTGCCAGCTGGGGCAGGAGATCAAATCACAACTTGTGGCCATGGATGAAGAAATCGATCTTACTCTCACGGCGCTGCTCTCGGGCGACACTGTGTTCTTCCTGAGCTTGCCCGGTGCGGCCAAGTCGACTCTCGCCCGATTATTGGCCAAGGGGGTGGGGGGCAAGTTCTTCCGCCGCAACCTCACCCCGGACACCAGCCAGAACGACTTGTTCGGTCCGCTCGATCCGGCCAAGGTGCAGCACGGGATTTGGGCACGCAAGCTCTCTGGTGTCGCCACCGCCTCGATTTGTAACATTGATGAGGTGTTCAAAGGATCAGGCCCTGTTCAGCAGATGCTGCTTGATGCATTCGAGGAGCATGTACTGGCTGAACCGGACGCTATTCACCACCTGCCCATGCTTTTAGGTCTTACAGCCAGCAACGAACTTTCCAATGACCGGATCGAAAACGCATTCTGGGATCGGTTGATCATCCGCAAGGTGGTTAACTATCCTACTCGAGAGGAGGACTGGGAGGCGTTACTCACCAGCTCTCATGGGACCGTGCCTATCCAAACACAGCTCGATCCCGAGGAGATCATGCTGGTGCAGGGACTCGTCGAGTTGAAGGCCGGCGAGATCCCGACTGAGGTGCGTAAGCGAATGGTGCGCATCAAGATGCAGCTTGAAGCCAAAGGGGTGCTGGTTTCGCCCAGGCACTTCATCGCATGGTCGCGCGTTTCAGCCGCCCGAGCGCTTCTCCTTGGAGAAGCGGATGTCAGCCCCAGGGCTATCGCTGTAGGCGAGCATTTGCTTTGGGTGTCCAAAGATGACATACCCACGGTGCGGGACGTTGTCCGCAGCCTGAGCGATCCACAGCGGGGTATCCTGCGAGCGGTCGAAGCCGACCTTGAAAACATCAGGGCAAATATCAAAGGTCCGGCAAAACTCTCCGATTTTGTCCATTGGCAGAAGACAATCGCGAAACACGAAGCGGCTTTGAAGAAAGTTGATAATCCCGAGCATCAAGCTGCCAAAGATCATTTGTTCAAGCGAATCCGAGAGACGTCGTCGCTGCTTGTCACCCGGTCGGCTGAGGTCATGGAAGAGTCGGCCGCGCAACAGCCGGTATAGGGGGATGACCATGGACTATACGACCGCACTTGATGCCGAGGTCTATCTGTTCGACCCGCCCGAAACGATCTGGGATCGGGTGCTGCTTCTAGACCACGGCACCTGGTTTGAGCACAAGGACATGGAGGTACTTCAAAAGGCGGCGGAACGGACTGATGCCGTATGTCGTGATATTCCACGCGAGGCCTGGATGGGTTTGTACGCTTCTGCCAATCCACTCACAAAGGCTCCGCCTCAAGGGATGTCTGTCCTTCATTCCCTCTTCAAACGTGCAGAGGAACTTCCCGAATGGAAACGTCTGCGAGTGACGGTGGGGATGGATCCGATCGCCGCGGCTTTTGGCGCCGCGCACTTCGTCACCGACTTGATGGATCGACTCCCGCCCGAAGTGAAGGAAGCGATGGAATCCGCTCAGCAGGACCGGGACAGAGTCCAGGATCTTGAGGATCATCTCCAGATCGCTCAGTCATTGGCTTCTGGGGGAGGGCAGGGGGAACAACAGTCCGGGGATGGTGATGGATCAGGGCCATCCATGACTCAGGATCGACTGGAAGAGATGATTCGGCAGATTGAATCAGATCTTGTAGATGCGGGAAAACAGGCTGCCAGTTCTGAGCAGGCGGTGCACGATGCGCTCGATGGAGCGCAAGCGCGCATGAACCAATCCCTCGCCCAGGCGATGAATCAATCTGCGGATGATCTCACTAACCTGCAGAAAGCCGCAGGGGAGTTTGGTGTCGGTTGGGGCCTGGGGGCTGACCGAGGCGCCACTCGTGAACAGGTGAGTGGTCTACACGAGCTGTCCGAGTACCTGCGCAAGTCTCCTTCGCTCAAGTTAATCCTCGAATCGCTGGGGTGGGCGAAGGCACTGGTGACTCGAGAGCGAAGAAAGAGCACACGCGGCCGGCAGAGCTTCACTCACTACAAGGTCCAGGATCTGGATCTGGAGACGCTCTCTCCTGATGAACTGGTTTCGATGATCGCTTTCGATTCATCGTCGCCGATCTATCTGGACTTCCTTTGCCGTGCTCTCGATGGCGATCTGCTCCACGCCCAGTTCGAGGGTGAAGATTATGCCGGAAGAGGGCCTATCGTCTTCCTCAGGGATGAGTCGGGCTCCATGCGCGGTGTGCGTCGAGCAACAGCCTGTGCTCTGCAGCTGGCGCTCATGATGGAGGCCCGCAAAGAAGATCGCCGCTTTATCTCCATCCCCTTCTCTGACATCGGGCAGTTCGATGTATATGATCCCGGCTTGAAGCCTGATCCAAAGGGCTTGATCGATCACCTCGAGCTCGCTTATGGCAAGGGCACGGAACCGTATGGTCCACTGACTGCAGCCATCGAACTCATCCGTGATGATCCGTCAATGAAGACCGGCGATATCCTGTGCATCACGGATGGACAGTTTGGTCGACCTCCAGAAGAGTTTCTCCAGCTGCTCGAGGAAGCCCGTGAAGAGCCCGGACTGAAGCTCGTGACCGTGGTGATAAACGGTCGTCCCGGTCAAGCCGAGTTCGCTGATAAGGTAGTCATGATCAGCGACATCGTACGCGAGCGAGAACGACTTGCTGAAGCTATCTCCCCACTTCTCTGAGGAAATCCTATGCATTTGATAACAGCACCACCGGGCGCTGGAAAGACACGCCGCCTGGTCTCAGAAATTCAGGAGAGACTCGAGGAAGGAGTCTCTCCTTACATGATCATCGCCACTACCTTCACAAGAGAGGCTGCAAAGGAGATCTCCAAACGCCTCGGTAACGAAGTGCCCATCCGTACTTTGCATGGTTTGGGACACTGGCTGATCCGCCTCGCACGTCAGACTCGCGGTGACAGATGGCCGCGCATTATTTCAGAGGATAAGTCTTTGGCCATCATGGAGCGCGCCATCAAGGAGCTCAATGCGAAGTACATCGAGCCACGACAGGCGCTGGATGATATGGCCAGGGTGCGGGAGCGGGGAGGTCGTGATGAAGCACTGCATCCCGTGGTCCATGAGATCATCAACCGCTATAAGACGATCCTCAAGGTGGACAACCTGCTCGATTTCACGGGGATTCTGGATGAAGCCCGGCGAGAGCTGGAAAATCCGGATCTGCGGGAGTTCCTGCGCGGTCAGCGGGTATTTATCGACGAGTGTCAAGATGTCAATCCACACACGGAGTGGCCCATCCTGGATGTCCTGCGTGAGGGGGCAAGTGAGTTCGTCATGTTTGCCAGCCCATCCCAGCAGATCTACGGTTTCCGGGGTGCGAGTTGGGAGAAGCTGTGCAACCAGTTCCCCGAGGATCTCGATGTAGAAAGTATGCGGGAGAACTACCGCAGCACACCGGAAATCGTCCGGGCCGCCGCTCGACTCGCGGGTCCCGATGCTGACAACATGCTGCCGACACGCGAATCGGTCGAATCGCCGGTGTCCGCTGTCGACGCTCTCAACCCCGAGGTCGAGGCCGATTATGTGGGGCGGCAGGTCTCACAGTGGCTTGAGCAGGGGGTTAAGCTTGAAGAGATTGCAGTTCTCACTCGGGTTCACACGATGCTTAACACCGTTCAGATGTCTCTCAGGGCGCGGGATATCCCCTTCCAGATCGTGGGCGGACGCCGGAGCATCTTCCAGCGCGAGGAGACGGAAGCCATGCTTGGCTACCTGAGTCTCGCCCTGGATCCGATGGATGACAGTGTTCTGGAAAGGATCATTGACTTCCCGCCACGTGGGATTGGAGTCCGTACCCGTAATGTCTTACGCGGGGATGAGCGCATGACCTGGGATCATCTCTTCAAAGCCGTTGCAGATCCTGAACGAATTCGCCCTCAAGCCATCCGGCGCATCATGCAGATCTTTGATCTCCGTGAGCAGTACGACGAGATCGTTCAGGCTAAGCTTCCGCTGCGTCAAACCATCAGCCGCTTGCTTGAGTTGAGCGAGATCCCAACTTATCTCAACGGGGAGGGTGATTTCCATGCCACTCGGTCCGTCAATGACCTGATTGAGGCCAGCATGGAATTCGGTGCGCTCAAGGACTACGTTGACTATCTGCAGTTCGAGGTGAGCCGCCCCCGAGAGGCCGAAGGAATCCAGCTATCCACGCTTCACGCCGCAAAAGGCCGCGAGTGGGTGCGCCGATGTGGCGCAAGTAGGGAACCCGCCTAAGGCGGGATAGGTTCTAGGTGAACAGACCTATTGGCCATCAGGCTTACCTGGATCCGAAAGGTGAAGGGGAACACAGCATGCCTGTTAAAAGCGGAGGATGACGGAAATCGTGTATATCATCGCTCTGCAAGGCCGTGGAATATGGGCAAG
>CBDAFF010000047.1:0-56944 GCA_965195195.1 uncultured Anaerolineales bacterium | reverse complement strand
CTGGTTTGATCTACGAGATGAAAGCAGTTGGGATGATGCGTTATTTCAGGACCCATTTACCTACCTACAGCTTGTGAGGCTCAGAGAAGAACTTGGTTATTTGTCTCGATAATGCTTCTAAGCACAAAATGCGTCTGCCTAACATCTCGCTGTCCCAGAAAGTCGCCGGGATCCTCGTTTGCTTCGCTGCGCTATTCGACCCTCTCCAATCCGTTCGGGGACCGATGAGCTAAAAGCCGTTAGGCAGCATCCAATGGTACGAAAAGACAGAATGGAAATGAAAGATAAACGCTATTGGTCCAACTTATTGGTCTTTATCCTCATTGTGTCAGGTATGGCAATTGTTTTTGTTATCGCGTTAACATCCTACAACAGCACAAAAGGATACCTGCATCCTCAGCGACAACAACGATTGGAAGACGACACGCCAGAAAAATTTGGGATTGCGTTTGAGGACGTACGCTTGCTTACCAGTGATGGGATTGAGTTAGCGGCTTGGTACACACCTTCAGAGAATGGGGCTTTAATCCTGGTTGCCCATGGTCATTCGGATATACGGTCTCCAATGCTTTACGCGATGTTTGCACAAAATGGTTATGGAGTACTCGCCTGGGATTTTCGAGCGCATGGTGAAAGCGGTGGTGAACTTAGCACATTAGGCTATTATGAAGCATCCGACGTGGAGGCTGCTTTGGAGTACGGATTGCAGCAAGCTAGCGTAGAGCATATCGGAGCCTGGGGTGGGTCAATGGGAGGAGTTGCAGTTCTAGAAACTGCCTCACGTCGGGATGAGATTGAGGTTGTTGTGATAGATAGCGCCTTTGCCACTTTGGAAGATGGGCTGAAATGGGCAGTTACAAGCGATATATTCCTACCACTCATTCGGTTCTTTGCAGAAATTGAAACCGGTGTAAAAATAGAGATGTTGCGTCCTGTTGATCGGATAAAAGCGATAAGTCCTCGACCTATCATGATCATCCAGGGTGAAGAGGATAAGGTGATACCGGTGGATTCAGCACAAAAATTATATGATGCGGCTGGAGCTCCTCGATATCTGTGGACTGAAGCTGGGGTGAATCATGTTGGAATGTTTAGTATGTACCCAGAGATGTACGAGGAGCGAGTGGTGAGTTTTTTCGATGTGTATCTATTGCAAATTAATGAGTAAGCAGAGCTGCCTAACCCCCGCTGCACCTGCCCCTTCGTCTCCGCTGCACTCAGAACAGGGCAGGTGAGCTTAGTCGTTAGGGTGGTTTGATGATGAACCGGCACAGTGTTGATACCCATAAAGAGGAAGGTGTGTTGAATGCAATTACGAGTCTGGCTGACAGGAGACCAATTCTCTTTGTACTTTCCATTCTACTCTCTTGGTTGGTGCTCGGGACAGCTGTCGTATTCGTAGCTGCGGCCCTCTTTCAGAAGCCCTTCACAGATCTCTTTATCCAGTTAGCGGGAACGCTTGGCGCAACGCTGATTATCCTTCTCGTAATTTCGCGTCTAGGGTGGGTAAAGAAGATCGGTATAACCAACTTCGGTACATGGTCCACATGGTTGTTGGTAGTCATCATTGGCTGCTATCTGGTTTACTCCGGTTTCTACTCATTTTTCGGGAAAATCACTTTTGATTTCGCTACACTTTTTAATACGCAAGAGGCGCGGGCGATCCTCTTGAGGCAGCCAATTGTTGGATTTGTCGAGGAAACCATGTTCCGCGGGATCGTTCTTTACGCACTGACTCGCGTATGGGGCCAGACGAAACGAGGCCTCGTCGCTGCGGTTATTCTCCAAGCTGCCTTGTTTGGTGTTTTCCATTCTCTTCAAGTTTTGGCAGGAGTTCCACTCGAGACTGCGGTCACAAATATCTTGCATACCTTTGTTTTTGGTATTTGGCTTGGTATGTTGGTTATTAACGTTGGCACTCTCTGGCCCGCAATATTTCTGCACGCTCTCCCCAATTCTTTCATTCTAATTAAAGGCATCAATAGCCAATGGGTCGATCCCGTATCGCTCGGTTTTATCCGGGCCACGCTTTTTGAATTACCGTTGATCCTTGTAGGGGTATTTATGTTTATGAAGAAATCTCCAGCATTCTTCGTCTCCACTCCAAACTCGGTGGGACAAAGGCTGAACTCCCTAACATCTCGCTGCCCCGCATCCCCACTCCGCTTCACTCCGACCCCTGCGGGGGCATCCGCTCCACCTTCGGCTTCGGGACGCATTGTGGTGCTTGGCGAGGGCAGCTTGGGGGAACGGGGGATCTGCGTCAACTCGGAGCCGATACATGGACATGGAGGGAAGTCATGAAAGTTTTCATGGTGGGAGGCTACGGAGCGGTTGGATTGCCAGCCGCAAAACTTCTGGTGGAGAGCGACCTGGTTAAGGAGATCGCTCTTGCCGGGAGAAGTTTGGAGCGTGCGGAAGAGACAGCCGCAGAAATCGGTGACAAGGCGAGAGCGGTGCAGGTAGATGCCACCGACGAGAAGCAGCTAGCCTCGCTCGTGGCGGGCTACGATGTCATTGTGAACTCCGTAAGCAATCAAGTTGCTCTCCCGGTTCTACATGCGGCGGTACGCGCCGGCGCACACTATTGCGATGTCGGCTGGGGGCAGGATTTTATCGCCCAGATGAATGAGCTCGCGACTGAGGCGAGGGACGCTGGAATCACGGCGATCGTTTGCACGGGTATCTCGCCTTGTATCACTAACCTCATGGGAGTGCACGCGGCCAATCAACTGGACGTGACAGAGCAAATCCAGGGAGGGCGGGCCTGGGTGTTCCAAGGTGCGCGCTCTCTAACACCCCAGCAATGGCTCGAAAATACCGCGGAACAACTTGCCGTTTTGCATGAGTTAAAAGATTTTCTCGAGTGGATGCTTCAGGTCGCAAAAGAGACGGAGAGACGGACGGCGCGCGCCTATCAGGATGGTCAGTGGGTGGATGTGGATCCTCTAACGAGCGGCCTTCAAGCCCCACTGCCACAAGGTGGCACGGTTACCGCATATCCGTATGGCAGCTATGATCCGCTCTTTGATTCGCTGCCCCAAGGCCTCGCCAGAGCGCGACCGGTCGAGGTGTGGTTCACTCCGTTCCCGTCACAGCTGCACGATCTTTTCCGCGAGCAGGCATTACGCGTGACTGCGGGCGACACCGACCCGGCAACCGCGATGAGCTCCTTCTACGAGACCATTGAGAATGATCCCGACCGGTGGCTGACGGTCGCAAACGATTTCGTTGCATTCTCCCCGGACTGGGTTACGGCTGTAGGCAGCAAGGGTGGGCGAGACGCACGATACAATTGCTGGCTCTCGCCTGACCTTTGGAACGAGCAGTCTGCGTGGTTCCTGACCAGTGTCCCGTTAGCTGTCGCCGTGCTCAGAATTCTCAGCGGTGAGACCCGGGAGCGGGGCGTCATGACCGCCGAAAAGGCCTTCGAGCCCCTGTCCTTCTTCGATGAAGTGGTCACTCTGCTACCGGAACCTCCTATGGACGGAAAACTGATTGGCGAGTCCTTCGAGTGGTTGGAGTGACGGTGTCTTCCTCATCGCGGAAACTTGCGGAGGAATGGATCGCAGGCACGGAAAACCAGTTGGCGTTATAGTCCTGGAGAACAGAGCCGCACGGGCTTCTGGCTAACAACTCGTTACCCAAGAAGAGCGCTGGGATCTTTGTCAGCCTACTTAACGGACCGTGCGATTTGCTAACTGCGTTGTATGATGGGATTACTGGGTTGCCGGCTGTTGACCGAATACCGGGACCGGTTCTCGCACCTAATCGACGGAGGATGCCATGACAATGCGTAACTTGTCCCCTTGCTTCAGCTTGGCGGTGGCTGTCCTGGTCACCGGGGTCCTTCTCTCATCCTGCAACATGCCCCGGCCGGAGACGCCCGCTCCTCCGCCACCACCTCAGCCCACAGCGACGACGATGCCGTGCATCCTGGTCGCTCCTGACATTCAAGCGCAGGACTCCTTTATCTACGAGACCCTGCAACCAACGCTGGCCTGGTTCTACGAAGGAGCGTGTCCAGCAGATGGTTTTAGCATCCAAGTTGCCCCGGGAGGCGATTTCGAGGCACCCGGGACAGTGTCCGGGGAGACGGCTCAAGGGGCACTCAACTGGACACCCGATCAGGATCTATCGTCGACAACCTTCTACGCTTGGCGTGTCGCCGCACTTCTCGATGGCGTTCCAGGACCATCATCCGTCACCACCTTTTTCTGGACCGGCCCCACATGTGATGGAGCGAACCTGCAAGCTCCTATCTTGTTGATCCCTGAAGATGCTGCGTTCATCAGCGATCCCTCGCCGCTCTTCGAGTGGGACTATCCACAAGGCAGCTGTCTTCAAGCAAACTACGCGCTCGAAGTCTCTGCCAATCTCGACTTCACCACCGATGTGCTGCACGCGGGAGTGGGCCCGGGGCGCAGCTTTGAGACCGAGGTGGTCTTCCTCGAGGACTGCACCCAGTACTACTGGCGGGTCAAGGCTGTATTTGGTGATGATATCTCCGGGACGTACTCTAAAATCGCGACTTTCTACGCTGACTTAAGCGCCAGCTGCGGATCCCACTCCGGCCTCCCTCTGATCGCCGGCGTCGTGTGGCATGATGTCTGTCAGTCTTCCAGTCCCCCGGGCCCGGTGACGCCTCCCGGGTGTGTATATCGAGAGGGAGGCTATGCGCCTGATGGCATCCGCCAGGACGGCGAAGCCCCACTCACCGGACTGGTGGTGAACTATGCAATGGGGGGCTGCCCGCCGACAGGACCTATCCACGAAGCTGCTGTGCTCACCGACGAGGAGGGCGCCTACTACCAATATGTCACACCCGGGACCTACTGCGTGTGGATCGACACGGCCCAGGAGGCCAATACCGCGATCCTCGGTCAGGGGCGTTGGACGTACCCACCGGGAGGGTACGATTCACCAGTTTGGCACGTTCTCACACTCGAATGGGGGGACATGGAGACGGACATCGACTTCGGGTGGTACTTTCGCCCTTAGCCTGGGCGCTGAGCTCGCAGCCATTGTGCTGGATTGGATGGAGATAAAGTCCTCATGAGCAAGGAACTTCCCTTTCTCTCGCTTGTGATTGAAACTGAGACCATAGGAGATTCCCTTCGGGCTAGAACGGCGGGGGATTTCGTTCGCCTGGCGGACGGGTATACCCATTATGAATTGGGCGGTCCCGTAGATGCTCCAGTCGTTGTGTTAGTGCATGGATTTTCAGCGCCTTATTTCATCTGGGAGCCAACTTTTAAAGCGCTTGCTCAGACGGGTTTTCGCGTCCTAAGGTATGACCTCTACGGGCGCGGTTTTTCGGATCGACCGCGTCTGCGTTACAACATAAAACTGTTTCAACGCCAACTACTCCAATTGATTGATGCGCTCAACCTCAGTCAACCTCTAGCCCTGGTCGCTTTTTCAATGGGTGCACCGATTGCCTTATCCTTCATTGATAAGTACCCGAAGCGAGTGCACAAACTGGCTCTAATAGGGCCAGCGGGGGCGCGTTCCATTAACTATATTCGGTTGCTTAAGACACACATCTCTTCAAGCGCCACCACCGCCAGGTACATCAAAGAATATCTTGAGCCTTACCAGGTACAAATGAGATATCGTGGTTTCAAGCGCGCTCTTGTCTCCACGATTTGCAGCGGCATGTTAGGTGACTTCTCAGGTCTCTATCGTCGCGTGGGAGAGCAAAAACGACCTGTTCAACTCATCTGGGGTCGCCAAGACAGGACGATCTCGATTGAAGAGATTCAGATCATCCTAAACAGTATGCCTGGTGTGGAATTTCATCCTTATGCAGACGGTGGTCATCTCACACACTTTGAGAAGCCTGAGGCCGTTAATCCGATCCTTAAAAACTTTCTTAGTAACGGTTCGGAGTGGATAGGAAATATAAATGGGGGATCGCGTTGTGGATTAGGAAAACTATGAGCCGCCCACGCTTAATTATCGGGAGTCAAAAGAAATGAACACAGATCAAAAGCAATCAGCCAATCTACCGATCAGGCGTAATCTCACGCTGATATACATTCTTTCTATCATCATCGCCATCCTGATGGCGGCTGCGTCCATCGCCGGCCTTCTGTTCCGGACGATCGTCTATCCGACGGACGAGCTGCTTCAGTCGTTCCTTGCCAACGACGTAGCCAATCTCCTTATCGGATTGCCAATGCTGCTTGCTTCGATGTGGCTCACGCGACGCGGCAAGCTGATCGGGCTGCTCTTCTGGCCGGGTGCACTTTTCTTTGTGCTGTACACATACATCATTTACGTTTTTGCCATGCCATTCGATGTGGCATTTCTCCTACATCTCGCGCTGGTCATGCTGAGCGTGTACTCCCTCATCGGCCTGCTTGCCATCATTGATGGAAAAGTAGTGCAGCAACGACTTAGCGGCGCTGTGCCGGAGCGCCTCGCCGGGGGAATCCTGGCTGGACTGGGTTTCCTGTTCTTATTGCTGGTCATCGGCGCTTTTGTACAAGCGCTCATCAGCCAGACACGTATTGCCGAGACAGAACTCGCGCTCCACATCGCAGATTTCTTGATCACTCCCAGCTGGGTCGTCTGTGGGGTACTGCTTTGGCAGCGTAAAACGTTTGGGTATGTAGCCGGTCTGGGCCTGCTTTTTCAGGCCAGCATGTTATTCATCGGCTTAATCATTGTATTGTTATTGCAGCCATTCTTAACTGCTGCGCCATTTAGTTTGGTCGATATTGTGGTGATCTTTGTCATGGGGCTGATCTGCTTCATCCCCTTCGTCCTCTTTATTCGCGGTGTGCTGTCCAATCGTAACTCCTCGTCGGTGTAGCTTCCGGAGCTAAGTTTGTCGATCACGTGGCAAAGAGAACGGCGGAGTCTTTTTACGGCGGATCTCCACTCCACATTAAACCAACAACCCCTCGCCAGCGGGCGAGCAACTCCCATGATTGCTGCTTTACGGCTCAGAATAACGTCTCACCGCAAGCATCCTGATTGAGGCTTATAAGTGGAACCCAGCTCTCAATTTCAGGCGACAGAAAACGCGTTAATCTTGACTTCAACTATCCACCAAGTATAATTTTCTTTCGGGCACGTGCCCTTGAATAGAGAGGGGCGAGCCCTTTTTCGTGGAGGCGTGGATGACGGACGAGATTAATAATCCTGAAGTCAATATTCCCCCAGAGCTTCAGGGACTGGTCACGATTACAACGCTGGATAAAATTTACAACTGGGGACGGCGTAATTCCCTGTGGCCTATGTTTTTTGGGCTGGCGTGTTGTGCGATTGAGATGATCTGCGTTGCAGCCAGCCGTTATGATTTCTCTCGTTTCGGCATGGAAGTGATGCGCGCCACCCCTCGCCAAGCGGACATGATTATCGTTTCCGGCACGGTGACGAAAAAAATGGTCCCGCAGATCGTACGGCTCTACAACCAGATACCGGAACCAAAATATGTAATCGCCATGGGGGCGTGTGCTTCAGGCGGTGGTCCTTTCAAAGAGGGCTACAGCGTTGTCTCTGGCATCGACAAATTCCTACCCGTCGATATCTACATTCCCGGTTGCCCGCCAACCCCTCAGGCTTTGCTGAACGGCTTGATTAAGCTCCAGGAGAAGATTGACAAACAGTCCATTCGTTCCGTCAGCTGGTATAAGAAGGAAGCTGAGGAAGCGATTCCCATCCCCATCCTGGGGCCAGATCTTATCGACCCTCGCGATATCCCGAACTTCAAGGAATTACAGGCTCGGGCAGTTTCACAAGAGCCGGATATCGATGTGTAGACACCATTTACAATATAGGTCACAGATACGATGACAGAGCAAGAAACGGTGCAGTTCAAGGACACCTTAGAAGAGAAATTCCCAGGAGCCATTACCCGTGATGAGCGTCCAGGATATGATGGGTACATTGTAGAAACCGCCAAACTCGTTGAGACAGCGAGGAGTTTACGAGACGATTTGGGCTACGATTACCTTTCCTCGGTTACCGGGGTCGATTATCTCCCAGACGACAAGATGGAAGTCGTTTACCATCTTTATCGGAGTGCTGGAGGTCCAGCACTTACCCTTAAAGTTCAGACGCCGCGGGACGACAGCGTTGTACCCTCGCTTGTCTCGATCTACCCCGGCGCAGATTTCCAGGAACGTGAAGCATGGGACCTTTTAGGAATCCGCTTTGAGGGACATCCGGATCTCAGACGCATTCTCCTATGGGACGGATTCCACGGCCATCCCTTACGCAAGGATTGGCAGGAACCATTCTTTGAGGCGGAGGGAAAACCTTTTAAGAGCCGATGGCCACAAGGCGAGATTCACCGCGTCGAGGATACCCATCCATTCGGCAAGAATGTTCACTATCCCTCAGAATTTACCCCGGAAGGTTGGGCTCCAGAGGGGGAAGCCGCGCTTTACTCGAGTTTAGGTAAGATCGATCACAGTAACGGTAACAACCATCAAGATTTTGAGACCGATCAGATCGTCGTTAATCTCGGCCCGCAGCACCCATCAACGCACGGCGTCTTCCGCATGGTTGTAACCCTTGATGGCGAGGAGATTGTCGGGCTGAAGCCGGTGATGGGCTACCTGCACAGGAACCATGAGAAGATCGGTGAACGCAATACGTACTTGATGAACATGCCCTTCACCGACCGTCTGGATTACCTTTGCTCGATGAGCAATAACTTCGGTTACGCTCTGGCAGTTGAAAAGCTAATGGGTGTCAAACCCCCGGAGCGAGCAGAATATATTCGCGTAATCATGGCTGAATTGACACGTGTAGTAAACCACATCTGGGCGATCGGCTTCTTGCTCAACGATCTCGGCGCATTTTTCACGCCAATGCTTTACGTAATCAATGAGCGGGAGTTAATCCTGGATATATTTGAGGCGGTCTCCGGCTCGCGGATGATGTGCAATTACTTCCGCTTCGGTGGAGTTGCCCGGGATATGCCTGAGGATGTTCTGGAGACGGTCAAGATTCTTGTGAACGAGAGGCTGCCGCGCAAGGTCGATGAACTTGACCTCTACCTAACCGGAAACGAGATTGTGCAGGCACGGGCGATTGGTGTGGGTGTGCTGACAAAACAGCAGGCGCTGGCAAACTCGGCTGCGGGCCCTGTATTGCGAGCCTCCGGGGTGCCCTATGATATCCGCCGGGCCGATCCCTATTCAATCTATGACCGCTTTGATTTCGATGTCGCCGTGCGTTACAACGGCGATGTCTATGATCGCTATCTGGTTCGGCTGGAGGAGATACGACAAAGTCTGCGAATATTAAAGCAGGCCGTCGAATCCATCCCCGCGGGTGAGATTCAAACCGGTAAGCCCCAGTATCAGGCCCGAGTTCCTGCAGGGGAAGCATACGGGCGGGTGGAAGGTCCGAAAGGTGAACTTGGTTTTTATGTTGTCTCAAATGGAAAACCGAATCCGTGGCGCTATCATGTGCGCGCGCCATCTTTCATCAACCTCACACCGCTAGAAGAGATGTCCAAGGGGCAAAAGATCGCTGATGTTGTGGCCATCCTTGGTTCGATTGACATCGTTCTAGGTGAAACGGATAGATAGTTGGATTCTTTGAGAATTTGATTTTTAAACGCGGAGAGCCTATGTACGGTATCGGCTTGATTAAGGGTTTGGGGGTAACATTAAAACACTTCATGGAGACGTACGTGGACGATCTCCGTTGGTTAGGGCGCGGCCGGTATTACAACGAAGAGGCTCTGAAAATTCGCCAGGGTACGGAGGCGCGAGGGGTTTTCACAGTTCAATATCCGGAGGAAAAATTATCTGTACCGGAAGAATTCCGGTATATCCCCTTCCTGGTTTATGAGGAAAATCCAGACGGAACACGGAAAGATCGATGTACCTCTTGTGGAATCTGCTCCAAAGTCTGCCCGCCACAGTGTATCTGGATCGTGCGTTCCAATGACCCCGAAACCGGAAGACCGATACCAGCCCCGACTGAGTTCTATATCGATATTGATATCTGCATGAACTGTGGGCTATGTGCAGAGTATTGTCCCTTTGATGCGATAAAAATGGACCATGTTTATGAACTTGCTTCGTATGAACGTTCGTCAGCGCATATTTACAACAAAGAGCGCTTAAGCAAGCCCGTATCGTACTACGCTGAGATTCGCCCGAAGAATTACGCTCGGGAAGAGGCCGCTCGAGCAGAAAAAGAGGCATTGAAAGCAGCAAAGAAGAAAAAAGAGTAAAGCACGGATAAATCATTTAAGGTGTGCAGATTGCATGTACTATCGTGAGACTGAAATTCTATTCCCTATGCGAGTCGCCTCCACGTTGAGGGGGATGCGCGGGGATGCTTGGCGAGATCTCGTCGATCGAGCCTGCAACGCGGAAGCTGCGTCCATAGACCGCCTCGCATTCAATCTGCTTATTATCCGTCTATGTAACTGTCTGTCTTGCCGAACGCATTCCTATCGGGCGTTGCATGGATGCGAACAATGTGCAATGCACTCGGTACGTCGATTCCGAGAGGGAGATGCTGAACTCGTTCAGATGTTTGAAGATGCAGTTATGGATATTGACATTCATATGAACAATCAGGTCAACCATCAATACCAAATAATGGGGAAAGGTTAATCTACAAATGACAGATCAATCCGCTAAAGAAAAAATCCAGAAGAATAAGATTGGCATCGCAATCGCAATCGCATCGGGCAAAGGTGGTGTGGGGAAATCCACCGTTGCTGTAAACATCGCTGTGGCGCTGGCGAAGAAGGGGTTGAAAGTCGGGCTGCTTGATGCCGATATCTACGGACCAAACGTGCCGACAATGATGGGGGTCTCGGTGATGCCGCCTCAGGAAGGTCCCAAGCTTAAACCTGCCGAAGCTCATGGCGTTCAACTGATGTCGATAGGCTTCTTGGTTCCCGAAGGACAGCCGCTGATCTGGCGCGGTCCAATGCTGCATAGTGCGATACAGCAATTTATCAACGATGTCGACTGGGGGCAGCTCGATTATCTCGTGGTTGACTTACCGCCAGGAACTGGAGATGTGCAGCTCAGCCTGGCACAAACACTCTCGCTCTCCGGTGGAGTGATCATCACGCTGCCGCAGAAAGTATCCATCGAGGATGCAAAGCGAGCGCTTGAAATGTTCCGCACGATGGAAATCCCATTGCTGGGTGTAGTTGAGAATATGAGCTTTCTGGAACTGCCCGATGGCACACAGCTCGATATTTTCGGGCAGGGGGGCGGAGAAAAGATGGCGCAAGATGCCGGAGTACCTTTCCTGGGTTCAATTCCTATCGACGCAATCGTTCGGGAAGGGGGAGATCAGGGCACACCCGTTGTCATCTCGCATCCGGATACACCAGCTGCTGCAGTTTTAAACGGGATTGCGGACGCGATTCTCACTCGATTTGATTCTGGCGATCTGGATGGTAAAGAAGATATCGAGATCGAGATCACCGACTAGAGCGATCCCGTAGATAGAACTACAGATGAAATGAATGCCGTCTCAAGGGGCTGATGGATAGTCGGCCCCTTTTGCCTGTCATGTGGGCGTAGTATGATTAGCTTCTAACGTCGTTCTATAATCGAGGGTTTTATCCATGGCAAGTATCGAAAGAACAGTCGCATCTGTTCGTTTCCAACCGGTTGGCAAGCTTTATCATTTTGATGCATCAAAGATTGATGATCTCAAGACTGGCGATTATGTTATCGTGTCGACTTCGCGTGGGCGTGAGCTGGGTGAAGTTGCTGGTTTGCTAGGCGGCAAGAATGCGCCCAAGGGATCGCATAAGCCTGTTGTGCGCCGTGCCTCTCCGCGCGAACTTGTTATGAGACGAATGTGGCAGAGCCGTGAACTGGAAGCGATGATTAATTGCCGTGAGAAAGCGCATGAGCTTGGAATTACCGGCATTAAGATCGTCAGGGCTGAATACTGTTATGACGGCTCACGCTTAACATTCATCACTAGCAGTGACGGCGATGAGAGTATTGATCTCGCACCTTTAAAACGGGTGATGCGCCGTTCGATTAGAAAAACACAAATCGAATTCCGAAAAGTGGGCCCGCGAGATGTGGCCAAGATTTTTTGCGGTATGGGCGCATGTGGACTTGAGGAGCGCTGCTGCTCCCGTTTTATATCGGAATTCAGCCCCATCTCGATCAAGATGGCTAAAGCGCAAGGGATCTCCCTGAACCCCCAGGAGATAACCGGCATGTGCGGCCGTCTTCGCTGCTGCCTTATATTCGAGTATGAGCTATACGCAGAAGCTCGAAAGCATCTTCCGAAGAGGAAGAAAAAAGTGGTTACACCAAGAGGAGTTGGAAAAGTCATCAATGTACTCCCTCTCAAGGATATGGTTGTGGTTAAGCTGGAAGATGAACGCAGGGTTGAATTCCACAAGGATGAGATCGAGCCCTACGACGAGTTGAAAGCCTTGCAGCAGAAAGCCGAGAGCCCCTGCGAAAATAATGAAAACGGCGAATGTAATCGCGGAAATAAATCATCCTAGGGGTTCCACGAGGGTAGATATTTCATGACGACATCCGACCAAGTTCTCGTAGTCCTGGCTCATCCGGATGACCCCGAATTCTTTTGCGGTGGCACAATTGCCCGGTGGGCAACCTCCGGCAGGGATATCACCTATTGTTTATTGACTCGCGGCGATAAGGGTTCCGACGATGATAGTTTGTCCACTCAGGAATTGGCGGAGATTCGTGAAGTTGAACAACGGGCTGCGGCGAAAACCCTGGGAGTGCGTGAAGTGATGTTTCTAGAGGAGTTGGACGGGTACGTTTTACCGACTCTGGACCTACGGCGTGATATCGTCCGCGTTATTCGCCAGGTCAAGCCGCAGGTCGTGATCACATGCGATCCCACGAATTTCTTCCCGAGTAATACCTATATCAACCATGCGGATCACCGGGCGGCAGGCCAGGCGACCCTGGATGCGGTTTATCCAGCGGCACGTTCCGCGCTTTACTTTCCTGCATTGAGTAACGAAGAGGGATTGCAGCCGCATAAAGTTCGAGAAGTCTATATCGCTGGGGCACAGCACCCAAATATAACCGTAGACATCACCGAGTTCTTCAGTCAGAAGGTAGCTGCTCTGAGCGAACATAGGAGTCAGATCAAAGATATCACCGCTCTCGAGGAGCGCATGCGGAAACGCATGCTCGATCCTGAAAGCCCCCCGGATGATCCCCGCTACATCGAGAAATTTCGACGGATAGAGCTGCGTTAATAACTAAAATCCCGATGATGAAACCTTTCCTGAATCAGGCGCAGTCGAATCGTGAACAGCTCATTGCCTGGCGGCGGGATTTCCATCAACACCCCGAACTGGCTTTCGCCGAACATCGCAGCGCAAAGATCATCGCCGAAACGCTGGGAGAGATGGGATTAAGCGTCCAGACCGCCATCGCGGAGACGGGCGTAGTGGGTACGCTCAAAGGCGGGCGACCTGGGCCAACCCTGCTCATACGCTTCGATATGGATGCGCTGCCGATCGTAGAAGAAACTGGCGCTGCTTATGCATCCAAGCAGGAAGGCGTGATGCACGCATGTGGTCACGATGGCCATATGGCGATTGGCTTAGGCGTCGCGCAGATCCTTAGCTCAAAATCTCAAGAACTTCCCGGGACTATCGTATTCATCTTCCAACCTGCTGAGGAAGGGCAGGGTGGAGCTGAACGCATGATCGCAGAGGGCATCCTCGACGATTTAGGCGCTTCTAGATCTCTTGGGTTGCATATCTGGAACGAGAAACCACTTCACTGGCTCGGAATTGCGCCGGGACCGGTCATGGCGGGATCGGAGCGTTTTGAGATCATGATCCGAGGTCGCGGTGGACATGGCGCCTCGCCCCATCTGGCGCGGGATCCCATTCTCGCCGCATCGCAGCTCATCACAGCCTGTCAGTCGATTATCTCAAGGTCTCTCGACCCTCTGGATTCAGGTGTAGTGAGCTTCACCGTTGTTCAAGCAGGCGAAACCTGGAATGTGATCCCGTCCTCGGTTCGATTAGAAGGAACGATTCGCACTTTTTCTGAAGCTTCGCGGATGACAATAATCCAGCGTATGAAAGAGCTCTCCATTGGTATCTGCTCTGCAGCAGGATGCCAGGCTGAGCTTGAATTTATACGTATCACACCACCGCTCGTTAATGATGCCGAGACCACGGCTCTTGCCGCGGAGGTAGCCCAGCAACTCTTCCCTGAGTTCGAAATCGAACGCGAGCATCGCGTGATGGGCTCGGAGGACATGGCGTTTTTTATGCAGGAAGTCCCTGGTTGTTACCTGTTTATTGGTTCGAGCAACGCGGCTCGCAACCTTGATGCGCCGCATCATAATTCCTTGTTCGATTTCGATGAGGATGTTCTCCCGATTGCTGCAGGGCTTGTCGCGGCTGTCGCCTGGCGTCTGCAGGAGAAGGAATCGTGACTACGGTTTCACGGATCTTCGAGCGCCGTGGTTCTCGGGGTTGGGTGATCCTCGCCGGTGAAGCACCCCCTGTTCGCGGCTCTGAATCATCGGCATTGGACCCAATAATTAATTTATTAAGAGAAGAAGGAGCACTCGTAATTATCGCTCCTGGAGGGGAGATCCCTTCATCTACACAACCCTTCGTCAATGATTTGCTTGCACGGTTTAGTGGCACGTTGAAAATCATCGACCCTTTAGATGGGGATCAGATGCTCATTCTGGCAACCTGTCAAATGGCGCATGTGGTACTGGCAATCGGCGGAAATCTTGATTACTGGTTTACTTTTTTTGACGAAGAGAAATTGCCTGCTGATCCAGACTCAATCGTCGCCGAAAATGCGGTGTTTATTGACATGGGGAGCTTGATTTCTGTCCTTGGGGAGTGGATTTATGATCCGGATCGCGATCAGATTGTTGATGGAATCGGTTGGTTTCCGAAGGCTATCTTTCTGCCAGGTTTAGAAACGCCTGCTTCGAGAGAGGCCGTCCGGCAGAAAATTGAGACACAGATGAAGAGTTATGCTATTAACATCGCCCCCGATACGATCATCGGGGTCGGTCCACAGGGGAAAGTTGAGATCTGGAGCGACGCGGCTCCTGAGATCCTGCTCGGCAAAGGTTGGGTGTAAGATGAACGGTGGGAACGGACACAATCCTCACTTGACGTTTATTAATCCGCCAAAACGTGTCGTAAGCCTGGTGCCCTCTATCAGCGAAAGCATCATCGAGCTTGGGATAGGCGATCGTCTAGTTGGGATTACTGATTTTTGCCCTGACCCGGCCGGAGAGTCAGACCTCACTGTCGCAGTAGGTGGGACCCGTTCACCGAATATTGAAGCGATCTCAGATCTTAAGCCTGAGCTTGTGCTTGCCAATCAGGAGGAAAACAGCCTTGAAACCATTCAAGAACTCGAGAGGCTGGGAATCCCGGTTTGGGTTACCTTCCCAAAAAACGTTGATGATGCAATTCAAATTCTCTGGGCGATAGCCCGGATTTTCCAAATAGAGAACGAGGCGGCACCTAGACTCACTCACCTCGAGCGAATGTTGGATTGGACAAGGCGAGCATCTTTCATGAACCCATCTATGAAGGTGTTTTGCCCAATTTGGCAGGAAGAGAGTGAAAAGGCGGGGCTGTGGTGGATGACGATCAACCAGGAGACGTATGTTGACAGTGTCATCTCAATCTCGGGTGGGGAGAATATTTTCAAGACGAGAGAGCGCCGCTACCCTTTGGAAGCGGATTTGGGGCTGGCAGAAGCGGAGAAAACTGGCGAACGCGATTCCCGTTATCCACGCGTAACCGTTGAAGAGGTCATAGCCCAGTCACCAGAGGTGGTTCTCCTTCCGAGTGAACCCTATTCTTTCGGAGAGGAAGAGCGGGAACAAGTGGTTGAGTACCTCGAAGGCACGCCTGCAGTCCAGGAAGGAAAGGTATTCTTACTGGATGGGCGCTTGTTGACATGGCATGGTACGCGCCTTGCGTATGCGCTCACCGAATTGCCGACTTACTTGAACTTCGTTTAATCCAGCTCCTCACCCACAATGTTGCCTGTCGCTTGAGTGGTGAATAACAATGCCAAGCTTGAGAATGATGACCGGAAACCGAGTGGTTCTTGCTGTAGTTTTCTTGATGGCTACGCTTGCTGCTTGCAGTGGAGATACCGGGTTTTGTGGGCAGGTACGCGAGATTCCAGAGCGTGAATGCTCAGCTCTCTTTTCCTTCTACGAAAACACCGGTGGGGCACACTGGAAAGACCAACGTGGCTGGCTTGCGAGTCGCACTCCATGTTCATGGTTTGGTGTGGGATGTAAAGACGGCCATGTGACCAGTCTCGCCATCAACTATAACGAGCTAACTGGCGTTCTTCCTCCAGAATTGAGGTATCTGTCAAAACTAAAAACACTGAGCCTGTACTTCAATCACTTAGAAGGGGCCATCCCTCCCGAGATAGGTGAGCTTTCAGAGTTAGAGACACTCATCATTCACAATAATGACTTGAGCGGCAGCCTTCCACTCGAAATGGGGAATCTTGCGAGCTTGCGAAAACTTGATTTGGATAGCAATCACCTTACAGGACCCATTCCCCCTGATCTAGGAAATCTATCCGAATTGCGGGAATTGATGCTGCGTGGCAACTTTCTTAGCGGGACGATCCCTTTAGAACTGGCAAATCTATCTAAACTGGAAGGGCTCTTTCTCAGCAACAATATCCTGAGCGGAGTTATCCCACCGGAATTTGTCGAATTATCAAATCTGCGTATGTTCAGTTTCTACGGCAATGATATAAGTGGTCCTTTACCACCTTCTCTCCAAGACATCCCTTCTTCCGGCTATGACACACTCGGTTGGGGTGATGATTGACGTAGTTCAAGACATCTACGATATGTGCTGCAATCGGCAACAGATAGGAAGGAAATAAACATGGATACGAATAAGCTTCTTTATCTCTCAAGAGCAGATGTTGAGAGCGTTGACTTGGATGTGAGTACAATTATCGATCTTCTTGAAAAGGCGTTCCATGAGAAGGGCGAGGGCAAAGTCGAAATGCCTCCGAAACCGGGGATCCACACCCAGCAGGATGCCTTCATACATGCCATGCCAGCCTACATTCCCTCGCTCAAGTCGGCGGGGATTAAATGGGTAAGCGGATATCCACAGAATCAAGAACGAGGATTACCCTATATTACCGGTCTCCTGGTTCTAAACGATGTCGAGACAGGTATCCCTTATGCCGTGATGGATTGCGTGTGGATTACGGCTTATCGCACTGGAGCTGCTACGGCCCTTGCGGCGAAGTACCTGGCGCGGCCAGAAAGCGAAGTTGCAGGAATTCTGGCTTGCGGTGTTCAAGGGCGCACCAACCTCGAAGCACTGGCTGCGATCTTCGACATTAAGCTTGTCTATGCTTATGACATCAACAAGGATGTTCAAAAACGTTATGTGCAGGAGATGTCTACAAGGCTTGGGATTGAAATCGTAGGCGTGAATGCGCCCGAAGAAGCCGTTGTGGATGCAGATCTCGTCGTCACATCCGGGCCGATTCTCAAGGACCCAAGCCCGACGATTATGAAGGGTTGGTTGAAACCGGGCGGTTTTGGGAGTGCCGTGGATTTCGATAGCTACTGGCATCCGCAAGCGATGGCCGAGATGGACAAGATAAGCACAGATGACCATTCGCAGTTCGAGTATTACGCATCTGAGGGGTACTTCAAGCAGACCCCCAGACCCTATGCCGACCTCGGCGAAATCGTCGTCGGGAAAATGGTTGGGCGTGAGAACAAGCTTGAGCGAATCCTGGCGATTAACCTTGGGCTCGCGATCGATGATATGGCCGTAGCTCCGGAGATCTACCGCAGGGCGAACGACCGGGGAATCGGTACCCAGCTCGATCTCTGATCGTAAATAATCGATACTTCACCTGGGGATCTTACCGGACGGAGAACTAGGTCAAAGGAGAGATGGATAATGCGCACATGTGGTCGCATAATAGCAGGAGTCTTCGCGTTCCTCTTCATTGTCAGCGCTTCGGTAACGATGCTTCTGTACAATCTAGATGCGACGTTGTTGAATTCAGAGGCGTATAAGATAGCGCTTATCGAGGAAGACATTTACGCCCGCCTGCCGGGGCTTGTGGGGCAGCAGATACAGCTTGGAATGACGTATGACCCCTGCTTAGAATCTCCTGAACTATGTGAGGGCGATTCGGGACCGGGAGATCCAGAAGCAGGGCCGCCTGCTTACTTCCGCATCCTGTCGGACGATGATTGGGAGTACTTGATTGCCACTTTATTAGAGCCTGAATGGCTGCAAACGACGACTGAGAGCGCCCTGGATCAGGTATTCGAAAATTTGAATTCAGATGCTCCTCCGGAACAGATCTCCATCTCTCTCGTCGAATTAAAAACGAAGTTCGAAGGGCCAGTCGGCTATCAAGCATTGCTCGCCTTATTAGAAAAGCAGCCTCCCTGTACGGCCGAACAAATCCTGCAGATTGGAGCGTCCCAGCTTTTGGGGGGTGAGATGGACGAGTTTCTCCTTTGTAATCCCCCCAAAATTCTCATGGATGTCGTCGAACCTCTGATGCGGGTAGCAATTCAATCCGCCGCATCGGCTATCCCGGATGAGATGACGTTCGAGCATCCTTTCTCCGATGTGTCAAGTTCAACTGATATCACGGAATTAGGTGATGATCCGATACAGACATTCTTTATCGCCCGTAATTACCTGCGTTTCGCATTTCTAATTCCACTCGCATTCTTGTTTCTTATGACGGTATTTGCGGTTCGTTCTATTCGCGACTGGCTGTTGTGGTGGGGTGTGCCATTCCTGTTGACGGGGCTTATCGGTTTGAGCCTGAGCGCGCTATCGCTCCCGATCCTCGGGTGGGTGGTTCCACTGCTTATCGGTGCAGCAGTGCCGGCAGGTGTGACACCAGAAATAACAGCCATTGGAGTGGCCCTTGGAAACGCGCTATTTCGTCAGGTCACCCATAAGATCATGGTTCAGGCGGGGATCATGGCGGGTATCGGCTTTGCTTTTATGGTTTCAGCTTTGTTTGTGAAACCATCCCCTAAGGGGATCGGCGGTCCGCTGCCGGAAAGCTCAGTGCAACAGGAATAGTAAGTTCTTACGAGTGCAAACAATCTGTCGCAATCGGAATCTCTCAGGAGCGAATTAATGGATGAGAATGCTGACCGCCCTCGAAGTGACTCAGGACGTCAAATTCGGTTGACGAGCCTATCATCGTGTGCGGGTTGAGCGTCGAAATTAGGCGCTGAAGCGCTGGCGCAGGTTCTGCGCCCTCTGCAGGATATATTCCACACGGATGATTTTCCAGATCTTCTGGTGGGTTTAAGTTCCCCGGACGATGCGGCAGTCTGGCGTTTGGACGATGAGCGTTCGCTGGTGGTGACGATCGATTTCTTCACGCCTGTCGTCGATGACCCGTACGAATATGGAGCAATTGCTGCTGCAAACGCTCTATCCGATTTATATGCGATGGGCGCATATCCAATCCTGACATTAAACGTCGCCGCGATGCCCGGATCTCTGTCGACAGAAATCGTTTCAGAGATATTTCGCGGCGGTGCAGAAAAGGTACGAGAAGCAGGTGCCGTGATTGCTGGGGGGCATACCATCCAGGATGATGAGCCGAAATATGGTCTCGTTGGGGTAGGGCTGATCGAGACGGACAAATTGCTCACCAAGGCGGGAGCCGAGGTGGGAGATATCCTGGTTCTGACAAAGCCATTGGGGACGGGTGTGACGACGACCGCGCTAAAGAACGGTACGGCTCAGAAGAAGGATATTGTTCAAGCTGTAGCCTGGATGAAGCGCTTGAATGACAAGGTTTTAGCCATCGCACAGGCATCCAGCGTAAAATCGGCCACTGATGTGACAGGGTTCAGCTTGCTCGGTCATGCGATGGAAATGGCGGATGCTTCCGGCGTGGGAATGCGCTTTTATCTCCCTTCCATCCCCTTCCTGGGCGGTGCGAGAAAGTATGCTGAAGCTGGCAACTTCCCCGGCGGCAGCGTAGAAAATAAAATGTATTTAAGCGATCGGGTGCAGTTTGAGGACACAATCGATGAATACAATCAGCTGCTCTTATTCGATGCGCAAACATCTGGGGGGTTGTTGATCGCAGTGCCGGAGAAGAATCTGGGGGTGTTTCTCGAGCAGGCGGTCTCGAAGGCAGCTCCTGTGTGGGTTATCGGAAGCGTTGAGGAGGGGGAAGGGATTCGCGTGGAAGACCGTCCCTTCGATCGTGAACCGACCGAGTTCAAAGATGTGGGGAAGCTCTGGTTTTCGTCCTAATCGAGCTCCTGGCAAGGCCTTATCCGACCCAGTAAATTGCGCATAGCCATATAGTTTACGCATACATACTGGTTGAGCTATGAATCCCATCGAGTCTCAATCTCCCACATGTCAAAAACCAGACGGAAGTGTAAAGAAACAGCATGCTGCGTCTCTACGAAGAAGGCCGAAAGGATTATGATCTCGGAAGTTGCATTCAATGAACATTGAGTGCGCAAATGGGTGCGACCGTAAAAAAATAAGGGCTGTCCTTGTCGGGCAGCCCCTAATGTTTACCATGAGCGTGTTGGTGGATGGGATTTATGGAGTTGGAGTTACCTCAGGCGCTGCGCCGGACCAGGTAAACACGCGTTCCACACTGGCAGCGCCTCCTGAAGTGTAGCTGGGTTCTCCACCCGCAGTTACTCCTATTTGTCGAACGACATCAACCCACCAGCGCATAATGTGCGGAATGGAATCGTTAGGACGGAAGGACGTTGGAAGAATGTACTTCGTATCCTTCACGTAATCGATGATGGTCCGCGTGCCGGAGCCCTCAGTGATGTCCACCACTTGGATGCGGTAAAACTCGTTTTCCCGTAATTCACCCACGGATGCCCACTGTACAGTGATCGTATCTTGTGCCAGTGAGAAGGGTGATCCATCCTGCGGCAAGAGCAAATTAGGCGCGGGATAAGGTGGCGGAGGTGTTGGTGTCGGCGTAGGACCTGGAGTGGGATTTCGTTCGCAAAGTGGAATCTTTAGGATTTGGCCAAGGAAAACGGTCTCACTGGCCATGTCGTTAAATTCCATGATTCCCCTCATGTTCACATTGTAATTGGCGGCGATGGCACCGAGTGTGTCGTTGGCTTCTACGGTATAGACAACGATATCACAGGCAGCGATTGTTGCCGCCGCTGGCGGAAGGGTTGATGTTGGCTCAGGTGAGGGCGTCGGTGTCGGTTGGGGGATGCTTAATTGCTGGCCAACCGTTAAGATGCTCTCGCTATTCAAGCCTGGGTTGAGCTGAAGGATCGATTGAATCGAAACGTCGTAGCGAACCACAATCGCAAGTAACGAATCCCCTGCGTCAACGATATGATCAATAGGTGGAAGCGGGGTGGGAGTGTAGACCTGTGTACTGGTCGGTGTGGGCTCGGATGTGGCGGTTTCGGTCGGTGTTAGTGTTGGCGTCGCTTCGTCAACCTCGGGAGTCCCTACTCCCAGGCCGCGCATTGCCAGATAGGTTAATCCGACGGCGAGGACGGTGAATAGGAGCAAAATACCTAATGCAGCCGGGAGGGATAAGGTAACCGGAGAAGCCTGTCTTCGACGCCCTCGTGTAGGAGCGCTCTTCACAGTGGAACCGCAGATTTCACAACGGGAAACGCCTGCTGCGAGTTTTGCTCCGCATACAGGGCAAACGCTAGGGGCAGAACCTGTCTTGTTTGTATCGTTGCTCATTTTAGTATCTGTACCTTTCATCCAAGCCGAGCCATTATACCAGTACGGGCGGTAGCACCCAAACCATTATCAGGGAAGATATTTTTGATATTCTGAGTGGAGTTGAAGGTGCTATCAAGCGCTGCATCATAGGGATTTCTCGTTTCACAAGAGATGACGGGTTCCTGGTTAATGTCATTCTTGAGGAGCCCTTCGACAGGCTCCTCACTCCCTTCGGTCGGGGACTTCGCAGGATAAAATCCGCGACGAAGAATCTCGTTCCTGGCAAGGAACACCTTTCTGTTCGTAGAACGAGAATCTTCGCTTCGCTCAATATGACATTAAGTAGCAGTTGTTTTGTGCAAAGGGAGGGTGTTTGCTTTCATACAAGGAGTCCTTCGATAACCGTGTCCTAACCCCCCAGGCCGATTTCCTCCGCGATTCGCTGCATGGAACGAAGCACATGGTCGACGTGGTTCCAAAGCTCCACGCCAAGCTCTTCCGCGGCTTTTTCGATTTCATCACGATCCACGGCTGCCGCGAATCGTTTATCTTTCCATTTCTTCTTGATCGATTTCACTTTTAGATCAAGGATGGATTTCGAGGGACGGACCAGGGCAGCAGCGGTGATCAAACCGGTAATTTCGTCACAAGCATACAAGGATTTTGCCATCAGGGTGTCGCGCGGGACGCCAGTGTAATCGACATGGCTGAGGATGCATTGGATAATCTCCTCGGGGACGCCGCGCGCACGAAGAATTGGGACACCATCTTGTGGATGAGCTTCAAGTGTAGGATGGATCTCCCAATCAAAATCGTGCAGCAATCCTGCTAAACCCCATTGATCGGGATCTTCGACGAAATCGAGGGCATAATCGCGCATTGCAGCCTCGACAGCATACATATGTCTTTTTAGATTTTCATTCTGGATGAATTCATCCAGAATGGCCAGGGCTTCCTCTCGGCTGGTCATCTTATGAGTGATCCTTTTTCAAGAGCTGATCCCATATTACCGCGGTTTTCAATCTTCCCACTTCCCAAAGGGCGCGGAATGTGGCGCCGATCTCGCGCGCGGACCACATTGTTAGGGCGGAATACGGTCGGAGATCGGCAGCGACACCTTCAGACTCGATGGATAATGCATCGCATAGGATCAACGCTCTAGGCAAGTGGTAACGCTGAGTAATCAGAAGCGCGCGCTCCACGCCGAAGATATTCTTGGCGCGGGCGCAGGTTAGATAGGTGCGATCGCCCTCGGGGTCGACAAGGATATCCTCCTGGGGGACCCCGAGCTGCAGAGCAAATTCAAGCATCGCCGCAGCTTCATCGTAGCCATATGTGTTTGACGAACCGCTCATGAGGAGCGTTTTAACTTTACCCTGCTGGTAAAGCGAAACCGCGGTTGAGACTCGATCTGCCAGGACCGTCGTCGGACGGCCATCACGGCGAAGCCCTGCGCCAAAGACGACTGCAGTGGGCATACTTCGAGCTTCCTCTGGTGAAAGGATCCGATCGCTGTAGTGCGCGCTGAGGATCCAGCGAGGAAGGCTGAGAAGAAAGATGGCGAGTAGACCCCAGAATAGGAACTTAAATACGATCATCATGTTCGCAATAGCCGCGAATGATTTTACCAAATAGGTCGTGCGGATGCGAATAATCGCCTAACCGGCGTTATTTTTTTGGATTGCTTTCTGTGAATTGAACCAGATCAATAGGATTGAGTTCAGGATTCTAATCTATGTGTGAAGAATGCCAGGGAAGGCCGATATGATTCCTCAGGACGTCTTGCCGTGTATATTTTGTTGACCATGCCTGGACAGGGTGGTAAACTCCACTCTTGTTGTGTAGATCGCATGATTTTGGCGAACTTGATCTTGTCGGCAGAGTCCCATGAAGCTCAACCTTGACCCGGAATTCCTGAAATACCTCGCTGCCCATGCTTCCACGTCCGGAAAGCATCCTCCAACACATGAAAAGCTTGCAGAGGCACTAAATCGTGAGGCCCGTTAGCCGCGGAAGCAGCTTGAAACCGCTTTTTCAGCGGGATTTGTTGAGTCTCGACGTGAGAAACAGATACGAATGTTTTGGTGTTGTGTAGATGAGGGTTGGATACCACTGACTTGAAGGTTGAATACATTATGGAGACATTCTCCAGAGAAACGGAGAATTGAGGAGATATACATAAGATATGAATAAGAAAGCGACCGAAAACGAGGTGCAAGTTACCTACGCTGCACAGGAGAAAATTGTCAATGATTTCTCCATGGTCATTGCCACGGTAAATGGCTCCGGCAGCCAGACTGCAAACCTGGCTTTGATCCGGGCTTTATTCCGCATGGGGATACCGGTCAGTGGAAAAAACCTGTTTCCATCGAACATCAAGGGTATGCCGACGTACTTTATTGTGCGCGCTAATAAAGATGGATTTACCGCGCGGCGTGAAAAGAAGGAAATACTCATTGGGATGAACCCAGAAACCTTCGACGAAGACCTGAAAGACCTGGTAGAGGGGGGCGTGTGCTTCTACCCCGACCAATTTAAAGTTCCCGAAACCCGGGATGACGTTGTCTTCTATCCCGTGCCGGTTAAGCAGATCATCAAGGAGCAGAATCCTCCACGTGCTCTCGTGAACTACATGCGCAATATGGTCTACGTTGGTGTGGTTTCGGAGATGTTGGGAATTGAGGTCGGGGAGATTCGGGAAGCGTTAGAAACCCACTTTAAAGGTCGAGAGAAATCTATCGAGCTCAATATGCAAATCGTTGACGCTTCTGCACAATGGGCGCGCGAGAACTTGGTCAAAGAGGATAAATACATCGTGAAGCGGGATAGACAAACCGAGGGCATGATTATGCTCGATGGGAATACCGCCGGAGCTCTAGGGACGATTTTCGGTGGGATCAGTTTCATAGCTTGGTATCCCATTACTCCCGGTTCAAGCCTGGCCGAAGCACTTCAATCCAACCTGCCCAGACTGCGCAAAGATGAGGAAACGGGTAAGCAAACCTACGCCATTATTCAAGCAGAAGACGAAATTGCCGCGATTGGTATGATTGTTGGCGCGGGTTGGGCGGGGGCTAGGGCAATGACTACAACCTCCGGCCCGGGCCTCGCTCTCATGGCAGAATTAGCCGGCCTGGCCTATTACACGGAGATACCAATCGTGATCTGGGATGTACAGCGAGTGGGTCCGAGCACAGGTTTGCCGACGCGCACATCGCAGGGGGACATTCTTTTTACTCGCTTCCTGGGCCATGGCGATACACAGCAGATCATGCTCCTTCCTGGAAATATCGAGGAGTGTTTTGAGTTCGGCTGGAAATCGTTTGACATCGCTGAGCGGCTGCAGGCACCGATTTTTGTGCTCAGCGATTTGGATTTGGGGATGAATCTATGGATGTCAAAACCCTTTGATTATCCTGACCAGCCTATGGATCGTGGGAAGGTTCTCACAGCTGAAGATCTGGAGAAGATCGAGGAATTTGCTCGCTATCGCGATGTTGATGGAGATGGTATTCCCTATCGAACGCTGCCGGGGACGGATCATCCCAAGGCGGCTTATTTTCTGAGGGGATCGGGTCATAACGAGCAAGCTCGTTATAGTGAGCGACCGGAAGACTATATAGCTAATCTGGAGAGACTTGCTTTAAAGTATGAAACTGCAAGGGGGTACTTGCCGAAACCAGTGATTAAAGAGACTGAAGGTGCAAATATTGGCCTGATCGCCTACGGGTCGGTGGATCCGGCCGTAAATGAAGCGCTTTCTCGTCTTGCAGCGCAGGGATTGAAGATCAACTACCTTCGTCTGCGAGCCGTCCCTTTCACGGACGAAGTCCATGAATTTATCCGCAAACACGATCGCACATATGTTGTCGAGATGAACACCAATGGGCAGATGCACATGCTGCTCAGGTTAGATGTTCCGGATCAGGCTACAAAATTGATTTCATTGGCGCATAACGATGGTCTACCGATGAGCGCCCGTTGGGTTACGGAAGCGGTTCTTGAGCTCGAGGGAGGGAATGATGGGCACTAAGGCAGGGAAAAACCAAGTGAAACCCAAGATTCCGAATGAAATCGGGCTGATTAAAGCCGATTATCGTGGAAGACCCTCAACGCTCTGCCAGGGGTGTGGACATAATTCAATCTCCAGTCAGATCGTTGCCGCCCTTTATGAGCTATCCATCCCGCCAGAGCGAATAATCAAGATGTCAGGGATTGGTTGCTCTAGCAAGAGCCCAACGTATATCCTCAGCAGGTCATTTGGATTTAACTCGCTCCATGGTCGTATGCCGACTGTGACGACCGGTGCGGTGATGGTCAACCATTCCTTGAAAGCGATCGGGATTTCTGGGGATGGGGATACTGCCAGTATCGGTTTCAGTCATTTCAAGAATGTCGTAAGACGAAATGTGCCGATGGTTTACATTATTGAAAATAACGGGGTGTACGGACTGACAAAAGGGCAGTTCTCCGCTACTGCAGACAAAGGGTTGGAGTTAAAGGATGTCGGGGTAAATCCCTTCATGCCGATTGACATTTGCATGGAAGCATTGATCTCGGGAGCGGGCTTCGTGGCCCGTTCTTTTGCTGGGGATCCCCATCAGGTTAAGGAGTTATTGAAGGCGGCTATTCACTTCCAGGGTACAGCAGTCTTGGATATTGTCAGCCCATGTGTAACATTTGATAACCGTGAGGGTTCCTCGAAAAGTTATCGCTGGGGAAGGTCACGTAAAGAGCCGCTGCACGACATCACCTGGGTTCCGAAGCGTGAGGAGATCCAGGTCGAACTGCAACCCGGTGAGGTCCTTGACGTGGCTATGCATGATGGTTCCCATATTAAATTTAAGAAACTGGCGCATGACTACGATCCGACAGATCGAATAGCGGCTCTGAAATTGCTTGAAGATTCTTGCAACCGCAGAGTACTCGTCACGGGTTTGGTTTACATCAATGAAGAAACGCCCCCTCTTGACGAGACGGAGAATCTCGTCGACCTACCGCTAACACAGCTTTCAGACGATGCTCTTCGCCCGTCGAAGGAAGCGCTGGATACTTTCATCGAGAGGTATCGTTAGGGTATTGCACGAATAACTACAACGATTAAAAGAGGCTGACCAATGCGTCGGCCTCTCCGCTTAAGTGTCAATCAGGGACGTACCCGTGTGTGCGCCCGAGAATAATCATTCGTAAGCTTTTGGTGATGCTCGCGCGGACACCTCCCGCTTAATTATTGCCATTTCGAGCCCTTCGGTTTCATCCCCGACAAACCCGGGGACTTCGCCCCCGTAAATGCCGGGGACTTCGCCCCCGTAAATCCCGGGGACTTCGCCCCCGTAAATCCCGGGGACTTCGCCCCCGTAAATCCCGGGGACTTCGCCCCCGTAAATCCCGGGGACTTCGCAGGATAAACTCCGCGAGAAAACCCTGGGATGTTTCTAATGGGTGTTCCTCCTGTGAGGCGAGAGCCATCCCGCGAGCGATGATGCCTGCGTATAAACCCCATAGATAGCAAAAACACCAAAAACAGGCTCATCTCCAGATGTAACCCTATCTCGCCATTCTGGCGTCAACCCCACCAATTTGTATAATCTACCAAAGAGGGTATCCATTGAGCGGTTTTGGTATTTTCGCGGGGCTTGCAGCTGCGAGCATCTGGGGCGGGATGTACGTTGTCAGCAAAGTGGTGCTGGAAGTTATTCCCCCTTTTACATTGCTCAGCCTGCGGCTTTTGCTTGGAATCATGAGCTTAGCCGTCTTTCTTCCTCGTCAGGGAGGCTTGAAATGGCCTCTAAAATGGCTTCTAGCGGCATTTCTGGCCGGATTCATAGGTTACGGCATCTCCTTGGGACTCCAGTTCGTAGGCACGCATCTGTCAACAGCTGCCAACGCCGCGCTCGTGACCTCAGCATCTCCAGTATTCATCCTGATCTTCGGTATCTGGATTCTTGGAGAAAAGGCCACATGGAGCAGGATCGCGGCGTTGATTCTTTCATCCGTGGGTGTCATTGTTGTTATCGATCCTAGAAGTGTGTTCCTTGGAGGGGATTTAGCACTTGGCAATATTGCCTTGCTCGGTGCAGCACTGACTTGGGGCTTATATTCCGTGCTGGTTAAAAAAGTTGGCGCTGAGATGACGACTGTCGCAGTAAGCTTCATTGCCTTCCTGGGTGGTTTGCCTATGAGCTTACCGCTCTCGGCGTTTGAAATCAGGACTGTTGGCATTGGGCAGATTACCCCTGGCATCCTATTGGGAGTGTTGTATTTAGGGGTAATATCAACTGGTTTGGCTATGTACCTTTGGAATAAATCCCTAGACTTATTAGACGCTGGGTTGGTCTCCCTGCTATTTTTCGCCCAACCAGTCGTAGGTGTGGGGCTGGGGACGATGCTGCTTGGCGAGGAACTCGATCTTGGTTTCTGGATCGGTGCAGTACTCATTGGCGGAGGGTTGTTAATTGCAGCTCGAGCGGAGCGACAAGTTCAACCGGTGAATCAGCGAAGGCTGAGGCTTTGAGGAGGGGTTAGATGGCGCGAAGTAATGGATGTTATAACAAAGGGATGAAGGCCCTAGCGATCGTGGTGGCGCTCATATTCATCCTTGTGCTGCCGCTAACTCTGCTGGGACGCGACCTGGCGAAGGTGATATTTTCACCGGAGAATATTTCCGGGATCCTCCGCAGCCGGCTGCTCGAATCGGGTTTTGTGAGCACTATCGCTGCCGAGAGCTTCCTTTCCGAGCGATGGTTCGATGAAACGGATATTGGGGGTGGAGAGTTGAAGCCGATGTTTCAATATCTAACACCGGCTGAGCGCGAGGAGATTCTCAAGGATCTCATGCCGCCCGAGTGGGTTGATGCGCAACTGGACATTGTAATCCACTCTTTCTTCACCTGGATAGATAGTGAGCAGGCTGAGCCGCACATCGCGATTAATCTTGTCCCTCTCAAAGAAGGGTTCCTTAAGAGCGGTTTGCAGCGGACGATCGATACGTTGATTGACTCCTGGCCGAGCTGTACAACGGACGAGATCGAGATCATGAGAGAGGAATTGATGCGAACGGGCGAGATACCGATAGAGGTTTGCGAACCGCCCGAGCCGTATCGATCGCAAGTCCTTAATTTTGCCGTTGACGAATTGGGTTTTCTGATCCGTGGACAGCCCGATAAAATCCCACTCTTCGATTCATTGGATGCTTCACCAGCTGAAGTAACCGAGTTCAAAGAACAGTTCCAATTCTTGAGATCTGTGATGATGTGGGGGTGGTTCTTGCCTGCATCACTGCTGGGTGTGTTGATGATTTTAGTCATCCGCTCCATGCGTGATATCGGTCAGTGGTGGGGGATTCCTCTGCTGATTGGTGGCTTGCTGTCGCTCGCGGTCATCGGGATTGTCACTGCGGGGCGAGCCGACCTTGTCCGTGACACACTTGCCGATTTCGCTCAGATGGGAACACTGTTACATAGGGCGTTTGAGATTGTATTACTGGGGATTCTGGTTGCTGTTACTCGCCTCGCGTTTTTCCATGCATCTCTCATTACGGCCGCTGGTTTAGCGTTGTGGTTGATCACACTCCAATTGAGCAAGCGGGCGAAGCCGCAAATAATCCCCGAACCTGAGCCGAGTGATGTTGTTCCGACAGAACAGATTTCTGGGATACCCGCGCCGCCGCCAGTGCCCCCACTAGGGAGCGGTCCGGATGATGAAGAGGGCCCTCCATCGGGCATCTTCGGTTGAGCACGCTCTGGTTAATGTTGATCGCGGAGACGGAGTCTGCGGGAGATTGACCAAGTTTTCCTGTTGAAGTATGGAGGAGAAATAGTTTTGGTTATCTGGGCATTGCAAACGGGCTCAAAAGAACTCAGCGATGCCAGTGCGCATAGCCATACAGTGGCTGGTCCAGTAATTTCACATGGCGGGGAGGAATGGGTATGAAGATAGAACGTGAAACCTTGAAAGCGTTTGAATTTTTTGGCCTTGAAATCCGCGATTATACCGCCGGGATGGAAGGCAGCTCATCTATGGCCGAAATCAGGGTTCCTGCGGGTGCTCGCCACGAACGCGCGTGGTCTAAGAGATCGGACAAGTACTACTATGTCATCGAGGGCAGACTTAGTTTCATCGTCGACAATCAGGTTCTAGACATTTCTACAGGCGATGTGTGTATCATCCACCAGGGAACGCGGTTTAGCTACGAAAATCAAACTGAAGAAACTGCCAAGCTGCTTATAGTCCATACGCCGAGTTTTGAGTTGGATGAGGAGCTTTTTGAGGAGTAGCGTATTACAAGTCAATGCACTGGACCCCCAGTGGTCGCGATTGAGAACCAAGGCTCAATAAACCATGGAGGTTGGTGATCACTAGCATTATGTGGAAGGATACGAGCAAAGACAATGAATTCCAGGTGAATGCTGCGCCCTAAAGGTCTTATAACGTACAAGCATTCTTCCTGTTGACGTCTAGAGCAGGATGACGTTCATCTTCACAAAGCGGCTCTGGTCTGATAAGATTAATTTCACTGGCGAACCGACCTCGGCATCAATAGGCCGGGGTCTTTGTTTGTGATACGCAAAAGGGTTGAGGGTTTATTAGGATATGAAAGTCGAACGGAAAGAGCTACGTAATATCGCCATAATCGCACACGTCGATCACGGTAAAACCACGCTTGTCGACGGTATGCTGAAGCAAGCCAAGATCTTCCGCGAGAACCAGCAGGTTCTTGAGCGGGTGATGGATTCGAATGAACTAGAGCGCGAGCGAGGCATCACCATCCTGGCCAAAAACACGGCCATCTCCATCTTTGATGAGACGATTGGCGAGAAGGTGAAGATAAACATCGTGGATACGCCCGGACATGCCGATTTTGGCGGCGAGGTCGAGCGGGTGATGAACATGGTCGATGGCGTTCTGCTGCTGGTGGATGCGGCCGAAGGACCGATGCCCCAGACACGCTTCGTTTTACGGAAGGCGTTGGAGATGGACCGCCGCGCTGTGGTGGTGATCAACAAAGTGGATCGCAAGGGCGCAGATCCGAATCGGGCGCTCGACCAGACCTTCGATTTATTCATACAACTGGACGCCACGGATGAACAAGCTGATTTTCCCGTGATCTACACCAATGCGGTAGCAGGGCGTGCAGGCCTCACGCCCGACCTGGGACCGAACCTGCAACCGCTCTTCGAGTCTATTCTGCGTCGCATCCCCTCTCCACTGGTCGATCTTGAGGCGCCTTTCCAGATGCTGGTGACAACGCTGGGCTACGATTCCTACCGCGGCGTAACGGCCTCAGGTCGGATCGCCGCAGGTAAGTTAAAAGTTGGCGCTCCACTGGCACGTATCAGCCATAGCGGCGAGATTACACCTGCGATGGCGCGCTATCTCTACCTTCATCAAGGGCTGGAGCAAGTCGAGGTAGAGAATGCCAGCGCTGGGGAAATTGTTGTGGTGGCTGGCTTGGAGGCAGCGGCAATCGGGGAGACGCTGGCTGATCCCGAGCAGCCGGTCCCACTCCCCACCATCCATGTTGAGGAACCTACGGTGCGCATGACCTTCGCTGTCAATGCCTCACCCTTCACCGGCCGTGAAGGGCGTTGGAGTACCTCACGAAAGCTGCGGGAGAGATTGTTCAATGAACTGCGCACTAACGTTGCCCTTAAGGTCGACGAGGTCGATTCAGCAGAAGCTTTCACTGTATCGGGAAGGGGTGAACTGCATCTGGCGATCCTGATCGAAACCATGCGCCGCGAAGGTTATGAATTTCAAGTCTCTCGACCTGAAGTGATCCTTCGCAAAATTGACGGGGTTGTGCTCGAACCCTATGAAGAGGTATACATCGAAACCGGATCGGAATCTGTCGGGGCTGTGGTGGAGATGCTGGGGAAGCGGCGGGGGCAGATGCTTGATTTGCAGGAAGACCAGGGTGACGCCGTGCGCTTACGCTACCTGATTCCCACGCGCGGCCTTCTGGGCTTCCGCCACCATTTCATGACCGCCACACGTGGCGCGGGATTCATGCACAGCATATTCCACGATTATCTTCCTATCTCAGGCGGCAATCTTGTAAGATCCAGGGGGTCGTTGGTCGCATGGGAGCATGGCATCACCACGACCTACGGACTGAAGAATGCAGAAGTGCGAGGGATGCTCTTCCTTGGCCCCGGCGTCGAGGTTTATGAAGGCATGGTCGTCGGCGAGAATCAGCGGCCCGATGACTTGGTGGTCAATGTGTGTAAGAAGCGCCATGTCACCAATATGCGTTCGTCGTTTCGCGAGATCGATCAACGACTTACGCCACCGCGTGAGATGAGCCTGGACGAGGCTATTGAGTATATGGGCGATGATGAGCTGCTCGAGGTCACCCCGAAGAGTTTGCGCATTCGCAAGCGCATTCTCGATTCCCATATACGCAACAGGGAAGTCAAGCGCTCCAAGGAAGCTGTTGACGCCTAAATCGATCGTTTATCGCGGTTGAATTTCTATCGAATACCGATTTAGTGTACTCTTATCGTGGGAAGCCTCATTACAGGCTTGTTTTTGCTATTGAATTTGGAACCAGCTAGCGATTAAAACGCGAGGATCAAAGGAATGTTTAAGTCCTCGTGGCTTTCGCCACCAAATATGGCGCGACCTGCTGTAGGAAGGGAGTGCTTGAAATTCTAGCGATGATACCCCCCCCCAAAGGAACGGGTGACTACGCACCTCGAAATCGGAAGGCATTATCAGCAAGGAGAGATTTCTTCCAATGATTATCCTCTCTGAAAACTGGAGAATGACATACCCCGATGCGGTGCTCGGCATCCTTGCGATGGGGAATGTGTCAAACCCGCAGAGCAACGAAGCGTTAGCCTTGCGCAAGAACACTCTGGAGCGTGAATTACGCACGCGCTATGCAGGTTACGATCGTGAGCGATTTCGAGCCCACCCTGTGCTGGCTTCATACCATTCATACTATAAGCGCTTCAAGAAGACCTATCACGTAAAACTTCAACTGGAAAGTATCGTCTTTAAAGGCAAGTCGCTGCCTCAAGCCGCGGCTTTGGTTGAGGCCATGTTCATGGCTGAGCTGAAGCATCTGATGCTGACTGCAGGCCATGATCTTGATGATGTGGAATTGCCCGTGACCCTCGACGTGGCAGAAGGGCACGAGCGCTATGTGCGCCTCAACGGGCAGGAGCAGGGGCTTAAAGCGAAAGATATGATGATTTCAGACGCCCGGGGCATCCTTTCGTGCATCATATATGGTCCCGACCAGCGTACGAAGATTATGACAAGCACTACACGAGTGTTGTTTACGGTACTCCAGGCATTAATCCATCAGATCTGAGGACACATTTAGAGACAATTCGAGAGAATGTGATGGTCGTTTCGCCTGAAGCAGAAGTTGAGCTGCAAGATGTTTACAGAGCCTAGAGCCAAAGTTTTTCTTGTGGAATGATAACTGTTGGCCGGTGCAGGCAAAGCATCCAGGTTAGACCCATTTTGATAAGAAAAAACCGGTGGCACGAGTCGCTGGAGACCGCTGTGGACCTAGCGCGTCTTGAAGCCTTTCGGATTTCTGTATTTACTTGATCCCAAGGCGGTATAATCGGTCCAACGCGGACTTACTTACTGTACTATATCCGAATAGCTACAGGATTCGGTCGAGACTGGTTCCTAGAAGGAGATACGATGATGCGAAGACAGACAGCAACGATTATTATCCTCACGCTGCTCTTGAGTGTTTTCATCTCAGCTTGTGGTGGACCAACGGCTGATGATTCCCCAGCGCAGGATGGGGGTACGGTTTCAGATATTACCCTGGATGGAAAGACGCTGCTCGAGGAGCGCTGTACGGCTTGCCATACGCTCGATCGAGTCGAGAGTGCCTCGAAGAGCGCGGCAGGATGGGGGCTGAACGTTCGGGAAATGGTGGGCAAAGGCGCCGAGCTTAATGCATCCGAACAGGCAGTATTAATCGATTACCTTTCCATCACATACACATATCCGTAAACGAAGCCCATTACGATCCAGACTGGAAGAAAACTGTACGGTTGCTTGCCCTCGATGCAGAGTGGACAAGCAGCCGTTATTTCTTGTGTATAGGATGGCGTTGTACGTTTTTCCCGATGGAAATATATTTCCATCGGCTGGAGGATAGAAGACGAAGGTTTGAAAATAGAAGTTAAGGCTTAGAATGAGTATCCCTCGGCGAAAAGATTATTAACAGCGTGTGGAGCATTATTAGGCGATTAGTACGTAAGCTAGTAATCCTGGATTAACGTGGTATTAGTGCATCGACTAGCTTGATAAGCAGCACGTTGCACCATAGAATTGCACTATGATGCTTTCGGGAAGCATGATGGGTACCCCGTGACTTTACCCATCAGGGATGATTAATAAAATTCTGCAGTTGAAAGGAAGTGGTTGAATCTTTATGATGACTTTTCAACCTGTTCGCCTCACCGGTTCGATGGTGCGCTTGGAGCCACTTTCAGAAGCTCATGTACCCGACTTGGCTGTAATTGGACAGGATGAGTCCATCTGGCAATTTCTGCCATACGGAAACATCAACACGGAAGCAAAGATGTCCGAGCATGTAAAGATGCTGCTCGCCCGGGCAGCGCAGGGGACAGACTTGCCATTTGCTGTGGTTCTCCTTGAGTCAAATCAACCCATTGGTTGTTCACGCTACCTGGAGATAAGAGAAGAGCACCGGGCGTTGGAAATCGGTGGCACATGGTATGGCCGAGACAATCAGCGATCTGGAGTGAATACCGAGTGCAAGTATCTACTTATAAAACACGCTTTCGAGACGCTGGGCTGCATCCGTGTACAATTTAAGACCGACGCGCGCAACCAGCGATCACAGAAATCCCTTGAACGGATAGGCGCGATCAAGGAGGGTACCCTGCGCAAACAAATGATTACGGCCGATGGTCATGTCCGCGACTCTATCTACTATAGTATTCTCGAAAACGAGTGGCCATCTGCAAAGGCCGCCTTGGAAGAGATGCTTAAACGGTCATACGAATAGGGATAATGCACAGCTTGCCCTCATAGACCCTTGAAATGGATATGCCTTGCGCCAAACGCCCGCCATTTTTGCTCAACAAATTGCGACCCCAAGTAGCCAATAATGTCTTACAATTCACTCTGGCTAATCAAAGCTTTCTACTTGCCGCTGGAGTGCTCAGACCCTGGGCGCAATCTATGCGGCGGTAGATGAATCCTGAGGAGGAAAACATGACAGAAGAAATGGCAACAAAAACTACAGATGTTCAGGAAAATGACGATCGATATGTTAATAAAAAAAACTTAATATCGACATCATCTCAAACGATGCTGCTATCCTGGTTGTTTCTTGCAGTAATTGTGCTTTTCGTGATCAATTTAATTATCTTCTTGTTATCCATAGCCGGCGTGCAATTCCAAGGTGCTATTGTTACGATTAACCAGATGATTGGAAATCTATCCACACCGCTGCTCCTTATTGCTGTCGCGGGTTTCTTTTTTGTTTTCCTGCGAGCGATTTCCGAGGGACTATACCTTCTAATGGATTTGGGGGATGAAGTAGCTAAGATCGGTAAAGAGCTAGAAAAATAAAAGAAGTTAAAACACATCTGAAAGTCGCTTCACCACTGTTGTGTTGATTGCCTGCCTTGGCTGCCATCTGGTATGCTGAGGCAGGTTTATTTCGATAACTATTGGGTGCAGCGTCGCGATATGAAGCATGAAGATCGCTGCAGATAGGTGCGATATGGATGATCAGGCGGCTTTCGATATGAGCAAGCTACTTACGTAATAATCTGTGAGCTAGAACGCGGACTGGTTATGAAAAACGGCGACGATCCAAAAGGACTGATCACTGAGCTTCAAGGACAAAGGAAACTTCTTGTCCTTTTGGTATCGGAATATGAAGATAGGCTTAGATTTGACGACCTAAGAGGTGATGAACGCGATCGCTCCATCGAAGAGCTGCGCGTGATAAAAGCACAATTACAGTCCATCGATACAACCCTGGCGGAGATGGAAGATAAGCCTAATCTTTAGTTTGTCATGTGATAAAGTGGTCATTTGGAGCCTACGAATTGCATGCAAGAGCAGCCAACTGATACTCGTGAGGTGCTATGATGATTGAAGAATTCGTAACGATAGAGCATCATAACCAGGTCGCGATCCTAAAGCTAAATCAAGGGGTTACCAACGCAATCAATGGCGACCTTGTCCTTGCACTTGACTCAGCGCTTAAGAGCCAAACTGCAGATCCTGATGTGCTTGGTATTGTGCTTACCAGCTCAAACAAAAAATTCTTCTCCATCGGCTTAGATATCCCGAATTTATACGCTCTTGGCGAGAAAGATTTCCGATCCTTTTACCAGTCCTTCAATCAAATGTGCCTTGGCATATTGACAACATCCAAACCCGTGGTCGCGGGGATTGCAGGTCATGCGATTGCGGGCGGCTGTATTCTAAGCCTTTGTTGTGATTACCGATTTATCTCAGAAGGGCGAAAGCTGATCGGGTTGAATGAGATTAAATTAGGGGTTCCCGTTCCCTATGTGGCGGATTGCGTTCTCAGGAAACTGATTGGGCACCGGCAGGCGCGTGATGTCATGGATTCAGGCGGATTCCTCGAACCAGAAGAAGCCTATCGATTGGGTATGGTTGATAGGATTTTGCCCGTGGAAGAAGTAGTGTCTCAATCTGTTGAGAAGGCGAGAGAGCTGTCCTCGGACTCTCTGGAAGCATTCGCTTTGATTAAGAGCAGCCGAGTGCATGCTCTTGAGAGAGAAATCACGGCGCAATTAGCGGAACGGGAAGACGCCTTTATTAAGTGCTGGTTCTCGGATGATGCCCGTTTACGTTTACAGGAAGCCATCTCTAAATACTAGTTATTTGAGGGCACAGGCAGGTAGACTAAGCCATGATAATGATTGAGAAACTCGGCCAGAGTGTGCGGAAATGGATGGCGATTTTTATCCCGTGAGGAGCCCAACCCCATAATTGAGCTTGAATCAGCGCTTGGCATATAAGCACTCCGACTATGGATATTTAGGAGTGCTTTTTGATTTCAGGCAATAAATTAGTTTCGGGACGTGAGCGAAGAGCGACACAAGCAGCGTAACATAAAATGCGCAACATTCACGCATGCTACATGTAAACTTCACATCTTCTTCAAATTTAAAGCTTAAATTAGCGAATAGGTGATTGAGACAGGCATATGAGCTGGTCATCATCTGGTGCAGCGTACCTATTCCTGTGCTGCAAAAACTACTCGCGTTGAGAAAGAGGATGTATTCAGATCGTACATTAAGGAGCGCTATATGAAATTGTTTACCACAAAAAAAATAAAGTTAAGAACAGTTCTGCAAATATTTTTCTTCTTGCTGATCGCATTGATCGCGATCAATCACGTTTTGGAAGATAGTGGGGTGGTAATCCCGCTGCTGTCGAGTGCTTCACTGCACGCAGTGTGCCCCTTCGGGGGTGTTGTATCGCTCTATCAGTTTGCCGCAGTGGGTACTTTCACGCAGAAAATCCACCAATCCTCTTTCGTTTTGATGATTCTGGTGTTCATCCTGGCCTTCCTGTTCGGCTCGGTCTTCTGCGGTTGGGTGTGTCCACTGGGGAGCGTCCAGGAATGGGTTGGCAAGTTGGGCAAGCGGCTCTTTAAAAAACGTTATAACCACTTCATCCCTCGTCGGATTGACCAGTACATGCGTTATCTGCGCTACATCATGCTGGCCTGGGTGCTTTACATGACTGCCACGACGGGCAAGTTAGCATTTGGCGATGTTGATCCCTACTACGCCTTGTTTAACTTTTGGACTGGAGAGGTCGCCATCACAGGATTGCTAGTGTTGGGGAGCACGTTGCTGGCTTCATTAGCAGTTGAGCGTCCCTGGTGCAAATATGCCTGTCCCTATGGAGCCCTGCTGGGGATCACTAACCTGTTCAGCGTTTTCTCTATCCGGCGGCGAGAATCGACATGCAAGTCGTGTGACCTTTGCACACGCGACTGCCCCATGAATATCCCCGTACACGCTGTAAATGTGGTGCGGGATCACCAGTGTATCGGTTGCCTGGAATGCACTTCCGAGGCGATCTGTCCGATTGAGAAAACAGTTGTTTTTGCCACCAAAGGAGGCATCTAGTGGAAATTCGCTCGAAAGCTTTAGGCACCATCATCGCTATCGTGATATTCGGGGGTATTATGGGGGCCTCCGCTTTAGGGTTGTGGAAAACTGAATCAGTAAGGAATCCCGCTAGAATCCAAATCAGTGAATCGGTTGGGGTCGTTACCGGTGAAAATGTGGAAACAGGAACATACGATCCCGCTGATATTCGCGGCAATCACCGGTTTGGCGATATCAGCGAGATGTTTGCCATCCCCTTAGAGACCCTGAGCCGTGCTTTTGCTCTACCCGCGAACGTCGATCCCACCGCCTTCCAAAACCAGGATTTCGATTCCATTTATCCTGAATTCGATGGGGAGCAGGAGATCGGCAACGGCTCGATGAAATGGTTTGTGGCACTCTACACTGGCTTATCCTATGAGTTCGAAGACGAGGAAGAAGCTACTTATCTGCTGCGTCCGGCGGTGGATATTTTGAAAAATCACGCTGACCTGAGCCCAGAGCAGATCGCCTACTTGGATGCATATACCATCGAGATAGAGTTTGAGTGGGAACCGTTGGAAAACAGCATGCAAGAAGATGAGGTACATTCCAGCGATGAAGCAGAGGGTGATGCCGCAGATATTGAACGTAAACAGGACGAAATGGTCGTGGCGGGGAAGACAACCTTTGCCGACCTTCTGGCCTGGGGCGTTTCTGCTGAGCAAATCGAGTCCATCATTGGCGGCGAAATCCCTAACCACTTGATGTTGGTGTATGATTACTGTGCCGAAAATGAGCTGTCTTTTGGGGGGATCAAGGCAGACCTACAGTATGAGGTGGATCAATTGAGCCCATAGAATAATCATGGTTGGCAAAGAAAAAATCGGCCGTGATGTTTCGAATTCACGTCGCTGAGAATCGATCCTCCAGCCGACGAATCATTCCCCGGATCTCCGCTACAAGATCCTCGCTAGGCTGCACCGACAATTCGGCATAAAAACGATTGAACATGACATGATCTTCTTCCTTTGGGGAGAAGATCATGAATAATTATAATCAATCGTTACATTTATTTAGTCTATACTGATTTTTGGAGGAAAGCAGCGTGAGCAACATGAAAGGCTTTATGGGACCCATGCGTCTCCCATTCATTGTCTTGACTCCTGCTTGTGTATTAGTAGGACTTGGGACTGCAATTTGGACGACTGGAGAAGTTAATTATTTTTATTTCACCCTGGCGCTTATCGGGGCAATTGCTGCTCATATCAGCGTCAATGCCTTCAATGAATACTTTGATTTCAAGAGTGGATTAGATCACAGAACCCATCGGACACCCTTTAGCGGTGGCAGCGGGACCTTGCCTGAGAGCCCTGAACTCGCGCGGCAAGCTTTGAGCGTCGCCATCGCAGCGATAATCATCACAGCCTTGATTGGCTTATACTTCCTTCGGGTAAGGGGGCTTTCACTCTTGCCGCTGGGGGCTCTCGGGCTTCTTATTATCATTGCCTACACACCATGGTTTACCCGCAATCCTGTCCTATGCTTAATTGCCCCCGGATTGGGCTTTGGACCACTAATGGTCATGGGTACCGATTTCGTCCTCACTGGAGGATACTCGTGGACGTCCTTAATGGCTTCTCTTGTACCCTTTTTCCTGGTCAATGATTTGCTGCTCTTGAATCAGTTTCCGGACATCGAAGCAGATCAAAGTGTGGGCCGGCGACATCTCCCAATAATTCTTGGTAAGAGGGTAAGTAGCCTGATCTATGGCATCATCTTGCTTCTAGTTTACCTATCGATCGTTCTGGGGGTCGTCCTTGGATATTTACCTCCGACAAGCCTCATTGGACTGCTAACGTTGTTTATTGCTGTGCCTGTCATCGTCGGTGTATATCGTTCCGCCGAGAGCGCGGAGAATTTAGTGCCCTTCTTAGGTTTGAATGTGATCATCAATATTGCCACTCCCGTGCTGGTTGCCATTGGGTTGTTTCTAGGATAAGCAGGGGTGGCTTACCTTTTGATATGTTGAGCGACAGGAACTTCCATGAGTTTCTGACGCCGTGTGATAATTGTTAGAAGTGGGTGTTCTTTCCATGTCAGACATGAATCAATTGAGTATTTCATTAGCGGTCCAGGATTTCCGCCGCGCGCGCCGCAAGGCAGCGATGCAGGAAGTCTTTGCCCGTTTTACCAGCAAATCTGCTGAACTCCTCTCGTACGAGGAAGTGCGCGATTCGCTGAAGGGTAGGAAAAGTTCAAAGCAGGAATTGAAGGAAATACCGCTGGATGGAGTTGTGGGCAGTGTGGGGCGCTACAAGGACTTCACACGCAAATTCTTGCCTCGGCAAGATAGCGACGAAAGTCGGTGGGCAAGGGTAAAAGCGGCTGTTATGGAGATGACAGGATTGCCATTTATCGAGGTTTATCAGATTGGCGATGTCTATTTTGTTCTTGACGGAAACCATCGTGTATCGGTCGCCCGTCAGCTCGGCGCAAAGCATATCCAGGCAAACGTGACTGAAGTAATTACGAAAGTAGCGATCTCACCAGATATCCAGCCCGATGAACTGATTGTTAAAGCTGAACATGCTGATTTTCTAGAGTTCACCCGCCTGGATGTACTGCGCCAAGAGGCTGATATGAGCGTTACCGCTCCAGGTCAGTATCATGAATTGGACCTGCAGATTTCAATCGTTCGTGACTTCCTGAGCAAGGAAAGAAAGAAGGCTGTCTCTGAGGAGGAGGCCGTCATATATTGGTACGATGAGTTATACCTGCCTGTGGCGAGTGCAATCAGAGACCGGGGCCTCCTGAGAGAGTTTCCGGATCGCACGGTGACAGACCTCTACTTGTGGGTAGCTGAGCATAGAATCGCTTTAGAGAAAGCGTTAGGGTGGGATATCGAACCTGAAGAAGCAGCAAGTGATCTCGCCGAGCGGTTCAGCCCCGGGTTCCTACGAAAAGTCTCACGGATACGGGAAAGATTATTTGACAAAATAACTCCTGACGAGCTTGAGGCCGGTCCTGCTCCGGGTGAATGGCGAAAAAAGCGAGTGGCGGCACGCAGGGAAAATCGATTGTTCACAGAGATATTGATCCCTATCGATGGAACGGTCCAAAGTTGGCATGCATTTGAGCAGGCGTTGCTGATGGCACAGCGCGAAGACGGAAGGTTGCGTGGTCTCCACGTAATCCCCTCAGAATCAGAAACGAATACGGAGCAGGCGCGAGTTGTGCAAACCGAATTCCTTGACCGGTGCAAGGTTGCAGGAATTCAAGGGCAGATGGCGATCGAGATAGGTGGAATATCCCGGAAGATCTGTGAACGCGCTCGCTGGGTCGATCTTGCGGTTGTGAGTCTGGCCCATCCACCCGGTCGGTACCCAATTGCCAGGTTGAGCTCAGGTTACCGAACGATGATCCAACGTTGTCCCAGACCCGTCGTGGCAGTGCCGGGGAAACCCTCACCGATGAATCGAGCTTTGCTGGCTTTCGACGGCAGCCCCAAAGCTATGGAGGCGCTTTTCATTGGAACCTATTTGAATGTTCAGTGGGCAACAAGCTTGGTAATCTTGACCATAACCGAGGGGCGGAAAGTTACACCGAAGATTTTGGATCAAGCCCAGCAGTACCTTGAAGCCCATGGGGCGCAGGCACTCGCCTTAAACAGGAATGGTCCTGAGGCTGAGACCATACTGGCGTCTGCTGAAGAATACGATTGTGACATGTTCGTTATGGGTGGATATGGGATGCAGCCGGTGCAAGAGGTTGTGCTTGGCAGTACAGTGGATCAAGTGCTGCGAGAATCAAGGATGCCGGTGATGGTTTGCCGGTAGCGATAGGTTCAATCTGAAAGTTTTCGTGATAATTCAGGATCAGCTTCTAGCCGGTGTAAGCATAAGCCGGCTTATTTATCGGATAGTCTCCTACTCTGTACTAGGGATTATGTCTAAAACTCAATAGCCCTGACCGGGAATACACCAACTACCTTTGTATCGCCATAGGTTGTAATCGTCTGAGCGTTGTATCGTCTATTATGCATATGGCCGTGCAATAAGTAACGCGGCGAGAACCAGGTCATCAACGTTAGAAAAATTTTAAAGCCGACATGAGCTTGGTCTGAACCATCGTGAATCCCATAGGGCGGTGCATGTGTGATGACCACATCGACAAATCGACCGTATCGCAGCTTATTCACAAGCAATCGGGGTATTAGTCTGGCGACGCGAGCGCGCATTTGGTCCTCGGTGTATTGAAAGGGAGTTCCCGGTGTATAGCGCATGGATCCGCCTAGTCCCATACATAATAAGCCTTTGACGTTAACGACCCGCCCATCTATGAGATCGCAGCCTTCTGCTTTTTCAACGCGGCGGCCTGTCGCAGTATGAGAAACCGCCACATCGTGGTTTCCGCGCACATAAAGAACCGGTTGATTTACCATCGAGACAACGTATTCAAGATAGTAATAGGGTAGGTCACCACAACCTACAAAGAGATCAACATCTCCGTAATTGTGGAGGATGTGCTCTGAATAGACCCGCTCATCTACGCGATCACTGATAGCCAGGATCTTCATGATATTTGCAGCACAGATATTTTTAAGCCTCCGCGCTCTTGTCTATAGGAATTTCTCGATTTTACCATCAGGTCCTCATCCGAATTGACCCCGGGCTCTCACTTAATACAAGATAAGTTCTCTGCAATTAATTCGATTACAATTAATATTGAGCCATACAAACTTTATCTATGGATTGAGAAAATGCAAATATTTACAGTTTCTGAACGAGCCTTAAATATCTTAGCCGCTCTTGTCTGGTATATCGGCGGCATTCGCTTGCTGCAAAAGGGTATTGACTTGTTGATTGAAGCAGAGGCAATGAACCCTGGACAAGCATGGCCCTGGATAGCTGGATTTGTGGGACTCGCCCTCGGCGGATTGAAAGCTAAATACCTTTTCACGAATAGCATTAAAAAGAATCTGATCAGAATTGCAGGTTTATCTCAGCCAAAGATCTGGCAATTTTTCAGCCCGGGGTTCTTTGCCGCTTTGACAATCATGATCCTGGCAGGTGTAACCTTATCCAGGATGGCGCACAACAATTACCCATTCTTGATCGTTGTGGCAATCTTGGATATCGGTATTGCAATCGCTCTGCTGGGAAGCAGCTATGTTTATTGGACACAGAAGGCATTTGTGAAATAGGGTCCGAGAATATTGTTATAGCGAAATATTCATCCAGGAAGGAAACATACCTCTAATCGAAGAAAAGGTAGCCTGAGCCCAGCCGAAGGGCTCAGAATCACTTATCTTTCATTCTGTTAATCACTTCAACGCTTCTCCATATTTCCTCAGGTTTGGGATATTTCCTCACAAACTACGGGGCACTAAGCCCCCGAAATCCATCTCCGCTTCGCTTTGGGGGCGCTTGGTGAAACCGTGGACCATGCAGGATAAACTCCCTCTTTTTCAGACTATCTCTGAGATGAGCAGATTCATATAAGGATCGAGGGTGGAAACGCTCTCGAAGCTCATTGTCTGTTCTATGATGTCAGAAATTCTTCCCTCACTCATCGTCTTGAGGGCATTCGCCCGGAATTTCGCAAACAGATCCTCATCACTCATCGGATCTTCCGGTGAGCCTTTCGCATAGTCCGTTTGCGCGCTGTGTTTGCTTCCATCTTGCAGCCTGATCGTTACAGAGGCGCGCTTGATTGTAGGAAATAAAGCGTCGATCTCGGGATCAGCGATAACCTTGATCTTCTGAAGAGTCGCTCTTATGTCTGGATCCCTCAATTTATGCTCTTCAAACGACTCGGGCAATACATTCCCGTCAACAACGGCCGCGGCGATTACATAAGGCAGGCTGTGATCGGCGGTTTCTTTCGTGTCGGGTTTGTATTTACTTGGGTCGGAGAGGATGTCCGCGCCGCGAGTGGTTGTTTTGACTAGTATTTCTTGAATCTGCTCGTGCCTAATCTCATGCTCGGTGATTACTTTGAGCGCTGCGCTTATTGGCTGGTGTGTGAGTGCCTCCGTAGGGAAGGCCTTATAACTGCACTTTGTAATGAGAAACTCATCGCCAAGCCCTTCGAGCAGAGCGTCCGTATCCCATGTTACATTGTTCAGAACTTCGATCAACCCTTCTTTCCCCTCGATTACGTGGACAGGACCCTCGTAACCCTCACGAGCCATTAACGCGGCGTACACACCGGCTTGTGCGGCGAGAGGGTCGGCGGTGTTTTTCATATTCGTGAGGTGCCCGGCAACAACGCCTCCGAGTGTGAAGTGGCTGCTGCCGCTGATGCCCATGGCGGCGATGAGCTGATCAATTCCCAATCCATACAACTTACCGGCGACGAGCGGGCTGACGAATTGCGTTAGTGAAGCGTGATGCCAGCCGACTTCTCGGATCCCCGGCGAGGCTGCATGACACCAGCGCATTTCCAGTTCGTAGGCGATAACGGTTGCCACGAGGAGGTCTGCCCCGTTTTGCCCATTGGCTTCCGCGGCAGCGAGAACGGCGCCAAGGAGGTCCGATGGGTGGCTCGGGTCTTGAACCCAGTAGATGTCGTTGTAATCCAGGGCGCGGATGAGCAGGCCATTCATCAGTGCGGCATTCGGGGCATTGGTTTTAGAGCCCGTCCCGATTACAGTCGCTTCAGGTGTGCCGCCGAGTTTCTCTGTGAAGCGATACATGGCCTGCATGTCCTCGTTCTGGGTTGCGGCCAATGCGCAGCCGATGCTGTCCAGTAAGAAGCGCTTCGCTTCATAGATCGCATCCTGCGGAATGTCGTCATAACTCAGCCTGTCGGTAAATTCAGCCATTTTACGGCTGATTGAGGTCATACCATCCTCCAAATCCAAAGAATATTGGTTCGCGACTATAGCTTACTGGCAACAGCATGTGCCATTTCTAGCGTCGTGCTTTCACCACCCATATCGTATGTGCGGACTTCTCCTTCAGCGATCACTTTCGCGATTGCATCTTCAAGTGACTGAGCCATATCGATCTCTCCCAGCCAGTCAAGCATGAGCTTCACAGCAAGGAGCATGGCGATGGGGTTAACTTTGTATTGACCTGCATACTTTGGGGCTGACCCGTGGGTAGGCTCGAAGACGGCGAACTTATCACCGATGTTTCCACTGGAGGCAAAACCAAGACCGCCGACCAACTGGGCAGAAAGATCGGATAGGATGTCACCAAACATGTTGCTTGTCACGAGCACGCCGTAATTATCGGGGTTTTTAAGGAGCCACATCATCTGCGCATCGATATTGGTTTCCCAGAGTTCAATATCCGTGTAATCGCTGGCAACTTTACGGGCTTCTTGGATCATCAGCCCGCTTGTCTCACGCAGGACATTCGGTTTCTCAACCAGCGTGACGGTGGGGTAACCAAATCGCTTGGCATACTCGAACGCCTGGCGGATGATCCTGTGTGCACCACGTTTTGTGATCACTCGCAGGCTGACAGCCAGCTCATCTCCCGGAATCGCGTCGAAACGCCCAATTGCCGGGTTGAATTGTTTCATCGTCTCCCGGAGTTCCTTTGGAAGAGGGTGAAATTCAACCCCGCTGTAAAGGCCCTCAGTGTTCTCCCGGAAGACGACCAGGTCGATGTCATCGCGATAATTCAGCGGGCTGCCCGGGTAGGCCTTGCAAGGTCGTAGGTTTGTATATAAGTCGAAGTGCTGCCGGAGACGGACGATCGGGCTTCGATATGATAGCCCTTTGCCCTTGAGTTCCGGAGCAAGCTCAAGTTCTGCTTCATCCGTGGGTTTTGAGGTGATAGCGCCGAACAATCCGCAGGTGCAATCTTCTAATACGGCGATCGTCCTTTCCGGGAGTGGATCGCCTTCCTTGCGCCAGAATTCCCAACCGATGTCCGCAGGGACATATTCGGCGTCGAGCTTTATGGCGTCGAGGACAATCTGCGCGGCGTCCATTACATCTACGCCTACGCCATCACCCGGCATCCATGCGATTCGATATTTTGACATTGATTAAAACTCCTCTCAGTTTGTTCTCGTTAGTTTTCGTAACATTGGAATCTTCATTCGAAGGAACTCACGTAGGTGCTTGATTAGAACTTAAAATATTCCCGGTCATAAGTGATTGCTCATAGTTATGGTCACCGCTGGCTTCCTTCTAATCGTTTCTTCGTGTGAGCGATAAGACCACCGGCATCGAAAATCTCCCTGACAATCTCGGGGAGAGGGTTAAACGTGTAAATACCGTTGCTTGTACGGATTTCACCTTTGTCCAGGTCGATCTCAATCTGTTCGCCCTCTTGGATAGCTTGGACGGCTTCAGGACATATGAGCGCCGGAAGCGCGGCGTTCAGACAGTTGCGGTAATAGATGCGTGCGAAAGACTCAGCGATTATTGCCCCCAGGGCGTTTTCCTTCAAACATGTCACTGCCTGCTCGCGCGAGGAGCCGCAGCCCCAATTCTTCCCGGCAACGATAATGTCACCAGGGTTGACCCCACCGGCGAAGTTGGGGTCCAAATCCTCGAGGGCGTGCGCAGGCATTTCTGCTGGTTCGCTGATGGTGTAAGTGTATTTTCCAGGGAATATGACGTCGGTGTTGACGTTATCGCCGTACTTCCATGCACGACCACGGATGATTTCCATCGCTTACCTCAATCCAGTGTATTCGGGTGTGAGATCATCCCGGCGACAGCGGACGCGGCGGTGACTGCCGGGCTGGCGAGGTAAATCTCGCTTTCCTTCGTCCCCATACGGCCTTGAAAATTGCGATTGGCGGTGCTGATCGTCACCTCGCCGGGAGCGGGGACTCCCAGGTGGTTGCCCATGCAGGGTCCACAGCCAGGGCTTTCAATTATTGCACCAGCATTCAAAAAATCCTCGACATACCCCTTGCGTAATGCTTCCCGCAAGATTTCGGAGGAAGCGGGGATGACGATCATCCTTGTCCCGTGAGAAAGCTTCCGCCCGCGCAGGATTTCTGCGGCAGAAGCGAGGTCCTCCAGACGGCCGTTCGTGCAGGTTCCCAGGAAAGCCTGGTCCACTTTCGTCCCCGCAACTTCCGACAATGGTTTAACGTTATCAACGGTGTGCGGGCAGGCGATCATCGGCTCCAGACTGCGGGCATCGATTTCAAGTACTTGCACATAAGCAGCATCTGGATCCGGAAGCACAGGTTCAAAATTATGTCTGGCCCGGTCAGATAGATAAGCAAGCGTTTTATCATCAGGCGGGATGTAGCTGTTCTTCGCTCCCATCTCAGCCGCCATATTGGTGAGGGTCGCACGTTCGCTCAGGTTCATGTCCACGATCACATTGCCATACCACTCGACGGAAAGGTACAATGCGCCGTCCGCTCCGAGATCGCCAACGATTTTCAAGGTGAGATCCTTTGGAGTAACCCAGGCGGGCATATCTCCGGTAACGATAATCTTCAAGCTCTCCGGGACTCGCAGCCAGAGTGTACCGACCGCCCAGATGGAGGCCATCTCGCTGCGACCGATGCCGGCGCCGAAAGCGCCCATAACTCCTGCGTGAGGCGTATGCGAATCTGAGCCAAGGACAATCTCGCCTGGAAGCGCTAATCCCTCCTCAACGAGAACCTGATGGCAGATGCCTCGGCCGACATCGAAGAAGTGGGGGATTGCTTGCTCACGCACAAAATCACGTATGATGCGGTGGTTTTCAGCGTGTTTAGTTGTTGGAGCAGGGGCAGCATGATCGAGGAAGATCGCATGCATCTGCGGATTAAATACCTTCTTGCCGCCCATACGTTGAAAGATGCCCACAATGGCGGCAGTGTTATCGTGCGATAACGCGACCTGTGGTGTAATCTCGACGATATCGCCAGGGTTTACCTGTCGTTTACCGGAATGTCGTGCGAGAGTCTTTTCAGCGAAGGTCTGTCCCATGCGATCCTCTTTACCCTGAAGGTTCCATAATCATGGGTGTTTTGATGCGTATTTTGTCAGGTCGAAGTCGGTAAAATCGGCGTGGTGAAAGACAATTGACTCCGGTCGCCGCGTGAATTTATCTCCCTCCCAGGAGTGGGTCGCTACAATATGCATGACGGCTTCTGGGATCTCATGTAAATAGCACAGGGCGACACCCGTGAATGGGTGGCGTAGATATTCATAGGTGCTGGCCCAGACGAAATTATCACCCTCGCGGCTGAACTCAAGCAGCTTGCCAACGTCCGCCAAGAGCGCGCCGGCGATCAGAACATCCTTATCGATCGAATACCGTTCTCCATATGCATCAGCGAGGACATCCTCCATGGCGATGCACAATCTGCAGACAACACTTACATGTTCGGGGAAGCTGATCTCAACTTCATCGACCAGGAGCGTGTAGGGCATCGTCTCGAGGTCTTCAAGCTGCCATCCTCCTTTTGCCAGGGCATCATCCCAAACCGCGATGACTTTTTCTCGCAAATCGTCGTCCTGGATCTGTTTGATTTCTGGGATGAGATCGGCTATCGAGTTTGGCATCACAGACCTCCAAGCATGAATGACTTACCTGTCAATCCAAAGATCGCGGCGCGGGACCGTCGTATGAGATTTCTGTAGGGTGAATGCGGCGCATTGGTCGCTCGCGAGTCTGTTCTTCATGAGCCTGAAAGATGAGGCCCGGGACTCTGGCGATGAAGAACATCGCATTTGCAAGTTCAGATGGGATATCGAGATCAAAGAGCACGGCAGCGATGGCCCCATCGACGTTGATCGGCAGTGCTTTTCCAGCTTCTTCCAATGAAGACTGAATGGCATTGATCATCTGCACACCATCTCCGGCAATTCCCAACTCCTGCGCGAGCTGAAAGAGTTTCGCCGTCCGTGGGTCGTCGGTATGGATACGATGGCCCAGCCCCGCGATCCGTTTCCCGGAAGCCTTATGTTCGGCAACGAGATCGGCTGCGATTTTGTCGATGGTCTCACCAGATTGATTGACGCGATCGATCCCACTTTGCAGGATCTTCATGCAACCTTGTATTGCGCCACCATGATGGCGATTGATGGAAAGGATCCCGGCAGCCACTGCGGCGTTGAGCGGCGCACCGGTGGACGCCACTGTGCGGGCAGCAAGCGCAGAAGGAGGTGAAGCCCCGTGATCGATCGATGAGACCAGCATGGCATTCATCATTTTGGCTACGTCTGCTGAAGGCAGTTCACCTTTAATGGCAAGGTATATTGCCTCTGCGAACGAGATAGAGCCCATTAGTTCATCGATTCTGTAACCGCGCAGCCGGACTTCGTTTGGTTTGATCTCAGTGATCGAGGTTTTCCAACTTAGATTGGTCATAGCTTTATCCCATGTTTCTCAAGAACGGATTTGGTGGCACGCGGCAGATCTCCGAAGGCGTCCACAACCGTGGCTCCTACCTCTTGCAGACGCTTTACCTTTCCTTCGTATGTGCCGCGATTGCCTTCCACAATTGCACCTGCATGACTGAAGCGTGTGCCGCTCTTGGCGGCTTTTCCGCCTATGAAGGCGATAATTGGTTTTGTGACCTCGCCCGATTCAACGAGGTCCGCGACTCGCTCCTCTTGGCTGCCGCCGATCTCGCCGAACATCACGATCGCCTTCGTTTCCGGATCCTTCTGGAAGAGTTTAACAACTTCAGGGTGGGGTAGGCCGACGACGACATCTCCACCTACGTGAACAAGCGTTGTCGCGCCGATGCCTTCCTGAGCGAGGTAATAGGCCATGGATGATGTTATGCCGCCGGAGCGTGAGGTGATCCCTACCGGTCCGGGGAAGAACCAGGAACGTGCGGATGCCGCACGACCGCCGATCATCCCCAGTACACCTTTGCCCGGGGAAAGAACCCCCAGCGTGTTTGGTCCTACGAATTGCGCCTTGTGCTTTTTTGCGCTGTGTGCAATCTCAAGCACGTCGTAGATCGGGACTCGGTCCGGGACAATGACCAGCAGTTTTACGCCAGCATCGATCGCCTCCAGGGCTGCACTCCGGACCAGCGGAGCAGGTATGAAGAGCACGCTGATGTCGAATTTACCACACGCTTCACTGGCCTCGAGAACCGTATCGTAGACGGGCACACCGATGATCTCCTGGCCGCCCTTACCGGGCGTGACACCGGCGACAATATTGGTGCCATAATCCTTCATCAGGGAGGCTCTCGTTCGCCCTTCACGCCCTGTGATACCTTGGACGAGGACACTTTTCTTATCATCGATCAGGATCGACATATCCGCTCCTGTGATCGTTCTCTATCGAAGAAGGCTGGTGAAACTTAATCCAGCCCTGGTATTGGAAGTTCGACATAACCGCCCCGGTTACCTCCAAAGTAGCACTCAACCTGGCAAGCGAGGCACTCGATGCAGCCGCCTTTTCGGGCTTCCTCCACGCTGATATTTAGCATGGGGAGGCCGTCCTTGAGGACAAGGATTTCTGGCACACAGGTTTCAATGCAGATATGCGTCTCACACTGGCGACATGCAGCGTGATCGAGAAGCACAGTGCCACCGGATACAGTTTCAAATTGGTACGGCTCTTCAGGTTGGGGTTTCTCAACGAGCGGAGCAGTGTCTTCGACGGGAAGAAAGTCCTTTACTAGAACATCCAGGCGATCTGAACAGAAATCAGGTGAATCGTCTTTTCCATAAGCTTCGATAGGTACAGGGAGAGCGTCGTTAACCCGTTCCATGAGCGCAATCGCTCGATCTTCCGCGTTGCCTCCTAATCGGATCACAGCGGGGACGTTCAATGGACCTTCAAGAAATGCCTTTGCCAGACCGCGGGCGCTGTGGAACTGTTCCTGCGAGGCGACACCTGAGCCGGAGGCAAAATAGCCATCGATGGGTCCCTGGGCCAGGATGATTCTGGCGGCGCGATATACCTTCGATGCGGGTGGATTCCCGCTTGTGTCAACGAAGTTGGCAATCTTGTACCCTTTTTTCAGTATGGCGTCCATACTCATCATCGATCCCCCGCCGCCAGCGCCGTGAAAACCTATGACTTTATCCCCACGCATGAAATCCTGCTCCATCTGGATGAAGTAGAAGGTCCCGCGATAATCACTCTTCTCAACATCCCAGGCGATGCGCTCGAGCTCCGTTGGCGGTCGGTCGAACTCGCGGGCGACGCCAATCTCCAGCCCCGGGTGCCGGAACACGGCATAATCATCAACGGTGATGCGGCAGTCTGCGGCGATGAGTTTCCCATCCTCCGTGAGCACAATGGGGTTGATTTCTGCTGCGCGTGCATCCGAGTTACGAGCGACGAGGTAAAGTCGTGACAGTAAAAGACCCAATGCCAGCTGGAGCTTTCCGCGAATGCCGACCTGGCGTACAAGATCGCGTGCGTAATAGTCAGGAAATCCGGTTTGGATATCGACAGGCGTCTGGGCAAGCGCATCAGGATGTTCGCTTGCGATCTGCTCAACGCCCGATCCGCCTTTTGCACTGAAGATAATTCTGGGTGCTTGGGCAATATCATCGATAATGACGCCGGCATAGAATTCCCGCTTCACATTAAGTTTCTCTTCAACCAGCACCGTGTCGATTTCAAATCCGCCGACTTCCTTGCCTAAAATCGAACTCGCTGCATCTGCGGCGGTTTCGGGTGAATCAGCAAACTTAATCAACCCGAGAGCTGCGCGCCCGGTCACCCAAGCTTGTCCTTTGACAACAACTTCACAGCCAAGCTCTTCTGCGATCCTTTTCGCTTCTGATGGCGTGCATGCAGCCTCGCCTCTGGGGATGCCGATCTTTTCGCTTGCGAGCAGGCATTTTCCTTGATGTTCGTGCAGTCGGGCCATTGTTATCCTCGCACGTTCGTCATCATGCTGAGTGACCTTAGATCTGAAGTGGGGCAGGGGCTCATTAGACCCGATAGGATCTTGGATGACATGCTATGTGTGTCTCTCCAAGACGACGATTAAGTACAACCGGAGTGGATTATACAATCAGCATATGCAGGGGTAAACTCGATCCCCGCTTGTAAACCTTCAAGCAAACCATATTCTAGATGCTTATTCACTGTATTTCATTGACGTTATGCTTGATTTTCTCTGACACTTAGTACTTGTGAATAAATGTACGACAGCCTAATCTCCGTTTATGGTGGGGAGATACGCCGCCCGGCACCCGCATGTAGCGAATATTGAGAGGCGGCAGTTATCCGGGAGGTTGCTCAAGCTGCAATGAGGACTGAACTGCGGTTTGCCGGATTTGGCGGGCAAGGCATCATCTCCGCTGGGATGATCGCTGGCCGCGCAGCTGCGCTTCATGATAACAAGAACGCTGTGATGACGCAGTCCTACGGACCAGAAGCACGCGGCGGCGCCTGTCACGCGAACGTCGTTATCTCCGAAGACCCGGTTACCTACCCAAAAATCATTTGCCCCAATTTACTCGTGGTCATGTCACAGGAAGCTTTCACTCGTTATAGCCATGAAATCACTCAAGGCGGGATGTTGATTATTGACGAAGATTTAGTACAGGACATCGAAGCGGATGAAGGTATCCAATTATATACTGTCCCAGCCACACGGATCGCCAAGGAGCTAGGCAACAAAATTGTAGCCAATGTCGTCATGCTTGGAACGGTTGCCGCACTTAGCGAAGCGATCAGAAAGAAAGCATTGTTGGAATCCGTTCGCGAGTCCGTGCCGGCCCGTTTCCTCGAGATGAACGAGCGAGCATTCGAGGCCGGTTACGAGTACGGGGAAGAGATTAAAGCGTGAATCGGATCGGTGTATTCGTTTGCCAATGCGGTATGAATATCAAACGAACCGTCGATACGGAGGCGGTCGCTGACTCTTTACGGGAATATGACGACGTTGTCTTTACCACGGACTACGATTACATGTGCTCAGATCCTGGGCAGCGAATGGTCCGAGAGGCAATCGCGGTGCATAGGTTGGACGGAGTAGTAGTCGCAGCGTGTTCGCCTTCCATGCACGAACCTACATTTCGGTCAGCTGCGATAGATGCTGGCATGAATCCATATCTTTGCGAGATGGCGAACATCCGCGAGCAATGCAGCTGGGTACATGAAGACAGAAAACGAGCGACCGAGAAAGCCATCCGCATCTCGCAACTTACAGTCGAGAAAGTGCGCGGCAATGTCCCGCTTGAACCAATCCTCGTTGATCATTCAGAAACATGTCTTGTGATCGGCGGCGGGATCAGTGGGATCCAGGCCGCGCTTGATGTTGCCGAGAGTGGTTACGATGTCATTTTGGTCGAGAAGGAACCTTCGATTGGAGGGCATATGGCGCAGCTCTCCGAGACCTTCCCGACTCTTGATTGTTCCCAATGCATTCTTACACCCAAAATGGTCGAAGTTTCCAGACATCCAAAGATCACCTTGATGACCTATAGCGAAGTGGAAGAAGTCTCCGGTTATATCGGAAATTTCCGTGTTCGCATTCGCAAGAACCCGACCTATGTCGATCCGGAGAAATGCAATCTTTGCGGGGATTGTGTGGATGTTTGTCCGCAAAGTGTACCGAGCGTATTTGAACGAGGCCTTGTGGAACGCAAGGCGATATACATTCCCTTTCAACAGGCGATTCCTTCATCCTACACCCTGGATGAGCAAACCTGCCTGGGTCTCCGCCCGCTCCGCTGCGAAGAGTGTTTTAAAGTCTGTGAACCGAAGGCGATCGATTACGATATGCATCCCGAGATCATAGATGTGGACATAGGAGCGATCATTGTCGCCACCGGATACGAATTGCTCCCATTAACGTCTCTGCCAGAGTATGGCGGTGGCCGTATCCCAGACGTAATAGATGGCCTCACATTCGAACGCCTGCTCTCTGCCTCAGGTCCAACTGGAGGCGAAGTACGAAGGATCTCCGACGGTAAAATCCCCAAGAAAATCGTATTTGTTCAGTGCGCAGGATCCCGCGACCCAGAGCTGCATAACTCATGGTGTTCAAAGATGTGCTGCATGTACACCGCCAAGCACAGCCTGCTTTATAGCCACGCAGTGCCCGATAGTGAGACAGTTGTCTTTTACATCGACATCCGCGCTGGTGGAAAGGGATATGAGGAGTTCGTCCAGCATGTCATTGAAGAAGAACGCATCCTCTACATCCGCGGCAAGGTTGCCCGTATATACCAGGAGGATGAAAAGATTGTAGTTTGTGGTGTCGACACACTCTCCAACGAACGTATGGAAGTCGAAGCAGACATGGTGGTGTTGGCAACGTCGACTGAACCTCATCCCTCAGCGAAGGCGCTTGCCCAGCGCTTGAAGATAAGCTGTGGTGGGGAGGGGTTCTATAAAGAGGCCCATCCGAAACTCCGACCTGTCGACAGTTTGACTGCAGGAATCTTCCTGGCCGGCGCAGGTCAGGGGCCGAAGGACATCCCGGAAGCCGTCGCTCAAGGCAGCGGGGCAGCAGCGAAAGCCGTCGCTCTACTCTCAAAAGAGAAGCTCATACATCCACCCGAGGTGGCCTCGATCAATGAAGTTATTTGCGGTGGATGCAGCGTTTGTGTGTCGATGTGTCCTTATGAAGCGATTTCGATCAGTGAAGCGGGAGTCGCGGAGGTAAATGATGTGCTTTGTGAGGGCTGTGGCACATGTGTCTCCGCCTGCCCAACTGGAGCTGCGCAGTTGAAGAATTTGACCGATGTCCAATTATTTCAGATGATAGAGGCAGCGCTCATCAATGTCTGATACTGGCGGAAATGACTTTGAACCTAAAATCATGGCTTTCCTGTGCCGTTGGTGCTCTTATGCAGGCGCAGATCTAGCCGGCGTGAGTCGCATGATTTACCCGCCTAATGTCATCCCCATGCGAGTTAACTGCTCAGGCAGGGTTGACGCAGCGATGGTGACCGAAGCGCTGGCAAAAGGAGCCGATGGGGTCTTGATTGGTGGCTGCCATCCGGGCGATTGTCATTATGTGAATGGTAATTACAAGACTCGCCGGCGTGTGCAGTTGTTAAAAGCAGCGCTGGAACAGGCGGGCGTCAACCCGGAGCGGGTGCTTCTAGAATGGATTAGCGCCAGTGAGGGTGGCAAATTCCAGAATACGGTGGATGGATTCACCACAAAGCTTCAGGAATTGGGACCGAGTCCGGTAGGGTGTGATGACTAAATTAAAGCTCGGTATTTATTGGGCTGCGTCATGCGGCGGATGCGATGTGTCCCTGCTGGAAGTCGATGAACAGATTCTGGATCTCGCCGCGGCAGCGGATATTGTCTTATGGCCATGTGCTGCAGATGTGAAGTATGACAATTTAAGAGAGTATCCGGATGGCTGGATAGACTTGGTTCTATTCAATGGAGCAATCCGCACGCAGGAGAATTTCGAGCTTGCCCAATTGCTACGTAAAAAGGCCAGAATTTTAGTCGCCTATGGTTCTTGTGCCCACACGGGTGGTGTGATCGGGTTAGCAAATCTTTCCAGTCGTGAGGAGATCTTTTCCACCCTTTTCAGGGATCATGACCCCATTCCTACAGAGACCTCGCTGGTTGACGGCTGCAGCCTTGAGCTACCGCAATTTCTAAATCGACTTAAGCCATTGGACGCTGTAGTCAGTGTTGATTACTACATACCAGGATGCCCACCGCCGCGCGAGATCATCAGCGCCGTTTTCGAAGCGGTTATTAGCGGGAAGCTGCCTGAAAAAGGGACGGTTTTCGCTTCCGAGAAGAACCTTTGTGAGGAGTGCCCACGCGAGCGCACGGAGCAGCCAATTACTAAAATTTACCGCCCGCATGAGATCGAAGCTGACCCGGAGATTTGCCTGCTGGATCAAGGTTTGATTTGCCTGGGGCCCGCCACCCGCGGCGGTTGTGGAGCCGCTTGTCCGAATGCGAATATGCCCTGCACAGGCTGCGCAGGCCCTACTGCGGGAGTGACCGATCAGGGTGCGGCGATATTAAATACTATCGCCTCATTAATTGGCGTAGGTGAGGAGGGCGAGGCTGTCCTTCAAGATGAAGACGCCATATTGCAGGAGATTGAAGATGTGATTGGTACGTTTTATCGCTTCAGTTTGGCATCCTCGGCGCTAGGGAGTGTATGCCGTGAGTAAGAAAACTACACGCATCACGATTGACCCGATCACCCGTTTGGAGGGGCATGGCAAGATCGAATTGTTCCTCGATAAGCGTGGAGAACTGAAGGACGCCTTCTTCCAAATACCGGAACTGCGCGGTTTTGAACGATTCTGCCAGGGTCGATATGGAGAAGACATGCCACAAATAACTCAACGGATTTGTGGCGTTTGCCCTGAAGCGCACCATCTAGCATCTGTGAAGGCACTGGATGCTTGCTACGGCGTTGAGCCGCCACCCAGAGCGCGTAAACTGCGCGAGTTGATGTACAACGCCTACATCTTTTCAGATCACCTGCTGCATTTTTATTATCTTGGCGGTCCGGATTTCCTACTCGACGTTGATACGCCGCCGCAGGAAAGGAACATCCTCGGGGTTATCAATAAAGTTGGGGTAGAGCTGGGCAAAGAAGTCATCAAGCACCGCTCCTACGGGCAGCGGATCATCGAAGCTGTCGGGGGACGCTCAATTCATCCGGTAACTGCTTTACCGGGCGGTCAGTCCAAAGCGATTACACCAGAGGAGCAGAAGGACATTGAGGCGATGCTGCAGTCCTGCATCGTTTTCGCGCAGCAAACTTTGGAGATCTTTAAAGACATCTATCTTGCAAAGGGGCTTTTCAGGGATCTCCTCGATGACAAGGACCATTCGCTGCCGACCTATTACATGGGCATGGTTGACGCGGAAGGTTCAATTAATTTCTATGACGGGCGCATCCGGGTGGTGAGCCCAGATGGCGATGAGGTTGAGCTGGCGCAGGCGAATCAACTTCTGGATTTGATCGAGGAGCGCACAGAGACCTGGACATATGTAAAAATCCCATTCCTACGGAAAATCGGTTGGCAGGGCTACACAGCCGGTATTGAGAGCGGTGTGTATAGGGTGGGCCCTCTGGCCAGGCTTAATGTCTGCAGTGGAACAGGAACTCCGCTAGCAGATGCGGAATATAACGCTTATAAGGATTTCTTCGGTGGTCTCCCTGTTCATGCGACTTTTGCTTATCACTGGGCCCGGCTAATCGAGATGTTGACTGCAGCGGAGAAGGCTGCTGAGTTGATTCAAGATCCGGAGTTGATGGAGGGACCAATCCGCGTTGAGCTAGGCACGCCTGGTGAAGGCGT